>JANOYC010000159.1:0-6345 GCA_031428675.1 Microbacteriaceae bacterium | reverse complement strand
CGCAACGTTTCGACGATCGCGACGCTCACGTCAGAGGTCGTGCGGATGCGCGACGGCTCGACAGTCCACCCCCACCGCCCGGCGGCGAACGACGCAAACGCCGGCGCGAGCGCTCCGGGCCCCACGGCGTAGCCGGTGTCGGAGCGGGAAACGGCGTCGACGAGTGCGGCGGTGATCGGCTCAGCGAGCGGGTAATCCATCTCGGCGACGAACAGCGGCAGCACTTCGGGCGGGTGCAGCGTCCACTTCACGCTCGTGCGCGCGCGAAGCAGCTCGAGGGGGTCAGCGCGAACGGTCGTCATGGCTCCAGCATGACGGATGCCGCGCCAAGCAGGCGACGCCCGCCACAGCGCGCAGGCGACGCGGGCCGCGCCAAGCAGGCGACGCGGGCCGCGCCTCGCCGGTCGAGAGCGACGATCATCGCATCATCCGACACCGCGGCGCGGGGTCGGTAGGCTGGTGCGGTGAACGACATCGAAATCGGTAACGCCAAGCGCGCGCGCCGCGTCTACGCCTTCGACGACATTGCGATCGTGCCGAGCCGTCGCACCCGCGACCCGCGAGACGTGTCGGTCACCTGGAGCATCGACGCGTACGAATTTCAGATCCCGGTGCTCGCCGCACCAATGGATTCCGTCGTGTCGCCGTCGACGGCAATCGAGATGGGTCGACTCGGCGGGCTCGGTGTGCTCGACCTCGAGGGCGTCTGGACCCGTTACGAGAACCCCGAGCGAGTGCTGTCAGAGATCCGCGCACTACCAGCGGCGGTGGCGACGCGTCGCATGCAGGAGCTCTATTCCGAGCCGATCAAGCCCGAGCTCATCAAAGAGCGCATTGCCGAGATCCGCCAAGCCGGAGTCACGGTTGCCGCGGCGCTGAGCCCGCAGCGCACCCAGGAGTTCTCCGCGACCGTCATCGACGCGGGCGTCGACATCTTCGTCATTCGCGGCACCACCGTGAGTGCCGAGCACGTCTCGAAGGCGAGCGAGCCGCTCAATCTCAAGAAGTTCATCTACGAGCTCGACGTGCCGGTGATCGTCGGAGGTGCGGCGACCTACACCGCCGCACTGCACCTCATGCGCACCGGCGCTGCGGGAGTGCTCGTCGGTTTCGGCGGCGGCGCGGCGTCCACGACTCGCGCGACCCTCGGCATCCATGCACCGATGGCGACGGCGGTGGCGGATGTCGCCGGTGCACGCCGCGACTACATGGACGAATCGGGCGGGCGCTACGTGCACGTGATCGCCGACGGCGGGCTCGGCAGCTCAGGCGACATCGTCAAGGCGATCTCGGTCGGGGCTGATGCGGTGATGCTCGGTTCGACCCTCGCGCGCGCGACCGACGTGCCCGGCGGCGGTTGGCACTGGGGCGCTGAGGCACACCACCCCGAATTGCCGCGCGGGCACCGCGTGGAGGTCGGCCAGCTCGCGCCGCTCGCCGAGATTCTGAACGGCCCCAGCTCGCACCCCGACGGTCGGGTGAATTTGATGGGCGCGTTGCGTCGCTCGATGGCCACGACCGGATACTCGACTCTCAAGGAGTTCCAGCGTGTCGAGGTTGTCGTCGCGCCGTATACCAGAAGTTAGCGTCAGCACAACGATCGCCAGGAAGGAGAGGCCATGGCCGCACACCGCTCGGTGACGCGCTCGTCGAAACTCGGTCCGGTGGAGCGCGCGGATGCCATCCGTGCGTTGAAAGACAAAGAACTCGACATCCTGGTGGTCGGCGGCGGCATCGTCGGTGCCGGTAGTGCGCTGGATGCCGCGACTCGCGGACTCCGCGTCGGTCTCGTCGAAGCACGGGACTGGGCCAGCGGCACATCGAGTCGTTCGTCCAAACTCGTGCACGGCGGCATTCGCTATCTGGAACAGCTCGATTTCCGACTCGTGCGCGAAGCCCTTATCGAGCGCGGCCTTCTTCTGCAGCGCATTGCTCCGCACCTCGTGAAGCCGGTGCGCTTCCTCTACCCGCTCACCAAGCCCGTCATCGAGCGGTTGTATGTCGGCGCGGGCATGTTGCTGTACGACCTCTTCAGTTTCTCCGGCGGACGGCCATCGGGCGTGCCGCATCATCGGCACTTGTCGAAGCGACAAGTGATGCGCGCGGCGCCGAGTCTCGCCCACAGCGCGTGCATCGGCGGACTCGCCTACTACGACGCTCAGGTCGATGACGCCCGGTATGTCGCGAATCTCGCGCGCACCGCGAGCTTCTACGGCGCGCACGTAGCGAGCAGGTTGCGGGTCGAGGGGTTCATCAAAGTCGGGCAACGCGTGGTGGGAGTGCATGCGCACGACCTCGAAACGGGCGAGAAGTTCGACATCCGGGCCCGTCAAGTGGTGAACGCGACCGGCGTTTGGACCGACGACACGCAGGCCATGGTGGGTGAGCGCGGCCAATTCAAGGTGCGGGCATCAAAGGGTGTGCACCTCGTCGTGCCGCGCGATCGCTTCCAGTCGAAACTCGGGCTCATCCTGCGCACGGAGAAGAGCGTGCTGTTCGTCATCCCCTGGGGACGGCATTGGCTCATCGGCACGACCGACACCGATTGGGACCTCGACAAGGCGCACCCGGCGGCCACCGCCGCCGACATCGAATACATCCTCGAGCACGTCAACCGCGTGCTCGCGGTTCCGCTCACCCGCGACGACGTCGAGGGCGTGTTCGCCGGACTGCGGCCATTGCTGGCGGGTGAGAGCGATCAAACGTCAAAGCTCAGTCGCGAGCACATCGTCGCGCACAGCGTGCCCGGACTCGTCGTCGTCGCTGGCGGCAAGTGGACGACCTACCGGATCATGGCGAAGGATGCGATCGATGAGGCGGCCGCGGCGATCGACGGTCCGGTGCCGGCGAGCATCACGGAAGACATCGCCCTACTCGGCGCGGAGGGCTATCAGGCCGCGTGGAACAAGCGCGGCAAGCTAGCGCGGGCGTTCGGCGTGCACAAGGCACGCATCGAGCACTTGCTGAACCGCTACGGCGTGCTCACCGACGAGTTGCTCGACCTCATCCGGGAACGCCCGGAGCTGCAGGAGGCGCTTCCGGGCGCCGATGACTACATCGCCGCCGAGGTTGTCTATGCGGCGACGCACGAAGGCGCTCTGCACCTCGAGGACGTGCTCGCGCGACGCACCCGCATCTCGATCGAGGCGTGGGATCGGGGAGTGTCTGCGGCTCCGGTCGCGGCACAACTCATGGCGACAGAACTCGGCTGGGACGCCGAGCGCACCGAGCGTGAAGTCAACCACTACCTTCGCAGGGTCGCGGCGGAGATTGCGAGCCAAGAACAGCCCGATGACGCGTCTGCTGACCGTGCGCGGCTCGAAGCGCCTGACATCGTGACGCCCTAGCAGCCGAGCGGACGCCCTAGCAGCGGGGCGGATGCCCAGCGAACATGGGCGAAGATGGAATGGCCCACTCCGCGGCCCGATCACGATTCTTGAGGCGATATATCCGTGTGGACAGTAGCGCGCCGACCGCGGTGGATAGCCGCGCTTGTCCTTGCGCTCGCGATCGCCTCCGGCTTCGCGTGGCTCGGGCAATGGCAGCTGGCGCGCAGCGTCGACATGGCCGTCACGCCTGAGAGCGCCACCGAGCGACCCGTTCCACTGAGTGACGTGACGGAGCCGGGATCACCGGTGACCGGAGCCATCGCCGGGCAACGCGTGGAGGTGAGTGGCACCTTTATCGCGGGCGAGTTCGAGATTCTGACCGGCCGCTCGACGGTCGGCGCGGTCGGCGGCCAGGCGTCCGAAGACAATCCGGATGACGCGGTCGTCTGGGTTGTCGGCCATGCGGTCACGACTGATCCCGACCGGGCAAGTCTCGCAGTAGCGGTCGGTTGGGCACCAGATCAGCAGGCCGCGGAGCGAGCGATCGGCCAGCTCGATGCCGAAGCGAGACAAGCGGCGGCGGACGGTGTCGAGGGAATCCACACGCCGATCGACCTGTCGGGACGGTACTTGCCGAGCGACGCTCCACAGCAGTCCGACTTCGAGAATGGCGAGCAGGCAGCGCTGTCAACCGCGGCGCTGGTCAACCAATGGAGCGACGAGAACCCGGTCGTGAATCTTGACGAGGTGTACGTCGGCTACGTGCTCACCGACCAACCGCTCGCCGGGCTGGGAGCGATCGACTCGCCGCCACCGGCATCCGAGGCCGCGCTCAATCTGCTCAATATCTTCTACGCCGTCGAATGGGCGGTGTTCGCGCTGTTCGCGCTGTACCTCTGGTACCGACTGGTCAAGGATGCCTGGGAGCGCGAGGAGTTCGACCGGCGAGAGGCCGAACTACACTAGAGGGATGCCTATCGCGCCTCTTCCTGCCGACGCGACGCGCATCCGCACCACCCTCGCGGTGTATCGCGTTTCCTCGTTCGTAACCGGCGGATTCCTGCTGCTGCTCACGCTGATGATGGTGTTCCGCTACGGCTTCGGCGTTGACATCGAACTGGGCGGTGCACAGGGATTTCTCGCGCTCGTGCCGAAGCCGCTCATCCAGGCGATCAACCTATCCACGGTCATCCTGATCGTGCACGGCTGGCTGTACGTCGTGTACTTGTTCACCGATTTTCGATTGTGGTCGCTGCTGCGCTGGCGGTTCGGTCGGTTCGTTCTCGTTGCTCTCGGTGGCGTGATTCCGTTTCTGTCTTTCTTCTTGGAGCGGAGCGTGCACCGCGAGGTGTCCGCCACGCTCGTCCAGTTGAGCGCGACAGCGCGCGACCATTCGACGTCTGTGGAGGCATCCCATTAGCAGTTCAGAAAGCGCGGCCAGTTCAGAAAGCGCGGCCGGCACGCCGGCGAGCGGCACCGGCCATCGTCCCGTGCTTGTCGTCGACTTCGGCGCCCAGTATGCGCAGCTCATCGCTCGCCGGGTGCGCGAGGCCAACGTCTACTCCGAGATCGTGCCGCACACAATCTCCGCGGCCGAGGTGGCCGCCAAGAATCCGAGTGGAATCGTGCTGAGCGGCGGACCGTCGAGCGTCTATGAGCCGGGCAGCCCGACCCTCGATGCCGGCATCCTCGAACTCGGTGTGCCGGTTCTCGGCATCTGCTACGGCTTCCAGGTGATGGCGCAGCAGCTCGGCGGCGAAGTGTCCAACACCGGACTCCGGGAATACGGCTCCACGTCGGTGGCGCTCACGCCCGGGTCGAGCACCCTGCTCGGTGACCAGCCGTCATCGCAAGTGACGTGGATGAGCCACGGCGACTCGGTGGCGAAGGCACCAGCCGGCTTCACCGTGCTCGCGTCGACCGTGTCGACTCCGGTGGCTGCGTTCGCTAGCGACGAGAAGAAGATGTACGGCGTGCAGTGGCACCCCGAGGTGAAGCACTCCGAGTACGGCCAAGACGTCATCGAGAACTTCCTGCACAAGGCGGCGGGGATCCCCGCTGACTGGAACAGTGGCAACGTGATCGCGGAGCAGGTCGAGCGCATCCGTGCCCAGGTCGGCGACTCGCGGGTGATCTGCGGGCTGTCGGGCGGCGTCGACTCCGCCGTGGCCGCGGCGATTGTGCACGAAGCGGTTGGCGATCAGCTCGTGTGCGTGTTCGTCGATCACGGACTGCTTCGAGCGGATGAGCGCCGCCAGGTCGAAGAGGACTACGTCGCCGCAACGGGCGTGCGTTTGGTCACCGTGGATGCCGTCGAGCAGTTCGAAGACGCGCTCGCCGGTGTCAGTGACCCCGAAACGAAGCGCAAGATCATCGGACGCGAATTCATCCGCACCTTCGAAGCGGCTGCCGAGGCGCTCGTGCTCGAAGCGCAGGCCGACGGCGAGCCGATCAAGTTCCTCGTGCAGGGCACTCTGTATCCGGATGTCGTCGAATCCGGCGGCGGAACCGGCACCGCCAACATCAAGAGCCACCACAACGTCGGTGGGCTCCCCGAAGACTTGCAGTTCGAGCTCGTTGAGCCGCTGCGCACCCTGTTCAAAGACGAAGTGCGCGCGATCGGTCGGGAGCTCGGCCTGCCCGAGGTGATCGTGGCCCGCCAGCCGTTTCCGGGGCCAGGCCTCGGCATCCGGATCGTCGGTGAGGTTACCCGTGAGCGCTTGGATCTGCTCCGTTCGGCCGACGCGATCGTCCGCCAGGAGTTGACCGACGCGGGCCTCGACGCAGAAATCTGGCAGTGCCCGGTCGTGCTGCTCGCCGACGTGCGCTCGGTAGGCGTGCAGGGCGACGGACGCACCTACGGGCATCCGATCGTGCTGCGCCCGGTGTCGTCGGAAGACGCGATGACCGCCGACTGGACCCGCCTGCCCTATGACGTGCTCGCGCGCATCTCGAACCGCATCACCAACGAGGTGCCGGGAGTCAACCGTGTCGTGCTCGACGTGACGTCCAAGCC
>JANOYC010000158.1:0-7299 GCA_031428675.1 Microbacteriaceae bacterium | reverse complement strand
CGGCATTCCCATGCTACTGTTTGGGCATCCACACGGGTGCCCCGGCAGGGGCTGAGATCAGGCTGACGCGGCCTGCGACCGTTGAACCTGTCCGGGTAATGCCGGCGAAGGAAGTAGGAATCTTCATGAGTTCTGCCATGTCCTCGCAAACACTCGCCTTTCTGCACGATGCGGAGCACGAGATCTCCGTTCCGGTGACGAAGATTGCATTGAGCGCCAGTCCCAACGGACGTGAAAACGACGCGTTCGTTGCCTACCGGACGGAGGGGCCGGGAAGCGATCCGGTGCGCGGCCTTGCACCGTTCCGGGCTGCGTGGATTGAAGATCGTGGCGACACCGAGGTGTATGCGGGTCGCCAGCGCAACCTTCACGATGACGGACGGTCCGCAGAGCGCCGGGGAGCGGCATCCGCCGAATGGCAGGGTGCGAAACCAGTCACTCGGCGTGGTTGTGAGGGGCGGGTGGTGACGCAAATGCATTACGCCAGAAACGGCGTCGTGACTCCCGAGATGCGCTTCGTGGCCCTCCGCGAAGGTTGCGACGTCGAACTCGTGCGATCCGAGGTCGCGGCCGGACGCGCGATCATCCCCAGCAACATCAACCACCCCGAATCCGAGCCGATGATCATCGGCAAAGCGTTCCTGGTGAAGATCAACGCGAACATCGGCAACTCCGCTGTGACGAGTTCGATCCAGGAAGAGGTTGACAAGCTACAGTGGGCGGCCAAGTGGGGCGCCGACACCGTGATGGATCTCTCGACCGGGGATGACATTCACACAACGCGCGAGTGGATCCTGCGTAACTCGCCCGTGCCGATTGGCACCGTGCCGATTTATCAGGCCCTCGAGAAGGTGAACGGGGAGGCCAATGACCTGACCTGGGAGATCTACCGCGACACAGTCATCGAACAGTGCGAGCAGGGCGTGGACTACATGACCGTCCACGCCGGTGTCCTCCTGCGGTACGTGCCCCTGACGGCCGAACGCGTAACCGGCATAGTCTCGCGAGGCGGGTCGATCATGGCCGGCTGGTGCCTGGCCCACCACGAAGAGAACTTTCTCTACACACACTTCGACGAGCTCTGCGAGATCTTCGCGCGGTACGACGTCGCTTTCTCACTCGGTGACGGGCTCCGGCCTGGCTCGACAGCTGACGCGAACGACGCAGCTCAGTTCGCCGAGCTCGATACCCTCGCCGAGTTAACCAAGCGGGCCTGGCAATTCGACGTGCAGGTCATGGTCGAAGGCCCCGGCCACATCCCTTTCCATCTGGTGCGCGAGAACGTCGAGCGTCAGCAGGAACTCTGCGACGGGGCTCCGTTCTACACTCTCGGCCCGCTCGTGACAGATGTCGCGCCCGGATACGACCACATCACCTCCGCGATCGGTGCCACGGAGATAGCCCGCTACGGAACGGCCATGCTCTGCTACGTCACTCCCAAGGAACACCTGGGCCTGCCGAACAAGGACGATGTCAAGACCGGGGTTATCACCTACAAGATTGCCGCTCACGCCGCCGATCTGGCGAAAGGTCATCCCCGCGCTCACGAGCGCGACGATGCCCTGTCCAAAGCGAGGTTCGAATTCCGGTGGCGCGATCAGTTCGCGCTCTCGTTGGACCCGGTGACGGCGCAAGAGTTCCACGACGAAACGCTGCCTGCGGAACCGGCGAAGACCGCTCATTTCTGTTCGATGTGCGGACCCAAGTTCTGTTCCATGCGCATATCCCAGGACATTCGGGACCAATTCGGAGGCCTGTCCAGCCAACAGATTGCCGCGGGTATGGAGCAAAAGTCTGCTGAGTTCACCATGTCGGGCGGGAAGGTGTATCTTCCCGAGCCGACCATCGCCGAACACTGACCACCGACGCGAACCACGACCCGATTTTCTCCGCGTCCACATGCGCAGGATGGGATCGAAGCCTCGAGCTCACCTGTTAGGCATGCGCCGCGTCGAACAGGGTACCCACGCGAAGGATTATGAGCGATGACACGCGACCACGCACTCTGCCCACCTGCAAGCATTGATCGGTTCGCTGGCGTGAAGCCGGACCATGCAGCGCTCGGCTGGGCCGAGCGCGATTCAATTCGAAAGAGGAGGAAGCGCGGCCTTCAGGGCTCGCGCTGCCTCGAAAGGCTTGTGCGCTTCGGTGATGGCACGGACTACGACTATTCGTCGGGCCCCCGCGTTGACGACCTGCATCACATTCGTCATGTCGATGCCGCCGATCGCAAACCACGTCCGATCCGCGGGTGTCACGGCCGCCGCGTATTCCAGGAGACCGGTGCCGACCGGCTTGCGTCCCGGCTTCGTCGGAGTCGCCCACACGGGGCCCACACAGAAATAATCGACGTCGACGTTCGCTCTTGCTTGATCGATCTGCTCGGTCGTGTGAGTCGACAAGCCCAAAGTCACGGGAGCACTGAAAAGGGCCCGTGCCGCCCGGAGCGGCAGGTCATCCTGACCGAGGTGAAGGACGGGGCTTCCCGTAGTCGCCGCGACGTCGGCGCGATTATTGACCGCCCACAGTTTGCCGTGCCGATCGGCGGCTTCTTTCAGGACGTCCAAGACCCGGAGTTGAGGTCCCGCTTCGAGGGTTTGGTCGCGAAGCTGGATGATGTCGACTCCGCCGGCGAATGCCGCATCGACGAATTGGGCGAAGTCACCCTGGTGGGTGCGGGAATCCGTGCACAGGTACAACTGCGATGACGTCACATCCATCCTTTCACCCTAATCGGCTGCAACCATCGGTCTCGACGGTGCCGGGAGGCGCATCTCGCGTCGATGTCGCTGTGATCGGAGCCGGCATCGTCGGCTTGGGTATCGCGTGGGCTCTCGCCCGGACAGGGCGCAGTGTCTGCGTCATCGATCCCGATCCGGCCATGGGGGCGACCCGGGCGGCGGCGGGAATGCTGGCACCCGTCACCGAGTACCACTATCAGGAGGAAGAACTTCTCGGGTTGACACTCCAATCTGCCCGCCTCTACCCCGCATTCATTCAAACCCTCACAGATCTAGGCCGAGAGACCGGTTTCCGGACGACTGAGACGCTGCTGGTCGGCGTCGATACCGGCGACAGGAAAGCCCTCCAGGATCTCTACGAAAAGCAGCTCTCACACGATCTGCCGGTCGTCCGTCTGACGATCCGGGATGCACGAACCCGAGAACCACTGCTGTCTCCCCAGTTGTCGGCCGCCTACAGGGTCACGAATGACCATCAGGTCGACCCCCGACTTTTGGCGACCGCCCTCCGCGAAGCCTTGACAGACCCTGAGGCACACTTCGGCGTGGCATATTTCAAGCATCGCCTCGTGACGCGGTTGCTGCACGAACACCCCGACGATCCCTCATCCCGGGTGGTCGGCGTGTGCTTCGACGACGACAGCAAAGTCGGCGCTGACGAGGTCATCGTCGCGAACGGTCTGGCCGCGGGGGACCTTCAAGGCCTTCCTCCGGGGCTATCCCTGCCGCTTCGTCCTGTTTTCGGCGACATCGTTCGCGTCGCCGTCCCAGAATCCCTACAACCTCTCCTCAATGCCACGATTCGCGCCGTCGTCCACGGTAACGCTGTCTATATCGTTCCCCGTGTGGACGGCACTGCGGTCATCGGGGCAACACAACGGGAAACGGGCACTTCGGGTGTCTCTGCGCGGGGCATCTTCGAACTTCTCCGGGATGCGCAGGAAATTCTTCCAGCTATTGCCGAGGCCGACATCACAGAGGTCATGGCACGGGCGCGTCCCGGGACACCTGACAACAAGCCCCTCCTCGGTCGGGTCCACCACCGGGACGGGTCGACCATCGACGGACTCATCATCGCGACCGGCTTCTTCCGCCACGGAGTCCTTCTCACACCGGTCGCCGCGGAACTCTGCCGTCAACTGGTGGACGGCATGAACGACGCACGATGGGCACCCTTCAGCCCGGACCGGTTCGCCCTCGCACCAAACCCCTTCTAAGGAGCACCAGTGATCCGCATCACCATTAACGGGAAACCCCAGGCTGTTGCCATCGATTCCACCGTAGGCGATGTCGTGTCGTCCGAAATCGGCAGGACTCTCCACCCGGACGGTCGAACACAGGATGGCCGTCGCCTCGGCATCGCTGTCGCAAAGAACTCGGAGGTCGTTCCCCGGAGCCGTTGGTTCAGCGACCTACTCGCCGACGGCGACATCGTCGAGCTCGTCACCGCTACGCAGGGAGGCTGACCATGTCCACGGATTCATTCATGATCGACGGCGTCCCATTCGAGTCCCGTCTCATTATGGGCACCGGTGGCGCCCCCAGCCATTCCGGGCTGAGCGATGCTCTTCATGCGTCTGGTACCGAACTCACCACCGTTGCGCTGCGCCGCCACCAACCAGGAAACGGGACCTCGCTGTTCGATCTCGTCACCAACCTGGGTATCCGGCTTCTTCCCAACACCGCAGGGTGCCTCACGGCTCGAGAAGCGGTTCTCACCGCAGAGCTCGCGCGAGAGGCTCTGGAGACGAATTGGATCAAGCTCGAGGTGATCGCTGACGAACGCTCGCTGCTGCCCGACGCCGTCGAACTCGTCGACGCTACCGAACAGCTCGTCGCAAACGGGTTCACTGTCCTGGCCTACACCAACGACGATCCGGCACTCGCCCGCCGATTGGAGGGCTTAGGAGCTGCTGCCGTGATGCCGTTGGGTGCGCCCATCGGCACAGGGCTAGGAATTTTGAACCCGCACAACATCTCCATGATTGTCGACCGAGCCGCCGTCCCCGTCGTGCTGGATGCTGGAATCGGCACCGCTTCTGACGCAGCGTTCGCCATGGAGCTCGGCTGCGACGCGGTCCTGCTCGCCACCGCAGTGACCCGCGCGCAAGACCCTGTCGGCATGGCAACCGCATTCCGCCACGCCGTCATCGCCGGCCGGCTCGCCTACCGCTCAGGGCGCATTCCGCGCCGCCACACGTCCCTCGCTTCGTCCGACATGGAAGGACGACCTGACTTATGACGGACGCGTACACCCGCCAAGCGGCCTTGCCGCCATTGGTCGAACCCGGTAGATCACTATCGGCTGGCGAGACGGAACGCTATTCACGCCACATCATGCTGCCCTCTCTGAACGTGGTGGGGCAGCTGCGCATCAGCAACGCTCGGGTGCTCGTTATCGGAGCCGGAGGGCTCGGCTCCCCGATCCTTCTCTACCTCGCTGCCGCCGGAATCGGATCCATCGGGATCATCGACGACGACCAGGTCGAGCTCAGCAACCTGCAACGCCAGATCCTCCACACGACGGCGAACGTCGGTCGGACTAAGGTGACCTCCGCGCAGGAAGCTATCCTCGCCATCAACCCGGGTGTGACAGTCGTCGAACACCACTGCCGGTTGACGGCGGACAACGCTCTTCAGATCGTTGGTGAGTACGACATTGTGATCGACGGCGCCGACAACTTCGCCACACGGTATCTCGTCAGCGACGTCACCACCCTTCTCGGCAAACCCAGTGTCTGGGGGGCTCTCTCTCAGTTCGGTGCTCAGGTGAGCGTCTTCTGGAGCGCCCACGGCCCGACCTACCGAGACCTCTACCCTGACCCCCCGGAGCCGGGTTCCGTGCCGTCGTGCGGTGAAGCTGGGGTGCTCGGCATGCTCTGCGGAATTGCTGGAGCGCTCATGGCCGCAGAAACCGTAAAAATTATCACTGGCATGGGCTCACCCCTCATCGGGCGGGTCGCCCACTACGACGCTCTCAACGCACGCTGGCAAGAATTCCGGCTCATGAAAGATCCCGAAACACCCACAATCACCGCACTCGGTGACTACGAGCAGTTCTGCGGCACGCACGAACCAGGAGCAAGCCCAGTCGAGTACGTCAGCCCTGACGAGCTTGGCTCACTCCTCCGAGACCGTAAAAAGGGATCCAGTGCATTCGAATTCTTCGACGTGCGAGAGAAATGGGAACACGACGCGAACCCGCTACCCGGGTCGCGTCTTCTCCCTCTGGGGCTCCTCATGCAGCTTCCTGAACTCGCCGGAACGAACAAAGAGGCGGCAATCATCGTGCACTGCCAAAGCGGCCCGCGCTCCGATCGGGCCGCACGGATGCTGTCCGCCGCAGGCTACACAAACGTTCGCAGTCTCTCCGGAGGAGCCGCCGCCTGGGCCGCAGATCAAAAAACGGAAGAAGTGTGATGGCGCTGCGATGCCCCAGCCAGCGAGGACCACAGTGAGCAGCGTCATCGCCCTGAGCATTGCAGGAAGCGACCCGTCCGGAGGCGCCGGTATTCAGGCGGACCTGAAAACGTTCAGCGCGCTTGGTGCGTACGGGACGACCGTGATCACGGCGTTGACTGCCCAAAATACGCAGGGCGTCACCGGCGTATACCCGATCCCAGCCGATTTCGTAGTCCAGCAGTTGAACACCCTGATCGAGGACGTCCACATCGATGCCATCAAGATCGGGATGCTCGCCACTGCGGAAATCGCGGAGGCCGTCGCCGAGTTTCTCAGCGGCCACTGCTTCGAGCAGGTGGTTCTGGATCCGGTGATGGTGGCCACCAGCGGCGATGTCCTCTTTTCGCAGGACGGGGTCGCCGCCATCCGCCGCTTGCTTCCGCTGGTCTCGGTCGTGACGCCGAACCTTGCCGAGGCTTCGGTTCTCCTCGATGCGCCTGCGGCCGAAGATAAGGAAGCGATGCTCCGGCAGGCACAGCAAATTTACGAGAGGTGGGGTGCGCGGGCACTCGTGAAAGGCGGCCATCTGCCCTCGACGGAGGCTGCGGTCGACGTGTTCGCCGGACCCGAGGGTGCGATCACCTTTGCGGGCGCACGTGTCCGCACTCAGAACACTCACGGAACAGGCTGCTCGCTCTCCTCAGCGGTTGCGGCTCTGCGCCCCAACCGCCCTGATTGGACGTCCACGATCCGGGATGCCAAGAGATGGCTCTCCGGGGCGCTCCGGGCAGCAGACGATCTCGACGTGGGTCACGGGCGCGGACCCGTCCACCATTTCTACAACCGGTGAGACTGGCACCTATCCCTGAAATCGTTGCGAGTGGCAAGTGCAGCGACCTCGCGGCCCTGCGTGCGAGGTCGCAATGCGCGCGCAAGCTGCGTACGTGCGAGGCCGCCCTGGCGAAACAAGGGTGTAACGTCGCAGGCCGGTTGTTAACGATTGCGCAATGCGACTGACACAGTCGCCGTAGGCCAGGATTGAATACTGGTCGCATGACCAATACCGTAGGAGCCAGCGGCGTGAACTCCCCGCCGCGATCGCCTTCCGAACGCCCCGTTGACACGCGGCGTGACTTCACCATGCGCTCGGTGTTCG
>JANOYC010000157.1:0-8265 GCA_031428675.1 Microbacteriaceae bacterium | reverse complement strand
CGTGAGGCAGCCGGCTTCATAGACGCCTAAGCGGGCCGGCTCACTGTCCGGCGTTCCGGGCAGCAGTTGGCCCCTGACCGACTCTTGGCGATAGAGCGACGTGTGAGGCAGTCGGGACAGTTCGGGGTATCAAGATCGTCCATCCACACATCATCGTGGGTCTCCGTGTACGGCGGGCGAGTTATTCACACATCCGAAACCCCGCATCTATCCCGCACATTCACTGATATCGAGTGCAAGACGGTAAGACCGTTTGTGCGGGTGAACGCTGGGAACTGACAGGTAATGATGCCCCGCAGAAACCCCCGATAAATGGCTATTCATAATCGTGGTGTCGCGGGTTCAAGTCCCGCCCCCGCTACCACTTAACTGGTGTCGTCATATGGGATTGCTCCCGATTCGGGCGAGCAGATCGTCGCGCAAGAATCGTGCGTAGCCGCCCGGGGTGCGCCCCACTTTTCGACCAGACGTCACGACCTCATTGGCATCGGTGGCTTCCAGCACGGCTCCGGCGCGCATCAGACGGTCAACGAGATCGTTGTCTTCATGCTCGGGCAGCGCGCGATATCCGCCGACTGTTCGGTACAGGTTCGACCGAACGCCGAGGTTTGCTCCATGGACATGACCATTGGGTCGTCCTCGCTCGTGCGTGTGTTCCCAGGCCGCGCGCTGTGCCAGGTCGAGGTCTCGGAAGTCGGGCCGCACAGTGCCAATGATGAGGTCGCGACCCGCGGCGGCGAGTTGACGCTGCACGTGCAGCCAGTTCGGCGGCACGACCGAATCCGCATCGGTGTTGGCGAGCCAGTCGGCTCCGCGATCCAAGGCAAACGCGGCCCCCGCAGCTCGTGCCGCACCGACATTCGAGGACTCGATCTCGAGCACGACTATGTTGTTGAAACTGCGCGCGATTTGCACTGTGTTGTCCAAGCATCCATCAGCGACAACAATGACTGCCGCGTCAGGGGCGCCGAGGCGCCGCGCCATCAGCACCGACCGCAGACAGCGCCCGATGAGTTCCGCTTCGTCGCGCGCGGGGATCACGACGGCCACGGCGGTCATTCGACGAGTCCTTCGCGCCTTGCCACAGAGCGGTTGTCGGTGGAGAACACCTCGAGAACGAAGTCCGCTTCACGATGCGAGACCAGCAGGGGGAGCCCTCGCGAACGAATGGTCTCGTGCACCTCGTCTCCGGAGAGCGGGTAGTCAGCGACCGGATGCCGCCAATGGCACGCGATCAGGGTGCCGCCGGGTGTCAAGCCGGCTTCGATCGCGTCGAGCACCCGCGCGAGCCCCACGGGGGAGAAGTAGTATCCCACCTCGGACAGCACGATGAGGTCGAATCTGCCGGTCGGGAAAGATTCGACGACGTCGACGCGTTCCACCTGTGCTCGCATGCCGAGGCGCTCGCGCGCTTGATCGACAGCGGCCTGCGATACGTCGATGGCGAGCAATTCGTCAGAGCGATCGGCGAGCGCATCCGTAAGAACGCCGATCGAGCATCCGATCTCCAGAGCGCGGTGATAGCGGCGATCCGGGAGTGAAGCCACGGTGACGTCGCGCTTGCGCTGTTCGTACCACCGGTTCTCGAATCCCCACGGGTCAGCGCGGCGCGAATAGGCGTTGTCGAAGTACCGTGCTGGCAAAGCGTCGCGTTCGACGGGTTTGTGATTGACGATGAAGTATTCGCGGTCGCGGCGGAAGTGATCGAGGGTGTCCGCCCGCAACATCGGCGAATCGCCTGCCGTCTGCGAACGGTAATTGTCGATAGCCGCGGACTTCGCGGTGAGGTCGATGGCGAGCGAACACATGCTGTCCCACGGCACGTCGGGGCTTGATGGAGTTGCCCAGTGCCACATCCAGATCGGGTATTCGATGAGCATCCGTTCGTCGGTGAGCGCTGCGACGACCTCGCCGACCACGCGATGATCGCGATGCCCGTCGCCTCGCCACGGTGCCGCCACGAGCGTCGTCGTGGGCGTTTCGCCGATCACTGGCGCGAGCCGTTCACGAACGCGATCGCGTTCTTCGCGCGTTCGGCCATCGGGGATGCCGAGTTGGTGCAGCCGGGCTGCGGGAGCAAGAACGGCGAGGGCGTTTCGCAATTCGGCGGCGCGACAAGCGGCGGTGTCGCCTGCCTCCGGTGCGGCGGCACCGTCGGTGACGATCACGACCGTCACGGGATACCCGCGGCGCGCGCATTCGACGATCAGTCCGCCGGCCCCGAGCGTCTCGTCGTCGGGATGCGCGGCAACCACGAGCAGCTGGTCGATGCCGTCGAGCGGCAGTGGCGATCGATCGGTGAGCCGGGTGTCGGCGGCCCAGGTTTCCTCGGGGGTGCCGGGCTGGGCCGCGTCGAAGCTCACCACGGAGCGGGCTCGTCGGCGATGCTTCGGCCGAGCGATTCGAGATCCCGCTCCGCGTGGTGCTGCCGCACATAGAGCTGGAGGTCGGCGACACGCTTGGCGTGTGCGGCATTGAGGGCGAGTGGCGCGGGGCCGAGGGCGCGCCCGGCGCGATGGATGACGTCGTCGCACGCTCGAGCGACGGTCGCTCGCACGCGCTTTGCCAGCACCCGGGCTCGTGGGTCACCGCGGTCGGTAGCCGCCGCCGCCTCCCACAAGACTGCTCGCGCGCTCTGCACGACCTCGTCGATCGCGCCGAGGTGAGCGAGCAGGTGCGGGTTGGGCTTTGCCGCGGCCGCGGCGTGCACCGATCGCGCGATTCCGATGGCGCCGCCGAACCAACAGGCGGCGACCCCTACCCCGCCCCACGCGAAGCCGGGTCGTTCGACGTACCAGCCAGCGTCCTTGATCGCCCGAGCGGGCACGGCGCGGAAGTGCACGGGCCCGCTCGGTATCTCCCGAAGGCCGCGCGCGACCCACGCTCCGTAGTCGACGTCGATTCCCGGGCCCCGCAACGACACCGCGAACAACCGGGGGCCGGCCGCCGTGTTCGCGGTCACGAGTGCATGATCGAGACGATCGGCGAGCGAACACCATGGTTTCGTGCCCGCGAGCGTCACGTCACCGTCGGCCGTAAGCGTCGCGATGAGGGGGTCCGACCCGCCCTCGGCCGCGAACACACCCCACGTTCCTCCTTCGATGGGCTGACCGGCTTGAGTGAGGATAGCGACGGCATCAAGGTGCGGTTCGATCGCACGCACCGCGCCCAAGTCGTGGGCGGCGATCGTCGAAAGTGCCTCCCAAAGATCGAGAGTTCGCCCGTCGCCGGGAACTGGGCGCGCTTCGCCGAGTTGCTGCGCGAGCGTCAGCGCATCCGAAATATCGTCTGACAACGAGTCGTTCACCAGGGTTGTCAGCGGGCCAGGGTCGGCCGAGGTCATCGAGAGGGCGACACGCACAGAGTCGAGCCTGCGTCCTGCCGGGCGCGCGCGGTAGGGGTTGCCAATCGCACCGCTGGCCGGTAGGCGTTGCCCTACCACGCGAGCGCGGTCGTGTCGACGGCCTACACGCGCTCAGGCGAACGTCTTAGAGTCGGCACATGACCGAAACGAAAGAACAGAAGGTTCCTCGCGGATCCGGAGCACGCACGTCTCGTCGGCAGAACGCCGAGCACGGTTTCACCGCATCCAAGGCGCTCGCAGACAATATGCAGAAGGTTCTCGTCGACCTGATCGAGCTCGCCGGCCAGGGCAAGCAAGCCCACTGGAACGTAGTCGGCACGAACTTTCGCGACACGCACCGCATCCTCGACGAGATTATCGAAGCCGCACGCGAATTCTCCGACGAGGTTGCCGAGCGGATGCGCGCACTGCACGCGATCCCGGATGGCCGTAGCGACACCGTGGCAGCAACGACCACACTTCCGGAGTTCCCGGCCGGTGAAGTGCTCACGTCCGACACGATCGATCTGGTAACGACTCGGCTGGAAGGCGTCGTCGCAACGGTTCGCGAGGTGCACGACGAGGTCGACGAAGAGGACCCGACGAGCGCGGACATCCTGCATGCGATCATCGAGAAGCTCGAACAATTCGCGTGGATGGTGTCGGCGGAGAATCGCTCGCCGGCTGGCGCGAAGTAGTACACAACCGTCACGATTGAGGGTGTGAACCAGCGATCGATGACGACCGGCCCCGAAGTGATCACCACGAGCGGGCGCGTTCGCGGCGCGGACAAGCCCGGTTCGGCGGCATTCCTCGGGATCCCGTTTGCTGCCCCGCCCGTCGGAGATCTGCGCTTTGCCGCGCCCGCGCCGCACCCGGCATGGGAGGGTGTCCGCCCCGCTGTCGAACACGGGGCGACACCGCAGCGGCGACCTTTCGGCGAACTGACGACCATTCCCGAGCCATCGGTGTCCGGTGACTCCACTCTCAACGTCAACGTGTTCACACCCGCTGCGGGTGACAGGGATGCGCTGCTACCGGTCCTGGTATGGATCCACGGCGGCGGATTCTTCGCCGGATCGCCAGCAAGCCCCTGGTATGACGGAAGTTCGTTCGCGCTCGCGGGGATCGTCACCGTCGTGATCTCCTACCGACTCGGATTCGACGGATTCGGCTGGATCGAGGGCGCCCCGCTCAATCGCGGAATCCTCGATCAGGTAGCTGCTCTCGAATGGGTGCGAGACAACATCCGTGCATTCGGAGGCGACCCCGATCGCGTGACGATTGGCGGGCAATCGGCTGGTGGATCGAGTGTGCTCGCTCTGCTGGCATCGCCACGCGCGGATGGGTTGTTCCACCAGGCGATCTCCCACTCTGGCGTGCCGCTGACGATGACCGCGGCGTCTGCCGAGACCGTGGGCCGCGATTACGCGTCGCAACTCGGGATCGCGCCGACTCTCGCCGGGTGGCAGTCCATCAGTGACGAGCGCGTACTCGACAGCGAGCGTGCGGCCAACGTCGCGCCTGGCTCGGTTCCGATGCTGGCTCCGGCTGACGCGATTGTTGCCGACATCGTGAGTCCGGGCCCGGGCGGCTTTGGACTCGCGTTCATCCCGACGATCGATGGCGAGACTCTCATCGATGTCGCGACTGCAGTGCGCGCTGCGGGAGCTCGCGGGGTGCCACTGCTTGCCGGCACGACCGCGAACGAGTTCGCTGTGCCTCTCCCGGACCACACGTCGGCAGCGGATGCCGAATCCGCGCTCTGTGCGGCCGGCGCCGGGGAGAGTGCCATCGCCCGGTATCGCGCCGAATTGGACCGGGTCGGCGCCGAATATGCCCACAGCCAGCTTGCCGTCAGTCAATTATTTCGCGCGCCCCTCGTGCGCCTCGCGGCCGATCGCGCGCACGCCGGTGCTGGCGCGCGCACCTGGCTCTACGACTTCGTCTGGCGCTCGGGCGCTACCGGTGTCGCCAACCACTGCGTAGAGCTCCCGTTCGCGTGGAATCTCCTCGACGCTCCCGGCGCCGTCGAGGCTCTCGGTGCCACCGCACCGCAAGCGCTCGCGGATCGAATGCATGCCGACTGGGTGTCGTTCATCTCTCGCGGCGAGGTGGGGTGGGCATCCGTTGACCGGGGTGCATTTGGCGCTGAGCGATTCGATGCTTCAGGCGCGGTCGACGTGACGGAGTTCGACCCCGACGCCTACCTGCTCGAGGCGGAGTTGACTCGCAGCTTTGCGTGAGGCTCGCACCGCGAATGCGAGCAGCCAGGTTTCGTTTCGACGATGAAGTTCGAAAAACTTTTAGGTAAAGCATTGCTTTATGTCGCAACCCTCGCTACAGTTCTTTATGTAAGCAAATTCTTTAGCAAGGGAGGCCTGAAATGGTTGCAATGCGATTCAGGATCGGCGTAAGCAGATCTTTACACTTGATTGACGCGGAGAACCTGTGCGGTGCCTCCCTGATAACCCCGGAACACGTTCGCCGGCTCCGTGATGACTATAGGGCGACGGTACCGGTTGGCCCTCTGGACCAGATCGTCATCGCAGCATCGCACGCAAATATTCTCGCGGTCCCGAGGGAGTGGTCGGCCGTCCGCTATCTGACGCGATCCGGCAAGGACGGCGCAGACATCTGTCTCGCAAAGGTCGTCGTCGAGGAACGTCCTGCCGAACGGTTCGACCACGTCTTCTTCGGCAGCGGGGACGGCGGACTCGCCCCATTCGCTGCGCACCTCGAGAACAACGGCGTCCCCGTCACCGCGGTGAGCCGCATCTCGTCTCTGTCGCCGCGCATGAAGCGCGCGACCACGAACGTCATCTACATCGACCGCCCCGGCATCGCCGTTGTTCGCGCGGCCTAAGAAACTCTGGAGAAAGAATATGACCGAAAAGAAGCGACAGCTCATCACGACGAGCGAGATCGCGTCGCTTGCTGGCGTCGACGCCTCGACCGTCAGCAACTGGCGACGTCGTTTCGACGGCGCCTTCCCTCAGCCTGTGCTCGCTGACGACGAGGGCAAGCGGCCAAAGTTCGACCGCGATGAGATTATCGAATGGCTGCGGCAGAACCCCCAGGTCGGTTCAAAGGGTGGTGATGCCCGCCGAGGTCTCCGGCGCGTCGTCGAGCTCCTCCACGAGGGCGGGCTCGGTTCGGACTCGCATGCGGACATCATCGGGAGGCTTCTCGAGCTCATCACGCGGAACCGGCGGGCTGGTCAACTCCGCGACTTCCTCAGTGCAGAAGCGATCCGAAGGTCACTTGCAGACGTTTCGATCCAGCGTGAGCAGACGGCTTACCCGGTCCCGGAATCGCTGTTGGCCGACGGTGTGCTGGAATCCGTGTATCAAAATCTCGTCGACGTCGCAGATCCTCTCGCGTTCTATGACGACGCGTTGTTCCACCGCCAGAACCGTCTAAGCGATACGGCTCAGTCGTCTACGCCTGCGCTCCTCGCTGACTTCCTCGCAGCGTTGGCCCAGCCGTCGTCCAGCGGTAGCGTGCTGGATCCAGTGGCCGGCTTCGGAACGCTCTTGCTGAGCTGCCTTCGAACCGGAAAGGCGCGTACCGGCTTCGGTGTCGACGTGAACCAGAACGCGGTTGAGGTTGCGAACCGTCGCCTCTTTCTGGCCAACGCAGATGGTCGAGTGGAGCACGGCGACAGCTTGATCGGCGAATCTTCCACCGGTATGAATTTCGAACTCGTGGTCGCGGACCCGCCGCTCGGGATGCAGTTGCGCGGCGACCCACTCAGTGACATCAGGTGGGAGTTCGGCATCCCCAAGCCGTCGAACGCCGATACTGCCTGGCTGCAGCGCGCCGTTTCGCGCCTCACGGCTGGGGGCAGGGCGATAGTCGTCACCACCATCACCACCCTCTTCCAGCACGACAAACAGACTGCACAAATTCGCAATGAAATGGTGCGCAGAGGCGCGGTCGAAGCCGTGTTTACGCTGCCTGCGCGATTGCGCACAAATACCGCGGTGCGCCTCGCCGTCTGGGTACTGACCACGCCCGATGCGCCAGCTCGACGGAAGAGCGTACTGCTTGTCGATCTCGGCACTGACGACCTGACCGCGGTCGCGCCCGACGGAAGAGGAATCGCAGCATTCCGGGCGTGGGCCGACAACGTAGACACCCCACTGGATCCGAGCTTCGCGGTCGCCGTCCCCGTAACGGATCTGCTCGCGCCAGACGCAACACTTGTGCCGAGTCGATGGATCACAGCGCCCGAGGACCACCTCGACGCAGGCGGATGGAAGCGTCAAACGGAGCAGAGCTATCGGGCTGCCACGGCGTCGCTGGATCCGAGTGTTCACCTGCCGAGCGTCGCCATCGAGCCGTCCAAACGGCCTGCGAACAAGACGACAGTTGGCGAGCTCCTCAAGCGTGGCTCCGTCACGGTCGTCAGGGGGCGCCACATCGATCGTTACGACGGCGGAGCAGGGAATTATCCGATCCTCACCGTCCGAGACGCGAGGGTCAGTCGCCCCGATCAGGAACAGGCGACCGACCGGGTCGCGGCGGGACCGGCAACGGAGGCGCAGCTTGTGCTCCCGGGTGACGTACTGGTGTACCCCGACGGCGACCGCGTGCAGGCTCGCGTGTGGACGGAACCCGGTTGGGTCATCGGACGTTTCATGCAGGTCATCCGAATTCACAACGACAGCCTGAACCCGCACTTCGTTGCAGCGTCGATCTCAAGTCCGTTCAACCAGCGCCACCTCATCGAGGGAAACGTGCGCACGCATTTCGACCTGCTCGACTTCGAAATCGCCGTCGTGCCGCCCGAAGCTCAACGCGCCGCCGAACTGGTGAGCGATCAGTTCGGGATGGCCGCCGATAGGTTGGCGGAAGCGCAAGCAGCCGTCGACGCGGCGAAAACCGAACTCCTCACCGCAATCGCCAGCGGCCTCGTC
>JANOYC010000156.1:0-23298 GCA_031428675.1 Microbacteriaceae bacterium | reverse complement strand
CGCCATCGCGGCGCTCGTTGCGCTCGTCGCGAACGGGCCGGTCGCCGCCCTCATCGTCGTGATCGTCGTGGTGGCGGTCAACCAACTCGAAGGAAACTTCCTGCAACCGGTCGTCATGGCTCGATCGCTCAACTTGCACGCGCTCGTCGTTTTGCTCGCCTTGACGATCGGCACGATCCTCGGGGGAATCGTCGGTGCGGTCCTCTCGGTTCCGATCGCCGCGGTGGCCTGGGGCATCCTGCAGGTTTGGAATGGCCCCGGGGTGCCGCTCGAGATGGTGCGGAAGAAGCGCGACGAGTCGGTGTGAGTCGTGGCGTCGGTTGTGTGGAACAAGGCATCGAATCCATGTCGCTCAACCCCGATACCGTCGTCGAAACCTGGCTACGTCTCGCAAATGGTACGGCGCAAACCGCGCTTGCCTAGAACCCGGCCAGGCCTCCTCGCATGTTCTGGCTTGTGGTCGCGAAAGCCATCACTGGAGCTTCGTCACAGCCAGCTTGGGGAACGACCCGGCCGCGTCCGAGGGGGTGCCGCACGCCGGACTGTCGGCGGTATCCTCCACACCGTGCGGCGCTCGCTGAGCTCTAGTCCTACGACCCGATTCCGAGGTGCGCCCCACCTGCGACGTCTAGGGACACTCCGGTGATGTAGCGGTTGATCGGGCTCGTAAGGAAGCTGATCGCGCTGGCGACTTCGGCCGGTTCGGCGAAACGCCGCATCGGTAATTGTGCGGCGCGAGTGTCGCGTGCTGCCTGGGCGGAGCCGGATTGGTCGGCCAGTTGGGCCCACAGCGGGGTGTTCACCGGTCCCGGGTTGACGGCGTTGACCGAGATGCCAGCCGGGCCGAGAATCTTCGCCATCGACCACATAATGTGCAGCACGGCAATCTTGCTCGCGTTGTATGGCAGGTAATCGATTCGCGCTTCTTTGGCTGCGACCGAGGACAGCAGCAGGATTGTTCCCTTCGTTCCGCTGTCACGCATGAGGTTCGCGACTTCGCGAGTGATGGTGAACGTGCCAGTGGCATTGATACGCATGATGCGCTCGAACTCTTCCGTCGTGGTGACCATCGGATCGGGAGTGCCGCCGAGCACACCTGCGGCGTGCACGAGAACGTCGATGCGGGCGTGCTCATCGGCGACCTGTCGGACCACATCGCTGGTCTGTTGCTCGTCGGTGACATCGAGTTCGTAGAAGCCGGCGATCTCCTGCCCGTCGAGCGGTGCACGGTCTGCCCCGACCACGAAGTCCCCGCGCGCCTGCAGCGCGGCAACGACAGCTGCGCCGATCCCACCACTGGAGCCGGTGACCAGGGCGACCTGCGGCTCCGGCGTGGGCGCTACTGCACTGCTTTGCTGGACCATGCGCGTCCCTCGTTCTCCTCGGTGGGTAGGCCTGCCGCGGCAAGGATCTGATCAAGGAGTTGCTGAGTCTTGACCGCTTCCCATCCGGAGGTCATTGGCTGCTGCCGGTCCTGAACGCGATCCAAGAAGTGCCGGACCGCGTCGGCAAATCCGAAAGTTTCGGTCGCGGTCGCCCACCCGAACGCTTCCGGGCTCATCGACCGAACAGTGCGGATACCGTCGGCCGTTATTGCGACGGTGTCGGGAGCGATGACCTCGGCCGAGCGCATCTGACCGTACGCGTCGAGCTTCTCGCCCCACGCGCCGGCGGCTCGCGCGGCAACAAGCAAGCCAGTGTTCCCGTTCGAGAACCGGACGAGGGCGGCTGTGCCGTCCTCTTCCCACGGATCTGTTCCGGCGGATGCTGCGGAGACCTCGACGACATCTCCCCCGCAGAACCAGCGAAGGAGGTCCACCATGTGGATCGCGTTCTCGAACGTTGCGCGGTATTCGGAGCCGGCGCGGTTCTTCTGCGCGACGCAGAACGACGCGCCGGATTCACCGAATGCTTCCCGTGCGGCGACGTACACGGGCGCGAACCGCCGGTTCAGCCCGACCATTAAGATCCGGCCGCGTTCGTCGGCGAGTTCCGCGAGGCGGACCGAGTCGGCGGTTGAGGTGGCGAGGGGCTTCTCACAGAACACGTCGACGCCGGCGCGGAGAGCGCTTTCGACGGCCGCAACGTGCTCGGAGCGGGGCGTGAGGACGAAGACGGCGTCGAGCTCTTCGGGGTCAAGCATCGCGTCGACCGAGTGGTAGACGTTCGCGAATCCCCAGCGGCGCTGGAGGGCGCTCGGGTCCTCGCGCCGCGATACCAGGGCTCGCAGCTCTACGTCGTCGCGCTGCACGAGGGTGGGCAGCTGCGCAATGCTGGCGATGTTGCCGGCGCCGACCACACCGATCCTGAGGACGCTCACGAGGGAACCTCGGCGTCCTTGTTTGTCGCGTTCAGGTCGATTCTGGATAGCAGAGCTCGGAGGTGCTCGGCGCCGCGACGGAATCCGATCTCCGGGTCGTCGAGGTCCTGCGGGTGCCACCGGTACTCGTACTCGAGCGAGAGTACGTCGTGGTAGCCGACCTCGCGGAGGCGACGCAGGACACGAGACCAGTCGATGGAGCCGTCGCCTACGACGCGGGATATGACGGCTCGCTCACTTGCGTGCACGCGTGCCGTCTCAGACGCGATGAACGGAG
The DNA here is from genome assembly GCA_031428675.1 of Microbacteriaceae bacterium. Lineage (GTDB taxonomy): Bacteria > Actinomycetota > Actinomycetes > Actinomycetales > Microbacteriaceae > JANOYC01. Next base: position 20,701 of record JANOYC010000156.1, on the reverse strand, counting down.
CGTTCGGGTCTTTGAAGATCAGGTCCTTGACATGCACGTGACCGATGAGATCGCCCTGGACGGCGATAGCTTCGTCGACGCCCTCGTCGTGCGTGAAGGTCAGATTCGCCTGGTCGTAGAGAACCCGGACAGAGGCGGAGTTGACGGCGCGGATAAGCTTCGCCGTGTCGCGCGCGGTCTGGGTCATTGTGCCGAAGTGGTTCTCCGCACAGAGAACGACGCCGGCGTCGGCTGCCGGACCGGAGAGCTCTTGGAACGAGCGGACGAGCTGATTCCAGTGCGCGGTGTGCTGCTCCTGACCAGGCTGCCACGCCCCGGAGTAAACGCGGACGCGGCTTGCGCCGACGACGTGAGCGATGTCGATCGCGGAACGCAGCTCGTCAACAGCCGCTGTCCGGATCCGCTCGTCGGTGGCGTTGATCGCGGTTGTGTACGGGGTGAGCCCAATGATGGGGATGCCTTCACCATCGGCGACGCGTGCCGCTTCGGCCGCTGCGGCGGCATTGCCGATGGGCAAGCCGCTGGCGTAGTCGTCCTGGTAGATCACTTCGGCCGCATCGAGGCCAGCTCGCCGGAACAGCTGCAGGGCTTCAGGGACGGTGTGATCGGGGGTGCCGAGGGTGTGGCCAGCGATTCTCATGCGGGTGTCTCCGAGGTGGTCGAGGTCGAGTGGGTGTGCCAGTCGCGAGGGCCGACGAGGTGCGGGGGGTCGGCGACCCGGGACCGATCGACGAACTCGAGAATGAGTCCCCAGTCCGTTCGGGCGTACACCCACCGGTTCCCGGCGACCGCCGGACTGTCACCGGCGACCTCTTTCCGCGTGCCGAGGACCTCAACGCCGTGGAGTTCTGAAATAGCGTCGACGACGTCGTCGACGTCGTCGACAACGAAGCAGAGGTGATGGCCACCCGCGTCGCTGGCACGCGGGAACACGGGGGAGCGATCCGCGCTCCACCACTGGAAAAGCTCGACGTTCAGGTTCGGCGGTAGCCGGAGCATGCGCAGCTTGAGGTGGGCGTCCTCGGGGACGCCGAAGTGCTCCGGCATGACCGCGCTGTCGGGTCCGCGTGTCGATTCGTACAGCTCTTCGGCGCCGAGAAGGACCGTGAAGAGGCGGGTGGCATGGTCGAGGTCGGGGACTGTGAAAGCTACATGGTCCACGTACTGCAATCCAGGTAGACGACTGGGGTTCGGTTTCATGAGTGGAGTTTCTGTGTCGATGAGCGGATGAGAAGCGTCGGCTCGAGAACGACGTGGTCAGGTGCGCCGTTGGCGATGAGGGTTTCACCGAGTTCGATGGCTATCCGACCGAGGTCGGTTATCGGTTGCCGGACGCTCGTCAATCGAGGACTGAAATGCGCACCGAGGTCAAGGCCGTCGAAGCCGACGACCGAGAGGTCTGTGGGAACAGTGAATCCGCGGGTGCCGAGTTCGGAGATCATGGCGAATGCGATGACGTCATTGGAAGCGATGACCGCAGTGGAGCGAACGGGTTCCTGCAACCAGTGGTCGACTATCCCAGGACCCAGCTCCATGCCCGGCGCCGCTTCCAAAACAACGGGCGCGATCCGGTGCCGCTCGGCGGCGTGATGGTACGCGTCCCACCGGTCTTGGGCGGTGTAGGTGCCCACAATGCCGGGGGCGTAGGCGATGTTGGTGTGGCCGAGCCCAAGGAGGTGGTCGAAGGCTAGGTCTACTCCGTGGGCGCTGTCGACAGTGACCGTGGGTACGGAAGGGTCGTCCTTGACCCTGTCGATGACGACGACCCGGTTCTGGAACGCGTAGTGACGGAGCGCATCCAAGTCGACGCGGGTGGAAGGGGCGACGACAGCAAAAGGGGAGTACATGGATTGCATTGCGGTCAGGTAGCCGGCGGTCTGCCCGGTCTCACCCCCGGTGATGCAGAGCATCAGTTGGTAGCCGCGGGCTTCGGCGGCGGCGGTCGTCGCCCGGGCCAGTTCAGCGAAAAACGGGTTGGTGATGTCCGGGACGATGAGGGGGACGAGATTGCTAGAGCCGCGGCGGAGGGCTTGAGCCAGGGGGTTCATCGAATAGCCGAGTTCAGCGGCGACACGCAGTACGAGCTCCCTGGTCGCCGTGCGGACGGCGTCGGGTTTCGAGAACGCGCGTGACACAGTCGAACGGTGCACTCCTGCCGCCTCGGCCACGTCGTCGATGCTCACCTCAGCCAAGACTCATCGCCCTCACCGTATCCGGCGACCAGATGACCTCCATCGTGGCCACGAGCTCCGCCAGCGTCGGCATGCCCGCGAACCCGGTCGTAAGCGTGTCGGCGACACCATCGACGAACACCTCATACAGCGGGTCGCTGTCCACCTGGAGGATCGAGGTCGTGGTGGTGCCGGAGTGGTCGGTGAACGTAGCGCTGCCGGTGGTGTCGACAGTTGCGAACCCGCTCGTTCCGGCGGCGCTGAAGCTGCAATACCGTTTCAGCGGCGAATCGGGGAACGCGTAGCCGACCTCGACGATGGCCTCTCGCCCGGTGCTCGTGGTCAGGATGACGGTGGCGTGATCATCGACAGGTTGATCGTGCAGCGCCGCGGACAGCTTTCGGACGACGTCGATCGGGTGCCCGATGTGGCGGATAGCCATATCGACGAAGTGCGGGCCGAGGTTCATCAGGCCGCCGCCGCCGGAGAGAGTGGGGTCGAGCATCCAAGGATTGCCGTTTTGCTCATACCGGGCAGGTGGACCGGCGATGAAAGCCATTCGTTCGTAGACGATGTCGCCGACTTGTCGCAACCAGGTGTCGATCGGCGCGCCGCGCTGAACGAGCGGCACCGTCGCTGGAACACCGGCCAGGCGCGCCTCCCGCTCGATCGTGCTGAGGTCATTCAGGCTCGTGCCAGCGGGCTTTTCGATCACGAAGGGGATGCCCCGATCAATGAGTTCGAGGCCGACCGCGAGCATCTCGTGGTGCGGGCTGAGTACGAACGCCACGTCGACGCCCTCGTCATTCACGGCGTCAGCGACCGTCGTGGTGACTGGCGCGCCCAGAGGGACTGCGAACAGTTGCGCGGCGACGAGATCCGCATCTTGCACAGCCGCAACGCGGAAACGTCGAGCAAGCCCGTCGCGATACAGAAGTGCATGCCAGTGCGATGCCCCCAGCACCACAGCCGTGGGCCGAGGGTCACCGGGAGGACCCTTCATCACCGTCGACTCCTCCGCCTCAACAACTCAGCACCGCGCTCTCACGAAAAATGAGAACGATTGCTGAGATCGATTGCAGAAAGTGTGCCACACGTCACATGTGACTGTCAACGCATCCGGGTCTCAGGCTCGCGGAACTCGGAAAAGTGGTGTATTCATCGATGTCATGTTCAAAAAACTTGATGTCCTGGAAACCATCCGCGAGTCCGGCAACGTGCTTATCGTCCGTCTCGACACCGCTGAGGAGGCGTACGAGGTCGCCGCCGCTGCCGTCGCCGGCGGCATCCGCGCCCTCGAAATCACCCTGTCCATTCCTGGCGCACTGACAGTGATCGAGCGCCTCGTCGAGCGCTTCGCCGGGCAGGACGTGACGTTCGGCGCGGGCACTGTCCTGGACGGGCATGCCGCGTGGGCCAGCATTCAGGCTGGCGCCCAGTTCCTCGTCAGCCCGAATCTCAACCCAGAGATGATCCGCGTCGCCAACCGCTACCAAGTCGCCACCCTCAGCGGCGCCTACACCCCCACGGAGATCCTGAACACCGCCGAAGCCGGCTCTGACATCGTCAAGCTTTTCCCCACCGAAGCCGGCGGCATTCCGTACACCAAGGCGATCCTCGCGCCTCTCGCGCACGTCCCGATCCTCCCGGCGGGCGGCGTCACCATCGCCAACGTCGGCGACTGGTTCGACGCCGGCGTCGTCGCGGTCGGAGTCGGCAGCGCCATCACCAAGGCCGGTCGCCCCGAGGGCGACATGCGCAAAGTCACCGCGGCGGCGGAGCAATTCGTGGCCGCGATCGCTCGAGTGAAGCGATGACCACCACCGCCCCCTCCCTGCCCATCGCGTACATCACCCTCGGCGGGGCAGGCTCGGGCAAGTCGACATTGTCGAGGCACCTCAGCTCGGTCACGGGGTCGGTTTATCTCGACAAGGACACACTCGCAGGGCCTCTCGTGAAAGTAGCGCTCGAAGCGTTAGGGCAGGATCCGTCTGATCGAGAATCGAACGCGCTGTACCTCGAAAAGATCATGCCGGCTGAGTACGAGACGCTTTTCGCCACCGCCGGCCGAAACCTGGAGCTCGGCCATTCCGTCGTCCTCGACGCACCGTTCGTGGCCTACCTGGACGACCCCGACTTCCTTCGTCGATTCACCGAGAACGCAGCCTGGCCCGCCGCTCGCATCCGGGTGATCCACGTGTGTGCATCACCTGATGTCGTCCGGCAGCGGCTGGTGGACAGAGGCAGTGAGAGGGACCGGATCAAGCTCGCCGAATGGGACACCTACTGGGAGCGATTCGGTGCCGTCGAGTGCCGCTGGAACACCGGCGAGCATGTCGTCGTCGCGAACGACGACGAGTCGGCTCTCGTCCGCCTCAATGAACTGGTGCAGCAGGACTCGATCGGAGCGCCCTAGCCCAGTGGAGAAGCAGTTTTGCGTCGTGGCTTGACAGGAGCGACCGACGCATGCGATCCTCCTGTAACAACGTTACTGGTAACGCTGTTACAAATCCACGATGGTGAGGAGATGACGTCATGGCACTAGCCGACGATGTCGCGAACGCGATGCATGTGCTCGAGATGCTGGTGTCGCATCCTGCCGGCCGACGCGTCAGCGAGATCGCTGAGCGGCTAGGCATCAATAAGGCCATTGCACATCGCCTCCTCGCCGCGCTGGTGAGTGCTGGATACGTAAGCCAAGATGCCCGCACGTCCAGCTACTTCGCCACGCACAGCCTCGGCGCCCTCGGGCTCAGACAACTTTCGTCTTCAGGAGTGGGGACATGGGCTCAGCGGGCTCTGGACTCGCTCGCCGCTGAGAGTGAAGAGCTTGTCCGTCTTGCGGTAGTGACCAACGACTCCTTGCAGTGGATCGCCAAAGCCCAAGGCTCGAACTCGTCACTTCGCCTCGACCCCGTCATGGGTCAGGACGCGGTTCCCCACGCCACTGCATCCGGAAAAGCCTGGCTTTCCACTCTTTCGTCAGAGCGAGTCGCGGTAGTGCTAGATCACGAGAGGCGCCTCAGCGCCACCCCTAGGTTGCCCCTTGACCGATCCAGTCTCATCGTCGAGCTCGACGAGGTTCGCCACCGCGGGTATGCCACGACGTTTGAAGAGATGGACCTCGGCATCAACGCCGTGGCGGCCCCCATCTACGGAGCTGGACAGGGCAGGGAAGCCACCGGGACCATCAGCATTGCCGGTCCCTCCGTCCGGATGACTCGAGCCCGACTGGCGGAACTATCGCCGCTTCTGCTCGCGGGGGCGGCCGAAATCTCCAGAAGCTGGCCGAGTTACACCTATCTCGCCGCCGCCGAGGAGCTCTCCGCTTAGATCTCGACTCGGTATCGGCCCGCCGGCCGCTACCCACAACCGAATCCTTCTTCACCATTCAACGCAGGCCAGCTCGGCGTCGCGGTACTTCGTCACGCCTGAAAGACAAGGAAAGCCCAATGAACGGAAGCGTCCGATGATCATCAACACGTTCTCGTACCTCTGGAAAGCGACAGCAGCCGATGCGATCGCTGAACTGGTCGACAGTGGGTATACGACCTTCGAGGTTCCGATCAGCTCTCCGCATTGCTGGCCGGTTGAAATCTCCACCGCCGAGCGCTCGGCAACTCGGGCGAAGCTCACCGAGTACGGGGCCGAGATCAGGTCCCTGAACGCCGGCGGATACGACCTCAACCTGGCGAGCCCCGCGGCGAGCATGCGACGCAAGAGCATCGAGCACATCAACTCGGTCATCGAGCTGGCTGCCGGATGGGATGTCCGCGAGATCGTGATCTCCCCCGGTACGCGGCGTCCCATGATCTCGCCGTCACTCGAGCAGGTGCACGGGTGGCTCTACGAGAGCCTGGAGGTGCTGATCCCACTGGCCAAGCAGGCTGGTACGCGCCTCCTCTTCGAGCAGACCCCCTACTGCTTTACTCCCACCATCGAAACTCTCGCGCACGTCGTCCGCACGGTCGACGACGAGGCGCTCAAGATCGTGTATGACGTCGCCAACGCGGCCTACATCGGCGAAGACCCCGTAGCTTCCCTGCTCGCCTATCAGGACCTGATCCCTCTCGTGCATATTTCAGACACGGGCACCGACGTATGGGGTCACGACCCCATCGGCACGGGAGTCATCGACTGGCAAGCATTGGGCCGCGCAGTCGAAGCGACGCTCGGAGTCGACAACGTCGTGCTCGAAGTCATCCGCGAAGAAAACACCTTGCAGGAGTTCACCCAGGCATTGCACGACCTCAGCCGTGAGGGCTGGAATCTCGGGTCGAAGGAGCTCGTGCAATGAAGGCTCTGGTCAGTGGCGGTAGCAGCGGCATCGGCGCATCCGCAAGCCTGAGGCTCGCAGAAGCAGCGCTCGCCCGAGGCGAGCAGGCGATGATCGCCGTATGCGGACACACCTCCAACGCCCGACAGAAGGAGGTTGTCGAATCCATCCAGTCGATCGGCGGCAATGCCATCGCACTGGTGGGCGACCTGAGCGACCCTGAGGCGCCAGAACGGCTGGTCACAGCTGCGGTCGACGAATTCGGTGGCTTGGACGCGTTGGTGGCGAATGCCGGAGTCGCCAAGCCCGGTGCGCTCAAGGATCTCTCGCTCGAGGACTGGGACAGCATGTTCGCCGTCAACCTCCGAGCAGCCTGGCTTCTCGCCAAATCAAGCTATCCGCATCTGAGGGATAGCGGAGGCGCGGCGTGCTTCACCTCCTCCATGTCCGGGCAGCTTCCACATGCCGGATCGGGCGCGTACAGCCCCAGCAAGGCTGGGTTGACACTGCTGGCTCAGACTCTGGCGCTGGAGTGGGCACCCGACGGCATCCGCGTGAACGTGGTGTCGCCGGGGATGACTCGGACAGGAATGACCGAGCAGATGTACGTCGACCCCGCGATCAAGAAGGCGAGGGAGGAGATCATTCCGTTGTCGCGAATCGGGGATCCGATGGACATCGCCAACGTGATCGAATTCCTCGTCAGCCCACTGTCTGGCTATGTCACCGGGCAAGACATCTGCGTTGACGGCGGCTTCTCAAAGTCCATTCTTAGTCACATTCCCGGCCGACCGAGCTCCAAATCCTGACACCCGATGTCTCGCGGTGCTCCGCGAGGCGTTCGACACAACTCAAGTAATGACAAACCCGGGCATCCGCTTTCCCGGGCACACAACTGCCGAACAAAGCGACTGATCTCAAGGGAGAGAATGAAATGAACACGAAACGGTGGAAAATCGCACTGGGGACCCTTGCGGCGGCGAGTTTGTTGCTGACTGCCTGTGCTCCCACGGATGATTCCGACGGCGGGGAGGGCAGCGCGGACACCGGCCCGGTGACCCTCGCCTATTGGGACTTCCTCGACCCGAGCCAGGACAACCCGCGTGCAAACGCGCTACGGGAGAATATCGCCGCTTTCGAGGAGGCCAACCCCGACATTAACATCGACCTGTCGGTGGTGTCGCTCGGCGATATGATCAGCCGCTTGCCCCAGGCGGCGGCGGCGGGCCAGGCGCCCGACGTGTTCAAGATGTTCACGCCGCAGGTGCCGCAGATGGCCGCAGCCGGCGCCTATACCCCGCTCCCCGAAGCCGCCACTTCGGTAGACGATTGGCTGCGACCCCCGGATACGCTGGCTGGCCCCGACGGCGAGCAAGTCGCCGTGCCCTACGAATACCGCACCTGCGCCCTGTACTACAACCAGAAGATCCTCGATGAGATCGGCGCCACCGCTCCGACCACTTATGACGAGGTTGTCGACGTCGCGACCAAGGCGGCCGCAGCCGGCTACACCGGGTTCGGCACCGGCTTCTCCGACACCGACAACTCCGCAATCATCGCAACGTTCTTCGACTGCTTCATGAGCCAGGTCGGACAAGACATCTGGAACGAAGACGGCGAAGTCGACTACGCCGGCGACAAGGCGAACGAATTCGGCGACTTCCTCGCGAAACTGCGCGACGCGAACGCGCTCGGCAGCAGCGTCGTGTCGGACAGCTACTCCACAGTCACGGATGGTCTGGCGAATGGGACGGTCGCGATGGCTGTCCTCGGCACGGAGCGCATCGTGACCTACGGGGCGACCAACCCTGACATCAAGTGGAGTGAACTTCCCACCGCCTCGACCGGCGACCGAACCGGAGCGACCCTCGGATGGACAATGGGGATTGGCGCGGGAAGTAAGAGCGTCGATGCTGCATGGAAGTTCATTGAGTACATGACCGGCGCGGACGCTGCCGCCGCGATGGCCACCGGTGGCGAAGTTCCGACCCGCGCATCGAGCTACGACGCGCCGTTCTTCTCTACTCCGGATGCCGACATCGTCAACTCCATCGCGGGGTACGTCGAGAGCAACAGCGAACCGCACACGTACGCGGACAACTGGATTGCGGTCGCGACAGGGCTGTCACAAGCTGGCCAAGCGCTGTACCTGAACGGCCTGTCAGGCAGCGAATTCATCACCGCCGCGCAGGACGCTGCGACCAAATAGACCGACAGAAATCCGGGGAGCCCGAGAGGGCTCCCCGGGGATCGGAACATCATGACTCTCTCTGCTGGTGAAGTTGCGGCGCTCCCTCGCGTCCGCAACCAGGGTCGAGGCCCCGGACAGCCCGATCGCAAACGCCGAACCATCGCCGGTGATCCTCGGGTCTGGCTGTACACGATCCCGGTCGTGCTCGTGTTCTTGTTCGTCTTCATCGGGCCCCTGGTGTACACCGCGTGGACTGCGCTTCATGAGACCACCTACTACGAAATCGGTGAATTCTCGGGTCTAAACTCCTTCACCGCCCTCTTCTCAGATCCATCGCTTCCTGCACAGATCGGTACAACCCTCGCGTTCTCGCTGGGCGCATTGGTAATTGCTTTGCCGGCGGGACTGCTTTCAGCAATCGTGCTCAACGACCTGCACCGTTTCAAGCGGAGCGTCCGTAGCCTGTTCCTGCTGCCGTGGCTGATGTCGCAGGCAACGGCAGGAACGATCTGGCTGTGGTTTCTCAACCCAAACTTCGGCCCCGCATCAGCGATCACGAACTCGCTCGGCTGGGGGCCGACGGATGTATTCTCTTCACCCACATCAGCCCTGATAGCGGTAACGCTGATCACCGCCTGGTGGTCGTACCCGCAAGCCATGCTTCTGTTCTTGGGTGCACTACAGACGATCCCTGAGGAGCTTCGCGAAAGCCTCCGCATGGACGGCGGGGGAATCTGGCGAGGCTTCGTCAGCATCACGCTGCCCTACCTGCGGAATACGATCGTCTCCGTTGTCGTCGTCCTGCTCATGCTGTACGTGCAGATGGTAACGATCATTCTCGTCACGACGCGCGGAGGGCCCCTAGCGGCCACCGAAACCTTATCGATGCGCGTCTACAACCAGACCTTCCTGGACTTCGATCTCTCAGGCGCATCGGCAACTGCGATCCTGCTGTTCGCGATCAACATCGTGCTCACTCTCGTCGCCATCCGTTTCCGTCGAAAGGAAGCATTGTGACCACTGCATCGGGCAAGCGCCGTCGGCCTATCGACTGGTTGCGGGTTGTACCCGCATGGATCTACATCGTTCTTTCGGCCGCCATCGTCTTGCCGCCTGTGGCATGGATAGTGTCGACGGCGCTCAAACCTGACGCCGACACGATCAAGTTTCCCCCGGAATGGATCCCCAACCCGGTCACATTCGAGTCGTTCGCCGGCATTTACACCTCGACCAACGTGCGGTTCTTCGTGAACTCGCTCATTTACGCGGGAGGGTCAATCTTCCTCGCACTACTGATCTGCATCCCTGCCGCCTATGTCGCTACTCGATACCAGAGTCGCCGCATGGAAGCAGTGATGACAGGCATCCTGGTGTTCTCGATGGTCCCCGCCATCGTCGTCTTCATCGCGCTCTACTCGATGTTCGTCAAGACGGCCCTGATCAACACCTACCCGATGCTGATCGTCGTTTACACCGCGATCATCTGCGGGCAGACGATCCTGTTCTTGCGCAACTTCATCGAGAACATCCCCATAGAGATTGAGGAAGCCGCCGCGATAGACGGTTGTTCCCGCATACAGATCCTCTGGCGAATCGTAATTCCCCTCATCCGACCTGGCATCGCAGCGATTGCGATATTCATCTTCGTCTTCGTCTGGAACGACTTCCTCGTGGGAACCGTCCTCGCGACGACGGAAGACATGAAGACGGTCCAGAACGGCATCGTCCGTTACATAACGACCGGGTTCGGCAACTTCTGGGGCCTGTTCTCCGCATTCGTGATCGTCGCATTCATCCCGGTCCTGATCGTATTCACAGCCTTCCAGCGCTGGTTCATCGCCGGACTGACCTCCGGCGGAGTCAAGGGGTGATGTCGGCATCGACACGCGGCGCTTGGCGCAATGGCTCGTCGGCGCAGCATGCTCTCCATGTGGCACATGCGGCCTACGCGTTTTTCGGCACTTCAGTGAGCTTCCGGTCCTAGCCGCCAGGGGAGGCCGACCCTGCATGCGGGTCGGTCCCGCCAGTCATGTTTCGCGTTCTGGAAAAAGATTTCCTAACGAGGAGGACGTTAGTGAGTCACGGAAAAATCGGTGTGGCCCTAGTTGGGTCCGGTGCGATGGGAACCGTTCACGCGGCGATTGCATCCGGTATAGACGCGCTGCAAGTCGTCGCGGTCGTGGATTCATCCGCTGAGTCGGCTGTTCTACTCGCCGATCGACTCGAGGCGGCCGGCTTCCGCCGCCCACGTGAGTGCCCGACACTGGAAGAGGCTCTGTCCTCTCCCGAAGTCGACTTGGTCGTGATCACAACGCCCAGTGGAATGCATGCGTCACAGGCAACAATGGCTCTTCACGCTGGCCGACACGTTATCGTCGAGAAGCCGCTCGACGTCGAGCTCGGACGAGCTCGTGAAATAGCCGATCGTGCTGCGCAAGCAGCGCACGAGGGCATCGTCGCGAGCGTCATCAGCCAGCATCGGTATGACGCGGCGACGATGATCGTCGCAGATGCGCTGAAGGCCGGGGCGTTCGGACGCGTGACGACGGCTATCGCTTCGACAGCTTGGTGGCGACCACAGAGCTACTACGACTCGGCCGACTGGCGTGGAACATGGGCACTCGACGGTGGCGGCGCTCTCATGAACCAAGGGGTGCACAACGTCGACCTACTGTTGTCGTTTCTCGGACGCCCTGTAGAGATATCGGGGCAGATGGCTCTTCTTTCTCATAGGGGAATTGAGGTCGAGGACTCGGTGGTCGCAGCGGTCCGCTTCGAATCGGGGGCTCTGGCATCGCTGCATGCGACGACCGCCGCATATCCAGGTCTTGCGACGCGCCTCCACGTGATGGGCTCGCTGGGCTCAGCCATAATTGAGGACGACCTCCTGACGTATTTTCACGCTGCGGTGTCACCGGAAACGGACGTCGGACCAATGGGACTCGTGTCGGCTGAGGGCAACGACGCGGCAAGTGTGCTCGCCAAAGTCGTTGAGAGCAACTACCGCCTCGGCTTCGCTCTTCCCTCTGCACCCTCGGGTCAGTACGGCCTCGACCCAGCTAGCCACCACCAGCAGTACATGGATGTAGTGAGCGCCATCACGTCCGGGGGGCAACCCCGAGTCACCATGCAGCAAGCTTTCGAAGCGATTGCCCTCATCCGTTCGGTCTACGTCGCGTCCACACTTCGACGTCCGGTGCTCTTCGCCGACGTCTTGACAGGGAATTATGACCAGGTTGACTTATCAGAAGCCGCTTCCACGTATTCGGCACAGCGCCTCACCTGTCCCGGATCTGACCGGCTTCCGTAGTTGTGCCAACGCGACTCTTTGTATCGGCACGAGAAACATCTTTACGGGAGGAATTTTTATCACTACGAGTACTACTCCCCATCGGGTGGCTCGATGATCACTCCCGATTCATGCTGCACCTCACCGCACACCGCCGTGTTTCCGGGAAAACGATCACCGATACGTTCACCGCAGCAGCAACCGAGCACGGGTTCCCGGCCTCGACGCTAACCGATAACGGCAACGTCTACACCACCAAATATGCCGGCGGCGCCCGCGGTCGAGGATCGGCGAACGCGTTCGAAACACTCCTCGCCCTCGAGGGCATCACCCAGAAGAATGGCCGCCCCTACCGGCCCACCACCCAAGGGAAAATCGAACGCTTCTGGCAGACACTGAAAAAATATCTTGCCGCCCACCCAGCCGCGACGATCGATGAACTCCAAGCCGTGCTCGACGGGTTCCGCAGCTACTACAACGAGCAACGGCCCCACCGAGCGTTAAACCGTCGGACCCCCGCGTTCGCCTACAGGCTGAACCCGAAAGCTGAACCGACCACCCCTGACGACCCGAACATCTGGAGTGGCCGCTAGGACACCATCGACACCGGCGGGAAAGTATCCCTCCGCTACGGCAACAAAATGCTGCACCTCGGAGTCGGTCGAGCACACGCCAGAACCGAGATCATCATCCTGATCCACAACGTCGACGCGACCATCATCAGCCTCCACGGCACCGTCCTCGGCGACTACACAATCGACCCAAAACAGGCCTACCAACCAAAAACGAAAACGGTCGAACCCCAAACACCGGGGGTTCGACCGTTCACAATGTCCTGAGACATCACATCGAGCGGATGACGGGAATCGAACCCGCGCTATCAGCTTGGGAAGACGCCCAAGCCCCCTTCTCTGCCATGCCGCTAATTCGGCAACTTCCCCGGAATCACAGCGATCCGAGCCTATCGGGAATGCCCGCAATTGACTAACCATGACGGCTCCGAGCGGGTCGGGAGTCCACGGGAGTCCACGAAACTAGCGCAACACCAGACCGTGAGTTAACATCCGGGAACGCAGGGCAACCGAGTAAGGCAACGGGACGGGGATTCGTGAGCACGCCAGGTATCGGCTGGGATGAGCTGCTGAAACAGTACGTCCAAGAGCAGGCGGGTGCAGGCCGCGCGACGTCGACCCTCGAGACACAGGCGCGTAGGCTGCGCTCGCTGCCCGCCGCGCTCGGCGTCGACCCGCTCCACGCGACTACCGATCAGGTGAGCAGTTACTTCAGCCAGCTCGACGCGGCCGAGATCCCGCCAGCTACCGTGAAGGCGCAACGCCTCGCGGTCAGGTCGCTCTACCGGTGGTTCGCCGCCAGCGGTCGGAGGTCCGGCGACCCCTCGGCGATCGCGCCTCGAGGATCAACCATCCCGACTGTATGGGTGCACGCCCTCGAGGCATTCGCCGTCGACCAGCGGGCGCGCCAGCTCACGCCTTCGACGGTCGACCAGCGGCTCAAGTACGTGCGGCGGTTCGCAGCACGATGCTCACTCGATCCGTGGAGCGTCACCCACGCTGACGTGCACGGCTGGCTCGAGCAACTCACCGTCACGCACTCATCGCGACTCTCTCACCGCTCCGCCCTCCGCGCGTTCTACCGGTGGGCCTACACCACGCAACGGGTGTTCATCGATCCGATGGAACTTACCTACGCCGGACCTCCACAGTGGGCACTCCCCTCGGCATGGGTCGGAGTGCTGCGCGAGTATCGCAGCCACCTCCGAACAGGCGGCCGAGCAGAGACGACAATCGATTCCTTCCTCGAGGCGCTCCGGCACTTTGCTCGCCAGAACGCGCACCTGGGCCCGTTCGATGTCACCATCGATGATCTCGCAGCGTGGATGGGTAACAAGCGGTGGGCGAGAGAAACCCGCCGCAGGTACCGGCAGACGCTAGTCGGGTTCTACCGATGGGCGCAGCAGACCGGGCGAGCGCTGCACAACCCCGCAGAGGCGCTGCCCGTCGTGCGCGCCCGACCGCCCCACCCGCGACCTGCGGAGGACGACGAGTACCAGAGTGCCCTCGCGGGGGCCGGCGACCGCGAGACGCTCGCCCTGCGTCTCGCTGCCGAGCTGGGGCTGCGCCGATTTGAGGTCGCCGGCCTGCACTCCCGGAACATCCAGGGGCCGCATGGCGCGCGTGAGCTGGTCGTGCTCGGGAAGGGTGACAAGTTCCGCCGGATCCCCGTACCCGACGGGCTCGCCTCCGTGCTGCTCGCCCGTCCCGCCGGCTACCTGTTCCCCGGTCGGGACAACGGCCACTTGTCACCCCGCTGGCTCGGGCGGCAGATCTCGAGCCTTCTGCCGGCCGGAGTCACCATGCACCAGCTTCGCCACAGATTCGCGACCAGGGCCTACTCAATCGACCGGGACACCTTCGCGGTGCAGCAGCTCCTCGGCCACGCATCGCCCGCCACGACGCAGCGCTACGTCAGAGTGAGCACCACGGATCTGCGACGACTTGTCGAGGGTGCCGCATGACCGCACACCCCCGCGACCGCTACGTGTCCGTTCTGCTTCGCGATGAGAGCGGAGACCCCCTCCCCGGCGGGGTCGTCTGGGTCGAATGGTCCGCAGCGTCCGGCCAGCGACACACTGGACCCCTCGCCGGCCCGGTGGTCCTCCCCCTAGATCCCATCGACGCCATGAGCACGATACGTGTCGAATCGATGCTTGCCAGCGCGCACTACCGGATCGCCGGCCCGTGGACCCAATCCCCTCGTGGGCTCGTCGCATGGGTCGAACCCGCCACGAGCTGGTCGACACGGATCGCTGAACGCCTCCGCTCGTCACGGGCTGGCCGTTCGCGAACGTCAGCAACACGAGGTGAGCAGGACAGTCCCGCCCGAACGACGCGTCGTGGGGTAGCATTCGACCAGGCGACCCCACGACGGGGTCGCAGCTTTGTGCTGCCTGGGGCAGGGCCGTAGGGCATCCGTCACGCTCCCGAGTGATCCTTCACTTTCTCGCCGAATCCTGAATCTTCTGGGGTTTTTGCGTTACGTTTGGGAGAAAATGGACAGGGCTGCGCGTGGGTTTCCGGGCTAGGCGAGACTAAAAAAGACCACGTCTGCACGCTGCTCGAGCGGTGTCTGACCCGCCGGCCACCACGGCGGAGAGAGAATTCCGTGCTGCCCCCAGGCGGAGGTACGAGCCACTTCTCAAAAGCTCCCGCGCGAACGGGGGGCGAGCAGGTGCCCTGTCTCTACCCCTGGGCGTGAGTTACCTGGGTTACTCCGGTTACACCCGGCCCGCAGTCTGGTGTCAGGTGAGCTGACACCAGACTGCGCAACTGGCTCGGCGGACTAGAACGGCTCATCCTCCTCCAGCTGCGCGACCAGATCACGGTCAGGTGCGGGCGGCTGGCGTTCTTCGGGCGGGAGGTACCGAGACCACGCATCCGCCAGATGAGCCCACGTATATCCCTTCGCCACGGTCGACCCGACGCGCACGGTGTTGTTCGTCGACACGTCGAACTTCGCGAGCTGACGGGCGATCCACCGACCGTCGATCCGGTTGCCTTTCAGGAGAGTGCCCCACGGCGCAGTCTCCATCGAGCACAGCACCTCGAGCAGATCCCGCGTGGTGACCGCATGATGATCGGCCATGGCGGTGCGGATATCGGCCAGCAACTGAATGCCGAGCGTCGCCGGACGGTGGCTCTGCTCGTCAACCATGAACAGTGCACTGGCTCGAGCACGTGCCGGCCACGCGTCACCACCAGCTGCGTCGGCCACCGCGATTAACGGCTCCCACACGTCGGCATTACGGTCCGAGATCCCGACCGGTAGCAGAGGCCAGGCACCCTCGAGCTGAGGCCGGTGCACATCAGCCCACCGGGCTATTGCGTCGCGGAGCGAGTGCCCCTCCGTTTCATACTGCCGGGTGCGGTAGGGCTCGATGGGCTCGCTCTGGCTGCGCCGTCGCATTCTGACGACCACGGCTCGGGTCATAAGCGTATCGGGCAGGTCGCCGAGTCCCGCGAGAGCGACCGGGCAGAACGACGCCCACTCCTCAGTGCTCACCTCCTTGCCCCGAATGACAGCCCGACCGACGTACGCACCGCGGCGGTAGCCGCTGTTGAGCAGTCCCCGCAGCTCTTCGCTCGATTCACTTGCCTTCGCCATGAACACCGCGTCCGCCTCATCCAGCAGTACGGCCGGCAGGGGGTGCCCCTCCTCGACCGAGATCCGCCGGAACAGGTAGGCCACCGACACGTTCACCACCGGGATGGGATCTCGCACCAGGGGTGCGGTCACCTCGAGCGCGCGTGACTTTCCGCTGCCTGGCTCCGGCGAGAGGAACGCGATTCGCGGGCTGTTCTCGAATGCTTCGATCACGTGAGTGTGCAGGATCCACAGCGCGTGCGCGTGAAGCGCGTGCGCGTCGGGTAGGCCACGAATCGGGCCAGCCACGCGGTCACCTTATCGAGCAGATCGGCACCGGTTGGTGCCGCCGGCACGATAGGCACGCTGCTCACTTCTCGCTCCGCACGGCGGACTGGATCGTCCGCCGCGCCTCGGTCTCGGTGAGCCCCGCCGCGACCGCCGCGACCTCGAGCAGGTCGAATGTCTCGGCGGGGTGGCGGTCCCGGACAGCCTGGCAGGCCGCCCAAAATAGGCCGGCGTTGCGCTTGCCCTCCGGTAGCTGCTGAACGAACTGCGCCAGGTGCAGGGCTCGCACCGAGATGCGGCCAGGCGCTGGTGTCTGCTCCGGTCGGGCTACAGCGACAGGGGGACGCAGCAGGTTAACCATTGCCGCGGGCAGTGCCACGGGCTCCCGCTCCTCCCATCGATAGGGCAGGCCGGTTGCCGGGTGTCGGCTCGGGGGCATCACGCAGTACCCGCGGTCGGTCTTCACATCGATGCCTCCCGGCAAACGTGTCGAGGTGAGCACTCCGCCGGGGTGCAGGTGGTACCGGTGTTGACCGCCGGTACCTCGCCCCGAGTGAACCGTGAGCGTTGCCGGCATCGGTCCCGCGATCGCTGTCTCGAGCTGCGCCAGACTCCCGCCGTTCTGCGGATCGATGTCGAGCACCACCAATGTCGCCGGCACGCGGGCACCGACGTTGTGTTGCGCGCTTCCCCACCACCGCCGGATCTGCGCCGGATCGGTGCTGGCGTCCTTCACCCCGTGAGCCGTGAGGGGGATCTTCCCGCGGAGCGGGATGATCGCCCACCCCGCCCGCGCGAGCGCGAGCGCATCATCGAGCGTCGGCATCCGGATGCACCTCTCGGATCTCGACCCACGTCGGCAGCATTCCCTCTCGCGCGAGGAACCGCAGGCCGGCCTCGACGTCGGTGCGAGTCGCCTCGAGGTAGTACCGCGGCTGTGTCGCCCAATGAGCGCGTGCCGCGTTGCGGAATTCCGCACTCCGCGGATATCGGGCCACCTGTCGCGGCAGCGCGTGCAACAGCATGAACACGTACTGCGCACAAAGTGGGGCGTTCTGCCCGTGCAGTGCGAGCCGCAGCGGGTTCGGCATGACGCCGGGGCCCGGGCCGAGCAGATTGTCGAACACGCTGTGCAGGTCTTCGGGCTGGCTCACCGGTTCATCTCCTGCACAGCGGTGCGGGTATTGGCCGCGATGAACAATGCGAGGTCATCGGCGCGCACGCGGACGTTGCGGCCGACTTTCACGGACGGGAGCCGGCGCGTCTGCACGAGCGTGCGCACCAGACGCGGGGTGATCGCTGCGATCTGCGCCACTTCGTCAAAGGTCAGCAGTTGCGGGGGGATGGGATGTGTCATGGTGCTCTCCATTCGAGGAACGGTGAGCCCGCAGGGGCTGCGCGGATGCGCTGCGCAGTGGTGAAACCGGGTCTGCCTAGCGACGGGCGTGAGCCGTCAGCGTGCGCGGGCTCACCGTTTTGAACGGAGAGCACGCATCGATTCGCGTCGCCAGGTTCTAGGCAGACACGACCGCACCCGGTGCCCGCGGCGAGACGACCAACTGACAAACATCCGGGGCCGGCGTGGGCGAGCCTCGGTCCTGCGTCGAATCTTCGCGCCCGTCAGGTGCGCAATGCACCACCGCCGGGGCAGGGTCAATTACTGCGGGAGGCGCGGTGTCTGTCACCAGGGCGAGTAGCTCGGCGGCTCGCAGGTACTCGAGCAGGTCGGCCTCGAGCGCGTGCGCGGCCGGGGTGTGGTCCTGCGGTAGGCGGGCGATCTGGCGACGAGCCGTCGACACCAGGGCGAGCGCTTGAGCGTGAGTGCCATCCCCCGGGCGGATGCCGGCAAAGCGGGGACTCATCCGCTGGATGAACAGCAGATCGGCTGCATTCGCGAGGGCGTGCTCTTCGCGCACGACTAGCGTGCGGATCCAGTCCGCCATCTCACGCGCGCGAACGAAGATGCTGCCCCTGTCGAGGATCGAGAACGGGTGAGCATTTCCCGATGCCTCGAGGCGCACGGCCGCGTGTCGACCATGGCGGATGCATACCCACACTGGGCGAGCCAATAGCAGGCCGAGAGCAAGCACGGCGACCGCGAAGAATGCCGGCTGTGCGCGCACGATGTCGCGGACCTGCGGGGCAGCTTCTGCCATGCTCTGACTCTCGTCGCTGGTGGTTAACGCCGTTCGGCGTAATGAGGGCGAGCATCCCATGGCCCACCGACATTGGGCCGGCATTCATCAATTCGCCGCCGTGTCGTGCCAATTCATGACGCCGCGCGGCGGTCGGGGTTACCTCTGTAACTCACGTAACCCGATTAAGACCGCGCGCACGGGTCAGACCGCATAGAGCGCCGGCTGCCCGCTGCTCGGGCCGGCGTACATCGCATCGAGCCGATCGGCCAGGATGCGGTCTGAATCATCGGCGCTGTGCGCGTAGATCGCGGCTGCTCGCATGGTGGAGTGGCCGAGTCGGGCTTGCACCTCGGGCAGGCTTGCGCCGGCCCGGTAGGCGAGGGTCGCCCCGGTGTGCCGGAGGTCGTGCCAGGTCAGGTCGTCCCGGTCGATCACCTTCCGGGCCCGCCGGAACAGGAACGATAACCGCAGGCTGCTGACCGGTGAGCCGTCCTCCGTGGCGAACACGAGAGCATCCGGGCCGGCAGGTACGTGGTCCCCCAGGTGCGCTCTCAATGCGTCGACCACGAACGCGGGCAAGTGCACGACGCGGTTGCTCTTCACGGTCTTGGTCTTGCCGAACACGATGGGCTGCCCGGGAACACAGACAAGGGCGCGCTCCACCCGCAGCGTGCCCGCGGTCAGGTCGACGTGCCGGCGCGCGATCGCGAACAGCTCTCCGTACCGGAGCCCGGACCAGGCAGCGACGACGACCGCGGCGGAGAATCGGGCCGGCATCAGGGCAGCGAGCTGCGCCACTTCTGCCGGGTTCGCCGTCGTCCGTTCGCGATGGTGGACCACGCCGGCATTGGTGATCTGGCACGGGTTCGACAGCAGCAGTTCATCCTGCACGGCCGTGTTGAGGATCGTGCGCAGTATCCGGTATGCCTGCGCGGCGGCCGTCCGGCCGGCGCTCTCCGCTGGCACCACCGGACGGACAGTCGCGCTGCCGCCGGTCGGGGACCCGGCAGCACGCCACTGAGCCTGCACGTCGGGGCCCAGCCGTCCGGTGGTCGATACCGGCAGTCCGCGCGAGCGCGCCCAGGCTCGGGCGGGATGCTCCCGCCGCTCGAGCTCACGCGCTTGCCGGGTGGCGGAGGTCTCTCTGGCAGTCGCAAACACGGCCGCGTACCAGGTGCGCACCACGGCCGGGGTCAGCTCACCGACGTTCACTGCGCCGAGCTCGACACCCCGGCCGACGCCGATCCGGGGGAGCACCCATCGGTCGAGCGATCGCTGGTATGTGTCGCGGGTGCGGGGGCTGAGGTCGGGTCTCGAGTCCATCCAGGTGCGCGCGTAGTCGACCAGGGTCACCCGGCCGGCTCGCGGATCCCGCCAGCTTCCCCGGGCCCGGTCTGCCCTCTCAGTGGCTAGCCACGAGTGAGCATCATTCTTGGTCGCGAACGTGCGCGGTGCGGTGAACTTCACGCCATCCCGTCTGTAGAACGCGCGCCACCTCCCGGATGGCAGCAGCTCTACTGTGCCGAGCGCGCCTGGCGTCCGCCGGGGTGCTTGCCGCCGGGTCACGCGGTCACCTCGAGCACCTCGAGCACACGCCCGCGAAGTGCGGTCAGTCGAGGGAATGCGTCGGCCCGGGGCGAGACTGCGGCGGCGTAGGCATCGATCAGATCGATGAGAGTGAGGGTGTTTTGAGCCACGGTGAGCCCTTCATTTTCGCCCGTGAGTCCACGGGAGTCCACGAAGGGGGCTTAGCTCGCCTTCACTGAGAGTGCGGTTATCCCCCCGGATCCCTGCTATTCCGGGGTTTTGCACTCAGAGCGGATGACGGGAATCGAACCCGCGCTATCAGCTTGGGAAGCTGAAGTTCTGCCATTGAACTACATCCGCGAGGCCGTCCTCGGGGGGCGGCACGGCATCCATCGTAACGCGGTGGGCTCGTGCCCGGGGCGCGGCGGGCGCCACAGCGTGCGAGAGGGACTGTTCGGGACGAGAGGGCGTGCGCGCGCGGGCACTGTTGTCCCGAGCGGGCACTCTTGCGGCCAGCGCGGGAGGGCGATCGGTAGGCTGTCGCCATGCTTCTTTCGGACAGGGACATTCGCGCCGAGCTCGAATCCGGGCGCATCGGACTCCACCCGCTCGACCTCGAGATGGTTCAGCCATCCAGCATCGATGTGCGGCTCGACCGCT
>JANOYC010000155.1:0-5166 GCA_031428675.1 Microbacteriaceae bacterium | reverse complement strand
GGTGTGGATGGACGGCGAACGCGCCGACCTGCCTCACGGCGCTCCCGCGGGAACCCCGATTGAGACGACAGCGACGATGCTCGCTACTCCGCTGCGGTTTCCGGGGATGCCCGCCGACCGGTACTGGCAACTCGAAGACGGTGCGATCGACCTTGGCGCGATCGAAGCGCAACCCAACGACTTGGCGCGACTGTGCCTCGCGGAGTTCGCCATGACATCCGGCGACGACTGGTTGGTGGTGCCCGTCGACGGCCTGCTCGGTGCCGTCAATCAGATCGTGACCGTGACGATCACCGATGATTTCGGTGACTCCGAGGAGGTTCCCGCGATGGTCGATGCGAACTTCACGATGTTCGGCATCGCATCGGGTTCGGGGCGCGTGCTTCCTGGCATCGTGCTTCCCCCCGTCGCTCCCGGAGCAGTCGTCGGCGAACCGCTCGAAGAAGTGCTGTTCTTGCGCGACGAGATGGCAAACATGGCGTGGGCGATCGAGAACATTGTGCAAGGTCGAAGCGGCGACCCTCGGCGGCGCTCGAGCGAACCGCCGCCGCCGCGCGCCCCGTGGCCCGACGGTCTCGGTCCCGACGAACGCGCGTATCGATTGCAATCACCGGTTCCCGCCCACTGGATCCCGCTAGCACCCGTCGCCTTCACGCCCGGCCGGGTGTCACTGCGCAAGGCCGCACTTCTGCGCGACGGAGTGCCGGTCACTCCCATCGGCGTGACGTTGCGCCCAACGCCACTCACGTTCCCTGGCGAGGAGATACCGCGGGAGGGCGTCGACGTGCGCGCCGTGCCGGTGCTCGCCCGTCGAGCGGATGGCCGATACGCGAAATGGGCGGCCTACCGGGTGCGCACCGGACGCGGAGAGGCATCCAGCCGACTCGCTTGGGACTCGGCGCTCTCGACCATCGAGATGGCGCATCCACCCACTGGCTGAGCGAGCGTGGTAGCGTCGCAGCAGACTTCCGGCTTCGGCCGGGTTACGAGACTTCCGGCTTCGGCCGGCGGGTACTGGTTGAGACAGTGCGGAACCCCGGCATGCGTGCCGGGGTTCTCTCGTTTGCGCTCAGTAGGCTGGGCGACGGAGGATTTGCCGATGTCGCCCCACCAGAACACCACCGTCGCCGAACCCGTGAGCACGCATCAGAGTGTGCCACTCGAGTTTCCCGGATCCCAGGGCGCGGCGCTGGCCGCGCGGCTCGAATTGCCGGCCGGTGAGCCGCGAGCGTATGCCGTTTTCGCGCACTGCTTCACCTGCACGAAGGAGTCGTTCGCGGCATCCCGCATCGCGAAGGCGCTTACCGATCACGGCGTTGCGGTACTGCGCTTCGACTTCACCGGTCTCGGCGGATCGGACGGCGATTTCGCCAACACCACCTTCTCGTCGAATGTCGACGACATCGTGCGCGCCGGTGAGTACCTCGCCGAGCACCACGCTGCCGCGGCGATCCTGATCGGGCATTCCCTTGGCGGTGCAGCCGTGATCGCCGCTGCTCATCGCTTGCCTGAAACCCGCGTGATCGTGACGATCGCGGCTCCGTTCGACCCGAGTCACGTTGCCGGGCTGATGCAGTCGAGCACTGCTGAGATCGAGGCGGACGGAGTCGCGGAGGTGACCCTCGCCGGCCGACCGTTCCGCATCCGACGCCAGTTTCTCGATGACATCCGTGACCAGTCGCAGCAGGAATGCTTGCGCCACCTCGGGCGGCCGCTGCTCGTGATGCATGCCCCCGAGGATGAGATTGTGGGCGTCGACAGCGCACGGCGCATTTTTGAGTCGGCGATGCATCCGAAATCGTTCGTGGCTCTGGATGGCGCCGATCACGTTCTGAGCGACCGTGGCGATGCCACCTTCGCGGCCAGCATCATCGCTGCGTGGGCGTCGCGGTATCTGGATGCGGGGTCAGGTGACGGTGACGGTGACGGTGGGGCTGCGGTGGCTGGGGCGGCTGCGGTGGCTGGGGCTGGGGCGGCTGCGGTGGCTGGGGCGGCTGGGGCGGCTGGGGCCGGCAAGCACGGCTATGTGGTTGTGACCGAGAACGCCGACGGGCGCAAGTACGGGCAGACGATCCAGGCGGGCGCGCACTCACTCATTGCGGATGAGCCGCGTCCGATCGGTCGCGATACCGGTCCGAGCCCATACGAACTCCTGCTCTCGGGGCTCGGGGCGTGCACGTCGATGACCCTGCGCATGTACGCGGACCGCAAGGGCTGGCCGCTCACGGGAGTTTCGGTTGCAATGACTCACGCGAAGGTTGTTGCGTCTGAGTGTGACGATTGCGAATCGACGTCGGGCAAGGTCGACATCATCCAGTGCACGGTGACCCTCAAGGGTGAGTTGACCGCGGAACAGCGCGACGCGCTCCTCGCGATTGCTTCCAAATGCCCGGTGCACCGCACCCTCACCTCGGAAACGAAGATCCGCACGGCGCTCGCCGACTAGCATGGCCCCCGTCGAGTGAGCAGTTTCGGCGGGAATGGGGGCGTTTTAGGAGCAGAAACTGCTCACTCGACGGGGGGAGGGGCGGCGGCGCGCCGTTCGGCGTCGCGCTGCTTGAGCCGCTTCTTCTCCGCGCGCACGGCGGCGAACACGTCTCGCTCCTTGTGCAGCCAATACGGCGGGTTGTCGAGCAGCGCGCCGATCTCCTCCGTTGTCAGCGCGTCCACCAGGCCGCCCCGCACGAGTCCCGACGTTGAGATGCCCAACTTCTCAGCCACCACAGCTCGCGGATGCGGACCGTTCTTCCTGAGGTCGACAAGCCACTCCGGCGGACTCTGCTGCAAGCTCGTCAAGTCAGCTCGCGACACGGACCCCTCGCGGAAACTCTCGGGGGTCGCGGGGAGGTAGATTCCGAGCTTCTTGGCCGCGGTCTCGGGCTTCATCGTCTGGTCATTCACCTGCACAGCGTAGCCTGAGGCCATGCTTCGAACGCCCGCTGAGCCATTTCGCGTCGCTTTCGTGACCGGCGTCACACCGACGAAATGGGCGCGCATCTGGCGGGAGCGGCATCCGGAAATACTGCTCGAACTCGTTCCGATCGAGAGCGACGATCAGCGCACCTGCCTCGACGATGGACGAGCGGATGCCTGCCTCCTTCGACTTCCGGTCGACCAAGAGACGCTCAGCGTCATCCCGTTGTATGAAGAGGTGCAATACGTCGTTGCGCCAGCGGATCACGCGTTCGAGGCGGCGGACTCCGTGACGCTCGCCGATCTCGAGGCTGAGAACATCGTTTCGGGATCTGGACGTGCGGCCGTCGACCTCGTTGCGACCGGCATCGGGATCGCGCTCATGCCACAGTCGATCAGCAGAATGTTGTCGCGTCGCGACGTCATCTCGAGGCCCGTGAGCGACGGCCCGGTAACCCGCATCGCACTCGCATGGCGATCCGCCGACGAGAACGCGGCGATCGAGGACTTCGTCGGCATCGTGCGAGGTCGCACTTCGGCGAGTTCCCGTGGTGCTCGCGACGGCGAGCCGGGCGACGCACAGAGGGCCGAGGTCGCAGCCAAGGCGGCGCGTGTCGCGAAGGCGGCAGCGAAGAACGCGGCGAAGAACGCCAAGAAGTCGGCAAGCGCGGTGGCGGCGAAGAAATCCGGCTCCGGGCGCGCGAAGAGTTCCGGTTCCGCTCGCAAGCGCCGCTCGTGACGCTGTCTGGGAGAATGATCACGTGACTATTCCACCGCTGGGCCTGCTCCTCGACGTCGACGGACCGATTGCATCTCCCGTTTCGCGCACCATCGCTATTCCGAGCATCCTGCATGATCTGGTGACGCTCGCTGATGCCGGCGTGCCGATCGCGTTCATCACTGGGCGCTCCGACGCCTTCATCCGCGACAAGGTCGTCGCGCCGCTACTCGAGGCCGGACTCGGCGGACCGAGATTGCGCATGTTCGGCGTGTTCGAGAAGGGCGGCGCGTGGGCCGCGATCACGCCCGACGGAATGCAGTCCGTCGTCGTTGACGGTTCGCTGGCCCTCCCTGCGGCTTATGCCGACGAGATTCGCACGCTCGTCGAGACTGAGTTCGCCGATTTTATGTTCTTCGACGACACAAAGCGCGCGATGGTCTCGGTAGAACAGCGCATGGATGTCGACAACGCGCAATACAAGAAGGTGCAGCCGAGCTTCGAGGAGGCTGCATTCGCGGCGCTCGAACGGCATGGACTGGGTGCGCGTTTCGGCGACCGGGAGATTCCAGACAAGCACGGAGCCGTTCCGTTTCGGATCGACACGACGATCATTTCGACCGACATCGAATCTGTCACGCTCGACAAAGACCGGGGCGCCGAGCGCGCGCTCGAATACTTCGCCGACAACGGTGCATTCCCGCGAGTGTGGCGCTCGGTGGGCGATTCACGCAGCGACTACCTCATGGCTGACTTCGTGCACGCAGCCGGTCACAGTGTTGCGCACCTTGATGTGCGGCCGGCCGACGGCATTCTTGAGCGCCCGTATGACGTGCTGGTGCAGGGCGACCTGATTCACGATGACGCAGGGGCCGCGTTCCTGCGTCACTGGGTTGAGGAGCTCGATCGGGCGTAGAGCAACTCGGGCACCAGGCGTGAGACGGCGTCGTCCCACTGTGCCTCGGTGAGGCGGGATGAAGCGGATGGCACGCATTCCGAGAGGAAGCCGATCAGGGCGAGCACGGCATCCGAGTCAATGACGCCCGCGTGCGAGGGGTGAAGGGTGTCGATCCATGCGTCGCGGGCGGAACGCCATTCTGCGGCGGTGCCGGATGTTTTCGCGCTGTGCTCGGCTCGGCGGAGGGCGCTGCGCACTCTGGTGGCAAGTTGCGAGGCTAGCGTCACGTCGACCACCCGAACACGGTAACCCCCGCCCCTTCCGCCGAGTGAGCACTTTCTGCTCTTATTCCGACCGAATGAGAGCAGAAAGTGCTCACTCGGCGATTTTGCAGTCTGCGCGGTGACGGGACGTTTGGCACCTGTCTCGCGGTCGGCCTTGACGGTGAAATGGATGTGAGGCTACGCACGCGTCGTCGCCGACCGGATGCACAGTGGCGAGAGGAATCGCATGTTCGACCAAGAAGGCCCTATCGAGGTGCTCGACGACACGCAGTGCTGGGAGCTCCTCACGTCGAGCGCACTCGGCCGTCTCGCGGTGAGTGTCGCAGGAAAGCCGATGATTTTCCCGGTGAACT
>JANOYC010000154.1:0-1706 GCA_031428675.1 Microbacteriaceae bacterium | reverse complement strand
GCGATCACACCGCCGAACGCCGACACCGGGTCGCAGTTGTGAGCGCGCTGGTGGGCCGATGCCACGTCTTTGCCGATCGCAATCCCACAGGGGTTGGCGTGCTTGATGATCGCCACCGCCGGAACGTTGAAGTCGTAGGCGGCGCGGAGTGCGGCATCCGCATCGACGTAATTGTTATAGGACATCTCTTTGCCGTGCAGCAGCGTCGCCTGGGCGATGCCCCTGCCGCTGGCTTGATAGAGCGCCGCAGCCTGGTGCGAGTTCTCGCCGTAGCGCAACGACGAGGCGAGGCGCACGGTAGCGGAGAACTCCGACGGAAACTTGCCGGTCGCGGCGAACGATTCTGCGGCTGAAGCGATGCCGTCGAGTGCGGGGGTTGGTTGTGTGGCGGCTGCCGGGTCGGTCGCGGTTGCGGTTGCGGTTGCGGCGGTCTGCGGGTTGGCAGTCTGCTGGTCGGCTGCGCTCAGGTTGGCTGCGAACCAGGCGGCGACCGCCGTGTCGTAGGCGGCGGTGTGGGCAAACGCCTCGGCCGCGAGCTGCTGGCGCTGGGCGAGCGTGGTTCCGCCGCTCCGCGCCGCGTCGATGATCATCGAGTAGCTCGCCGGCGAGGTCACGATCGCGACGTTGGCGTGGTTTTTTGCCGAAGCGCGCACCATCGCCGGTCCTCCGATGTCGATCTGCTCGATCGCGGCATCGCCAGTGACGCCCGACGCGATCGTCTCGACAAACGGGTACAGGTTTGACACGACGAGTTCGAACGGTCGGTAGCCCATCTGCGCGAGTTCGGATGCGTGCGACTGCAGGCGCAGGTCGGCGAGGAGTCCCGAGTGGATCGCGGGGTGCAGGGTGCGCACCCGTCCGTCGAGCGCCTCGGGGAACCCGGTGACGCTGGCGACCTCGGTGACCGGCACGCCGGCATCCGCAATCGTTGACGCCGTGGATCCGGTGGACACGATCTCGACGCCGGCATCCGCAAGCGCCGTCGCGAGGTCGATGAGGCCGGTCTTATCGCTCACGGAGATGATCGCGCGGGTGATCGGAACGATGTCGCGGGGGTGGTACTGGCTGGGGTCGATGGTTGGACCGCTCATGCGGATGCGAGCTCCTTCAGGTCGATGTGCCCGTTGGCGATGTCGAGGATCGCCTGCACGAGCAGGTCACGTTCGACGAACTTGATGCGCTCGTGCAGGGTTGCTTCAGTGTCGCCGCGCTTCACGGAGACGCGTTGTTGGGAGATGATCGGGCCGGTGTCGACCCCATTGTCGACGACGATCACACTCGCGCCGCTCTCGGCAACGCCTGCCTGCATCGCATCGCGAACGGCGTGGGCGCCGGGGAACTCGGGCAGATATGCGGGATGCGTGTTGATGAGATTGGGACTGAGCGCCTCGACGACCCGCGGCGGCAGCAGGCGCATGAACCCGCTCAGCACGACGAGGTCGGGTTGCCACATCTGGATTTGGGCGAGCAACTCGTCGCCCCACTCCTCGCGGGAGGCGAAGTTTTCCAGGGCCGCCGAGAAGGTCGGGATGCCGAACACCTCGGCGTGCGCGAAGCCGTCAGCCGGCCGATCCGCTCCGACCGCGACCACCCGGGCCGGGAATTCGGCGTCTTCCGACACTTCGAGCAGGGCGCGGAGGTTGGATCCGCCGCCAGAGATAAGCACGACGAGCGATAGCACCCGCCCAGCCTACCGCTGGGGCGCG
>JANOYC010000153.1:0-1797 GCA_031428675.1 Microbacteriaceae bacterium | reverse complement strand
GAGCGTATCGCTGCATGGAAGCCGAGAATCCGCAGCATGATTCCGAGCTACGGCAAGAAGCTATCGGATGCGCCGGTGACTGCGAAACGCACGATCGCGAGCACCGCGCGAACGCTCGGCGTGCGCCCCTAGCTCCCTTTTCCCCCGTCACGCCCCTCCCGTGTCGTGAGTTGCACAGGGCCGACATATCGGGGAGTCTTGACCTCACGCGCGGTCACCCGGCGGAGAACATCGGGAGGCAGCCATGTCCAGCGTGCGCAATACCACAGCCCGCCGCGCTGATGGTGGTGACAAGCGACCGTTGTTTGCGCGTGTCGGTTTTTGGTTGATGATCGTCGTCACTCTTCTCGTGATCGTCGCAGCGACGGTTGTGACGACCGCACTGGTCGCGAAAGACCGCTTGGAATCGGTCGTTCCGCTCACAAGTCAATTGCGAAAACAGGTCACCGACGGTGATACGGCCGCGGCGCGGGAGACCGCGCTGGAGATCGAAGCGAAAACGGGCGAGGCAGCGTTGTGGCTTCAGAACCCGGCGTGGCGTGCATCCGAGGTCATCCCCGCTGTGGGCGCGAATTTCACGGCCGTGCGTGTCGCCGCAGAATCGGCCGATCTGCTGGCCCGGGAGGCGATCGTGCCCGCCAGCACGCTTGAGTTCGAGTCGCTCAAGCCCGTGAACCGTGTCTTCGATATCCCGGCGATCGAGGCGGTGCGGCCGGTCGTCGTCTCGGCGAATGACGCGGTGGGCCGTGCTCGCGACCACGTGAGCGCGATCGACCGGGGAGGGCTTATCGACGTTGTCCGCAGTGCCGTCGACGAATTGCAGTCGACGCTCGACGATGCCCGAGGGCTCACCGAAGTGCTGTCGGCCGCCGTTCAACTGTTGCCCGAGGCACTCGGCTCGAGCGAACCGCAGCGCTTCCTGATGGTTTTCCAGAACAACGCGGAAGTACGAGCCGGCGGTGGCAATCCCGCCGCACTCCTCCTGATGTCGGCAACCAACGGTGAGATCGCTATCGAGCGACAGGCATCGAGCGCGGACTTCCCTGCGAAATCCTCTCCGATCGTCTCGCTCGACCCCGAGACCCAGGCGATTTTCGGCGACGACATCGGGCTGCGACTTCGTGACGCGACCATGACGCCCGATTTTCCCGAAGCAGCATCCCTCGTGTCGGCGTGGTGGCAGGACCGCTACGACCAGGAGATCGACGGCGTGCTGTCGTTCGATCCTGTAGCTCTGAGTTACCTCATCAAGGCGAGCCCGGCGATATCGCTCCCCTCGGGCGAACTGCTGGATGCCTCGTCGACTGTGCCGCTGCTCCTCTCCGAGGTCTACGCGCGCTTTCCGAATCCCGCGGACCAGGACGCCGTGTTCGCTGCAGTTTCTGCGGAGATCTTCACCAAGATCTCCTCTGGGGAGAGCTCGTTGACGGGGCTCATGCCGCAGTTGGCCACGGCAGCGGACGAGGGCCGACTGTCAGTCTGGAGCGCGAACCCGGCAGACCAGGCTCTCCTCGCCGGCACCACGATCGGCGGCACACTTCCGTCTGACAACGTCCACTCCACGGTCGCGGGCGTGTATTTCAATGACTTCACGAAATACAAAATGTCGTATTACCTCGACTCAAGCATCGTCGCGTCGTGTGACGCGTCCGGACTCGTCGAAATAGAAACGACGCTCGTCTCGAGCGCTCCCGAGGGCGGAGAGGGACTACCCGACTATGTCGTGGGTCCAGAGAGCCGCGGGTCGGTATCAACCGATGTTGTCGTCTACGGACCCATCGGCTCGACGCTTGACGT
>JANOYC010000152.1:0-4147 GCA_031428675.1 Microbacteriaceae bacterium | reverse complement strand
CCCCTCGCCTTCGAAGTCGAAGGCCGTGCTTTGCAGGATAAGTCGGGCGAGGGCTACGGCGGAGCGATAGCGCTCGTTCAGCCTCGTCCAACGCACTTCCGCCGGTGAGGCAGACGGGGGCGTCGGGGTGATGTCGACGAGTTGGAACTCCAGCCGACGCAACCGGCGGGTCAGGGCGGGCGTGAGCATCCCGATTTTCAGAAGTACCCTCCCCGCACCGGCGAGAAGCTGATTCTCGAGCACATCGGTCGTGTAGTCGTCATAGGTCACCGACACCGGCAACGGCAACTCACGAGGCCTTCCCGAAAGGCGGCCGAAGTCAATCCGGCCGCGCACGGAGTTTAGATCTTCGTTGACCGTGACGTAGCCCTGCAGCATCCCGCCCCGCAACGCGCGCTCGGCGTTGTCGAGGAAGGATGCCGCGATCACTGAGACGAGGTCATCGGATACTTCCCAATCGGCTGCATCCTGTCTCCACTCGACCAGACGCATCGCGTGGGTGAGGAGTTCGAAGAGCCTATGCACCGGGATCTTCGGTGCCACGCGGATCATGTGCCCGCTGATGGCGGCCACGCCGACGTAGCGTGTCGCCGAGAGGCGCCATCTCCCGGAGACTTCGCGGTCGGGCGCAATCTCGAATTGCTTGGCGTTGGCGAGCACTCTGACCGCATCGGCATCCAGCTCGAGCTCGCCCTTCGCCCCCCACTCATTCAGCTCGATCGTCATATGCCGGAGGGGGGGATCGCCGCCCGGATGCTCTTGAGCGAAAACCGCGTGAGCTCGTCACGATTGCCGTAGAAGCGCTCTTCAAGTAGGGGCATGATGCCGTGCGTCCAGATCCGTTCGAGGCGACCGGGTTTCAGGATGTGCTCGGTCATCAAGTAAGACGGACCGATCGCCGCATCCGGATCGCCGAGGCGACTATTTAGCTCGGCCAGCAAGCGCGCCGGCTCGTCAGGCAATCCGCGCGCGGCGAGCCAGCGACTCAGCATCTCGCTGACAGGCGCTACCGCCGGCGACATCTCAACGAAGTAGAAACGGCGGCGCATCGCTGCATCGACGAGCGCGATCGAGCGGTCGGCCGTGTTCATCGTGCCGATGATGTAGAGGTTCTCAGGGAGGGTGAACTCCATATCCGAGTACTGCAGGCTGATGGGCTGATCGCGGTACTCGAGCAAGAAATATAGCTCGCCGAAGACCTTGGCGAGATTGGCGCGGTTGATCTCATCGATGATCAGAACATGCGGGATGCTGGGAGCCGCGGCCGCTGCGTCCGCAATCCGCCGTAGCGGGCCCGACTTGATCGCGAAGTCGACTTTTCCCGCGCCTCCGGGCACCGGGCGGTAACCCTCAAAGAAGTCCTCGTAGGTGTACGAGGGATGGAACTGCACGATCTCGAAGGCGCCCACGCCGCCCGCGAGATGTTCGGCCAAAGCTTGGGCGAGATAGGTCTTTCCAGTTCCCGGGGGACCGTAGAGAACGACCTGGCGCTTCTCTTCGAGTAGCTCGATGACTTCATCGAGCCATGGTTTGTCGAGGAGGAGGTCCTGCGCAAGCTGGAGTGTGGCGAGCGGAAGTCTTGCGGAGATCGGATCGACCGGCGACGGCGGCTGTGTGTCTCCGCTCACCCAGCGTTCGAGTTCATCGATCTCCGGGGTGATGAGCGTCAGCGTGAGCAGCGTCTTCATCTTGGACTGCAGGCTCTTCGCGATATCGCGTCGCTGGATCGGCGCGTCTGCGTTCAGCCACTCGATCGATCGAATTGTCTCCTTTCGCGTGCGAGCGAAAAGGTCGCGCGAGCCGGAGTCAACGACGCCGAGGTAGATGTTCTGTCCGTTGACCGTTACGACGTAGTCGCCGATCTCCATCTTGTTGACGAATCGCCAGACCTGGCCGAGCTCGTGGTTGAAGCCGCCGGCCGTTGTGTCTGTGCCGGCTTCGTCTGCCATCGCCCGGAGCTCGTCACGACTGACGCCCGGCCTTAGTTCAAACGGAAACGTGTCTGCGAAGCCGATCCCGCAGGTGCCGTCTGCCAGCCAGTCTGGGACGCGATCGCCGCCCGATCCACGGATCAGCCATGCGCCGCGAACCTGCGGCTCAAGCGGCTCAATCGGCCCAAGGAGGGCTGGATCGGGAGTCGTCGATTCGACCGTAGGCTCGGGCTCGGGCTCGGGGTCCCATAACCCACGCACCTCGGACTTATAGAACCAAAAGCCATCACCGTAGGTCTTCGCCAGGCGTTCGCGGACGCGCGCGATCGTCGCGTCGTCGTCCTCACCCTCCTCGGACGGTTCCGCGAGTGAGGCCATCTTGCGCTTGTGATACTGGCTGACGGTGTCCTCGAACGAGTCCGGGTGCACGAGGTGGAGCAGGGCATGCCGCTGCGTCTGATCTGCGACGCCTTCGAGCGAGAACACCATCGCGCGGAACGCGATGGGGTCGCTCAGCCAGATATCGCGCTCGTGAGCGGATGCCGCAGTCCATCGCTCAGCGAAGCGTACGAGCAACCACAGCTGGTTTGGGCGCCGCGTGAAGAACGATGTGCCGGTAGCGGCGAGCCCGGCGTGGAGTACATCGTCGAAGATTCCGGACGGACCTGTGGCGCCCCCGATACCCGCGACCTCATCGAGCAGTTGGCGCTTGGAGGGGTACCCCTGCTTGGAGGCGACGACCAGGTGCAACCAGGTGAGCTCTTCCATGAGCTGGCCCCCAGGGCGCGAGATGTTCGCCAGCTGATCCCTCAACTTGTCGACGAACCCACGCTTAGTCTCATCCGGCTTCTCGACGAATTCACGCAAGAGTTCAGACGCGGAGGCATGAGTCCACACGTTGTCCACCCCCGGGTCGTCGGCGGGAAGAAGGCTCGACTTCAACTGCCGCAGTGACCGTTCGCGGAATAGGTCAAGTGCGCCGTAAAGCGTGGCGATTTCGGGCACATCCAGTCGAGACTTCAACGACTCTCCTCCTAGGTCCGCGCACGAAGTGCGAATGGCTTCAACCTAGCTGGGCCCAGTGGCGACAAGGAGGAACCCTACGTGCAGGCGACAGCCTTCCACGATCGCAAGTTCGTAATCGATTTGCCATTCGCCTACGGCAGACACGCCAACTTATCAGTGTAGGCGTGCAGACAGAACCTGTGTCCAGAGAGAAGACCCAAGTGCCCCGCGCAGTCAAGTAGTGGATCGCGTGTGAGCGGGCGACGAACCGCCATCAAGGCCGTCGCAACCTGACATCGCTGACTGAGCTCGCGTAGACGAGGTCGCCCAACCTTGGACGCCATACCTCCTCATCCTCAAGTAGCAGGCGTGCAGAAGCGATAGTTGAAACCAGAAGGGTCTGCGGAGACGCAGAAATTTCATCACCGAGTTCGACAGCTGCACGGCGATGCCGAACGCCCCGAGCCATCAGTTCGCGACCGGCCATGGTGCTGACACCGAAGCGCAAGAAGTCTGGAAAGGCCTCAACCGACGACGCTAACGATTCGCTCGTCTCCTCAAGGCGACGTCGCAAAATCGCGACCGCCTGCTCGACCAGCGATAGGAGGTCAAATAGCACCAGTTTCGTGTGTACACGCAGAAGGATGTTCATGTCGATCGCGAGAGCGGCTGCGATATGAATGAAGGAGCGCCCAGCCATCCAGGCGAGTACGATTCGGACCAGCGTGCCCTCGAGGTCCGCAACTGCTGATCCACGGAAAGCTGTTTCCGCCTCGCGTGTAAAGCCGGGCTGCTCCAGCGACCACGAAACGAATGCCTTGACGAGGTCCTCATCCAGCGGGGACTCGATCTCGCTCCAATCACGAACTCGCGGGAACAGATCGTCTACCACGGAGTCCACCAGCCGAGGCTTCGCGGCGCTCTCCCTCACCCAATCCAGCCGGCCGGACGCGCGCATGGCAACGAGCTTCTGGGCAGGTTGCCTGAATACCTCCACCAACACGGCTCGCTCCCCGTCATTGCCCTTGACCGCGGCAAAGGCAAGTGACACTGGTTCCTGCACTTCTTCAGTGTCCCGTTTGCGAATTGAACCTCGACGGCAGCTCGGACGAACTAGATGGCATTTCCGGTATCGAGGAGCGGGTCGGGGAGCCCGTATACATCGACGCGGACGAGTATTACGCCGATCGGTGGGGAGACGACTAGCGCTG
>JANOYC010000151.1:0-4573 GCA_031428675.1 Microbacteriaceae bacterium | reverse complement strand
GCTGGCCTCGGCAAGGAAGCTCGACCCGGCATATCCGCCGCCGGTGAGGGCGAGGGTTGCGACGAGACCCCAAGCGAGGTTCTTCTTGATGCCGACCGCACGCTTCGCGTCTTTGATCTCCGGTGGCAGGAGGTCGGCACGGGGTGAACGCCCGTAGACGACGGGCTCTACTTTGCGCTTCGACGTTTTCATGCTGCACTCCCCAGTGCCAGGCCGAGGGCGACAGTCATGGAATCGCGAACGTCCTCTTCAACAGGGTTGGTGCCCTTTCCGTAGGGAATGTTCGCGAACGTGTCGTTGGTGATCACGGGAACGCGAGTCAATTCGCCGAGAGCCGTGGCGAAGCCGTCGAGACGACCCCCACCACCGCCGAGCACGATGAGTTCGACCGCATCCTGATCGCGCGTGTTGTCGAAGTAGCTGATCGTGTTGCGGATGCTGTTGACGAGATCCGACATGACGCCATAAATGGCGTCCACGATCGGTCGTTGCTCGGGCGTGGCGCCGCGCGCCGTGAGCCCGAGTGCAACCTTCGCGTCCTCGGCGACATCCGCATCCAGTTCAGCTTCCGTTTGAATGGCACGAGTCACGTCGTTGCCACCGACGGGGATAATTCGCACGAATTGCGGAATCCCTTCGGTGACGATGACGATATTGGTCGTCGACGCTCCCACCTCGACGATCGCCGCAGTGCGCGAGCCCGGCAGGCACCGCATGTGCGCTCGAGTGAGCGCGAACGGAATCAGGTCGACCTCAATCGGCGACAATCCCGCCAGGCGCACAGCGTTGACGTTGGCGACGACGGCCGTCTTGAGCGCTGCGACGAGCAGCCCATTGACAACCGGTCCGTTGTCGCCCTCGGCCTCGTGCAGCGGGTAGAAATCGAGAAGAGCGTCTTCGACCGGCATGGGCAGCATGTCCTGCACGTGGAACGGGAGCGAATCACGCAACTCGTTCATCGACATCTTCGGCATGCTTAAGTCGCGGGCGAGAACCCGCTGGCTTCCCATGCCGAGCACGACATTGCGGCTCTTGAAGCCACCGGTCGTCCACAGTCTCTTGAGCGCGGATGCTACGGTATGCGCCTCGAGGACTTCGCCGTTCTTGGCAGCGCCCTCCGGCAGCGACATTTCGTGATACCGCACGACGGTCGCATCCGCGCGTCCGGCATTTTCGACTTCGACGGCGCGAAGACTCGCGCTGCCGATGTCAACACCGACGATTGTCTTACCCATTCTTTGTCTCCCCCTTAGTTGTGCGACGCTATTGCGTCGTTACGCGATGCCGACCAGGGACAAATAGCCCGCCCAGGCCGGTTCTCCGATGAAAAATGAAACGAACGCCCCGAGGAGCATCCACGGTCCGAACGGAATGCCGCTCTTGCGGGTCGCTCGGCGCGAAACCACGAGCGCTACGCTGAACAGCCCGCCGAAGAGAAATGCTGCGAAAGCGCCTACAGCGAGCGACCCCCAGCCGAGCCACCCGAGATAGAGGCCGAGCACACCGGCGAGCTTGACGTCGCCTAGCCCCATTCCTCCCGGGTAGGCAATCGCCATGATCAGGTATGCGACGAACAGGATGCCAGCTCCCAGGAGCGCCCGGAAGAACGGTTCGAAGTCGCCACTGAGCACCGCGGCGGTGAGCAATAACAGACCACCCACGATGTAGGCGGGGAGCACGATGACGTTAGGCAGCGTGTGAGTATCGAGGTCGATCGCAGCGAGCGCCACCGCTACTGCGGCGACATACAGGAACGCCACCAGCACGATCAAGGCCGCGATCGTTGCCGTTGTTGTCGGCGCTTCGATGACCGCGGGGCCGAACCGCAGCGCGGTGACCACGAGCAGTGCCCCCGTAGCGAGTTCCACGAGCGGGTAGCGAGCCGATATCGGCTCGGCGCAGTTGCGACACTTTCCGCGCAGCGCCAGCCACGAGAGCACAGGAATGTTGTCGATCACTCTGATGGGCGATTCGCAACCGGGGCATGAGCTCGCCGGCGCCACAACGGACTTGCCGATCGGCACTCGGTAGATCACGACGTTGAGGAATGACCCGATAAGAAGTCCGAACGCCGCCGTGAGAGCCACGATCATTGTGAGCACCTCTGCGCTCGCGATGGCGGTCATCTCGCAGCCCCCGTCGAATCGAACACGGGCTTGACTTCGATCCACACGTTGACTCCGTACGTCGTCGACACCGGCGAGATGAATTTCGGGGGTGCTATGTACCTAAAGCGCGAGTCGAAAACGTAGTGCTTGACGTACCCGTTGGTTCCGCTGCGCACGATGCCCCGGAATTTCTGAGCGATTGCTCCGGTGACCGCGAGGGTGCCTCGGTCACCGCCCTTGTTATAGTTCTGAAGCTGGAAGGTGTGGGCGACAGAAACGATGGCAGCGTCGATGCGACGGCCCGCGTTGGCGAGGATGCTTTCTCCATTCGCCCTGACGGGGTTCCACACCCATACCGAGTTGTTCCCGACCAGGCCCAGGATGTCCTTGGCGCGGTCGTTGTAGACGAGGTCGCCGGTGACGTATACGTAGTTCTCTGATGCAACCGTGACGGCGCCACTAACGGTGCCCTTTACGAAGGCGTCGCCATTTCGGCAACCGTAGGAATCGCTCGACGGCGAAACCTCTTGAACTGTCGGGAATCCGATGCCGTTGCCAGCGCCGCTGCTGGCTCCGTCGCCGCGGCACGCCAGCTCGTTCGGGAGAAGCTTCGGAGGGGTGTAGTTCGGGTCGGTCGCCACTGTCGGGACA
The DNA here is from genome assembly GCA_031428675.1 of Microbacteriaceae bacterium. Lineage (GTDB taxonomy): Bacteria > Actinomycetota > Actinomycetes > Actinomycetales > Microbacteriaceae > JANOYC01. The sequence continues at coordinate 1,814 of JANOYC010000151.1, read as the reverse complement.
TTCTGGACGTAGATCAGGTTGTCCTTGGGAACCGTGATTGTCGCCCCGTTGGCCGAGCCGAGGGCGTTGATGCTCCCGCACTCTGGCGGCGTCGTGCCGCTGGTGGCCGGATCGCCGGCCACGCGGGTCTTGATCGACCATGGCGATCGCACCGTCATGGTGCCGTTCGCGTTGAAGATGATCTGTGTCGGTCCGGTGTAGAGGCAGCCTGGGTCGGGGACCTCGGCGGGAATGTCGGTGCGGAATTCCTTCTTCATCTGCGAGTTCGTCGGCGGCATACCGACGACGGGGCTGTACGCGGGGTATCCGGGCAATTCGAACACTTGGCCGCTACAGCTGACGTTGTTCGAGTTCTTCGGCGCGTAACGCAAGCCCGAGGACGGGTTGTAGCTCGTAGTCACCTTGCCGGTAAATGTCGCGTTGCAGATGCGCATCGTGTCGTTGGAGTGCGCCGGGCCGTCGATCACGTCATTCGCGCCGAACGCGATGTCGCTGCAGCCCGTGGCTGGGCGACCCGCCCAGGCGTAGCGCTGGCATGTCGCCACGCTAACCCCGCTCTGCACCGGGTCCTGAATCTCGTAGTCCGTGAAATAGAGGAAATCGACGAAGCCCTGTTGGCGCAAGTCGGCCACGATGCTTCGCGTCTCGCTACCAACCTTGCCCGTCGCGCGCAGTCGGAGCGTGCCCGTCTTCAGGTAATTCGCGTTATCCACTTCGTAGCGAAATGCCGATGCGCCAGCGCTGCCGGCAACATTGGCCCACGTGCCGGCTGTGCCGAGCCCGAACGCCGCGTTCGACGAGGCCCCAGTCGGCAGGGTGACCCGCGACGCAGCGCTGAACGGCGATGCCGGGTTTCCATAACGGTAGTACGCCGTGTCATTCGCGAGTCGCGATTGATACTCCTCGATACCCGCATAGGCCGCGGCGAGCGCGGATCCCCATGACTCGTCGGTCGTCGACTTCTTGAGGCCACCAAGGGCGAACGCCGTGGCCGCCACGACGAGAATGGTGAGTACGGATCCGATCGCGATGACCATCACGAGCGCCATTCCGCGCTCATCACGACTTCCGACGCCCAGCCTCTTGTGCATCCAGCGCATCATGACGGTCCTACTCTCGAGATGCCCAAGTTGGGAATTCCAACGGTGTTCCGCAACGTGACCGGGTTGGCACGAGCTGTCTTGTCAGCTTGGACCGACATCGTGACCTGGACCGCGGCGATGTTGCGACGCTCATTGACGGTGAATTCACCGCTCGCGGGAACGACCAGCTCGGTGCCGTCGGACTTGTAGTAGGTAAACAACGACTTTTCGCCGGCCGCGGGCACCACTACGTATGACGTGATGATCCGGCTTGATTGCTCCGCAGTCTGAAATCCCCAGTATCCAGCCGGCAGGGCGTACGACGCCCATCTGGTCTCGACGAGTTTGCGGTCTGCATTGATCGAGAAGCGCACCTTAACCGGCGCTGACGTGATCGAATCGGTATCGATGAATGCATAGAGCGTCACCGACTCTTTGTCTGCGCTGACGAACACGGGGTCGTTGAGCAACGATCCTGCAATGGCAATTTCGGTGCCCGACCGGATCACCCGAGTGATCTCGTTCATGCCAAGGGCGGCGGCGTTTGTGCTGTCCGTGGCGGAGTTCTCACGAGTGAAAATGCGCGAGACATTGGTGAACAAGGTAACAACGAGGGTCATCACGATGCCGGTGATGAAAATCGTGACCACGAGCTCGGCGAGTCCGAAACCGCGATCGTCTCCAGCGGTGGCGCGAAGGCTGCGACCAATCACGGCTGCACCTCGCGCGGGT
>JANOYC010000150.1:0-24311 GCA_031428675.1 Microbacteriaceae bacterium | reverse complement strand
GACGTGATGCCACGCGCCGTCCTGCAGTGCGACCGTGAAAATGAACGGAATCGAGTGATCGAGGGTCTCCCTGCTCGCCGTCGGATCGTATTTCTGCGGGTCGTTAGCGCCGGATCCGATGACGTGATGAGTGTGATGGCTCGTGTGCAGCACGACGCTGACAACCCGGTGCGGATCGCGCAGTTCTGGATGCCGACCGCCCATTCGCCGGGCGAGATCAATGAACGCCTGGGCCTGATATTCGGCGGAATGTTCCTTCGTGTAGCTGTCGAGGATGGCCTCCCGCGGTTCGCCTGCGGTCGGCAACGGCACCGAATACCGGGCCTCGGGCCCGTCAAGAAGCCAAGCAATGACGCCGTCTTCGCCCTCGTAGATCGGCGTGGGGCTCGTTTGCCCGCGCATCGCGCGATCGACCGCCTCGATCGCCATCTTGCCGGCGAAAGCCGGCGCGTAGGCCTTCCACGTCGAGATCTCGCCCTTGCGCGATTGTCTCGTCGCCGTCGTCGTGTGCAGCGCCTGGCCGATGGCTTGGTACACCGTTTCGGTGCGGAGCCCGAGCAGGGTGCCGATGCCAGCCGCAGCGCTCGGCCCGAGATGCGCCACGTGATCGATCTTGTGAGCGTGCAGGCTGATCGCCTTCACTAAATTGATCTGGATCTCATACCCGGTCACGATGCCGCGGAGCAGTTGTGCCCCGGTGCACCCTGAGTGCTGGGCCACCGCAAGAATCGGAGGGATGTTGTCGCCCGGGTGCGAGTAGTCGGCGGCGAGAAAGGTGTCGTGGTAGTCGAGTTCACGCACGGCGACCCCGTTCGCCCAGGCCGCCCACTCGGGAGCGAAGCGGCCGGCAATGCCGAACACCGTGGCCCCCGCGATCGGCGCGGATCCGGTGGCGGGGCGCGCTTCCGCTTGACCCCGGGCGGCTACGACCGGCTCTCGACCGATCGATGCGACGGCAACGGATGCGTTGTCGATCATGCGATTGATGACCATGTCGGTGACGGCATCCGTCGGGTCGATCGATTCCGTCGCGACTTCGGCGATCTTCCACGCGAGTTGCTCGTTGCGCGGGAGATTCTCTTCACTTCGATAGACGCGAACCTCGTGTAGCTGCACTCCCCCAGCCTAGATCGCGGGCACATACGATGGAGAGCTGATGTCCGACGCGCCCTTGTCCATCTCCTTTCCTCCCGAGCTGCCAGTCAGCCAACGGCGGGAGGAGATCGCGCGCGCCATCAGCGAGAACCAGGTCGTGATCGTCGCGGGCGAAACCGGGTCGGGCAAGACAACCCAGTTGCCGAAAATTCTTCTCGAACTCGGATACGAGCACATCGGCCACACCCAACCGCGCCGCATCGCGGCGCGCACGATCGCCGAGCGCATCGCCGAAGAGCTTGGCAGCGACCTGGGCGCGCTCGTCGGGTATCAGGTTAGATTCACCGACAAGGTCAGCGCCGCCACGCGCATCAAACTGATGACCGACGGCATCTTGCTCAACGAGATCCACCGTGACCGGTTACTGAAGCGCTACGACGCGATCATCATCGATGAGGCACACGAGCGCAGCCTCACCATCGACTTCTTGATCGGCTTCCTGCGCCGCCTCCTTCCGCAACGACCGGATCTCAAGGTCATCATCACAAGCGCGACGATCGACCCGGAAAGCTTCGCCGCACACTTCGCGGATGCCTCGGGAACGCCCGCCCCGATCGTCGAGGTATCGGGGCGCACCTTTCCGGTGGAGGTGCGTTACCGACCGCTCGTGCCCGACGCAGCCGGCGGTGACAGCGACGATGCGCGACAGGAGCGCGACCTCGTCGACGCGATCGGTGATGCCGTCGACGAATTGTCGCGCGAGGCTCCCGGCGATGTGCTCGTGTTCTTGTCGGGGGAGGGCGAGATCCGGGACGCCGAAGACACCCTGCGCGGCCGGTTCGCCGGCACGGGCACCGAGATCCTCCCGCTCTACGGCCGACTGAGCGCCGCCGACCAGCACCGCGTCTTCCAGCGCTCGACCACCGCCGGGACCCGGCGCCGCATCGTGCTGTCGACCAACGTCGCCGAAACGAGCCTCACGGTTCCCGGCATCCGCTTCGTCGTGGATGCCGGAACGGCCCGCATCTCCCGCTACTCGGCGCGCGCGAAGATCCAGCGGTTGCCCATCGAAGCGATCAGCCAGGCGTCGGCAAACCAGCGCTCGGGGCGCAGTGGTCGCACGAGCGACGGCATCGCGATTCGGCTCTACTCGGAGTCCGATTTCGCCGCACGCCCGGAGTTCACCGATCCCGAGATTCTGCGCACGAGTCTCGCCGCGGTCATCCTGCAGATGCTCGCGCTCGACCTGGGAGACATCGCTGAATTCCCGTTTCTGCAGCCTCCTGACTCACGAGGAATCAAAGACGGACTCGAGTTACTGCGGGAATTGCGCGCCGTCGACAACGGTCGGCTGACGCGGATCGGGCGCGACCTCAGCCGGCTGCCGCTCGACCCTCGGCTGGCCCGGATGATCCTGGAGAGCAAGTCGCGGGGCACGGCGCGCGAAGTCATCGCGATCGTCGCGGGGCTCAGCATCCAAGACCCGCGCGAGCGCCCACTGGATCGCCGCGCGCAGGCAGACCAGCAACACGCTCGGTTCACCGATCCGTCGAGCGACTTCCTCGGCATCCTCAACCTGTGGAACTACCTGGAGGAAAAGCAGTCGGAACTGAGCGGCAACCAATTCCGGCGGCTATGCCGGAGCGAGTACCTGAATTATCTGCGCATCCGGGAATGGCAGGATCTCGTGCGCCAACTCATCAGGGCCGCAAAGTCTCTGGGCATCGCCGTGGGCGACCCGGCGATCGCCCCCGACGAGATTCACCGCTCCATCCTCGCCGGACTGCTCAGTCAAATCGGGATGCGCGACTCGCAGAAGCGTGATTTTGCGGGCGCCCGTAACCAGCGCTTCGTTGTGTTCCCGGGTTCGGCGCTGGCCAAGAAGCAACCGGAAGCGGTCATGGCTGCCGAACTCGTGGAGACAAGTCGACTGTTCGCCCGCACTGTCGCCGCGATCGACCCCGCGTGGGCGGAACAGCTCGCGGGCGATCTGGTCAAACGCAGCTATTCCGAGCCGCACTGGGAGAAGAAGCAGGGCGCGGCCGTCGCTTTCGAGAAGGTGACCCTCTTCGGAGTTCCGATCGTGGCACGGCGTCGCGTGCAGTTCGCGAGGATCGACGCGGCGTGGGCGAGGGAGTTGTTCATCCGCCACGGCCTCGTCGAGGGCGATTGGCCGGTGGATCGAGGACGCGACCGACTCTTCGACTTCGACAGGGCAAACCGCGCCCTGCGCGCTGACCTCGAGGAGATCGAAGAACGCACGCGGCGTCGCGGAAAGCTGCTCGACGACGAGGCAATCGCGGCGTTCTATGACGCGCGCATTCCCGCGGATGTGGTGTCTACGCGCACGTTCGAAGCGTGGTGGCGCACCCAGAGGGCATCGACGCCAGACATGCTGACGATGACCGAAGCCGACCTCGTCGACGACGACGCGCCCGCGGCGCCGGAACGTGTCGACGCCGATTTCCCGACATCGTGGGAGCAGGGCGGGCAGCGACTCGCCCTCAGCTACCGATTCGACCCTGGCGCACCCGATGACGGCGTGACGGTCGTCGTTCCGCTCGCGCTCGTAGCTCGGGTGTCCCCGATCGGGTTCGACTGGCTCGTGCCCGGCCTTCGTGAGGAGCTCGTGACCGCCTTGATCAAGACCCTGCCGAAGGCGATTCGACGCAACGTCGTGCCGGCCGCGGATTGGGCCAGGCGCTTGCTCGACAATCTGCCCGCAGCGCCGGAACACGAGGGGGTGCCAATCATCGACTATCTGGCGGCCCAGATTCAGCGCACCACCCACACACCGGCGGAGGCCGAGGATTTCGACGAGGAGCGCCTCCCGCCGCACTTGCGCGTCGCGTTCTCGGTCGTCGATGACCGTGGTCGCGAAGTCGCTCGCAGCCGTGACCTCGTGGCGCTCCAACACAAACTCCGCACCCGGGTGCGTGAATCGGTTGCGCGAGCAACCGCACGCACGCCGCACGCGATCGAACGGGATGGGCTGACGACGTGGGACTTCGACGTGCTGCCTCGGCACATCGACACGAAGCAGGGCCCCAATGTCATCCGCGGGTATCCCACCCTCGTCGACTCCGGCTCGGCGGTGGCGATCCGACTGATGGCGACGCCGTCGGAGCAAGAGGCAGGCTCGGCGGCCGGGGTTCGGCGCCTTCTCATGCTTACGATTCCCTCACCGTTGTCGTACGTGCGGGAGCATCTCAGCCAGACAGAGAAACTCGCCCTCGCGACGAGCCCTTATCAGAACACCCAAGCGCTCTTCGACGACTGCCTGGTGGCCGTGATCGATCAGCGGCTGAGAAGCCTTGCCCCCGACGGTCTGCTGTGGACGCGCGACGAGTTCGAGTCGGCGCGAGCGAGCATTTCGGCGCAGCTCGTCGATGCGTTGTACTCATGCGTGGGGACGGTCGTGGCAACGTTGCAGGCGGCGCGGAGCGCGGAGCGCGCTCTCAGTCAGGCGACGAGCATGGCCGTTCTGCCCGCGATCAGCGACGCTCGAGCGCAACTGTCGGCGATTGTGTACCCGGGGTTCATCGCCCGCACCGGTGTCGACCGCTTGCGTCACGTGCCGCGATATTTGTCGGGCATCCACACGCGTCTTCAGAAGCTGCCGACCGAGCTCGCGCGCGATCGCGCCTGGATGAACGAAGTACACGCGGCGACCGCACGGTACGCAGCCGCCGGGGGGGTGCTCCCGTCGACCGGACGGCAGTCTGCGCAACTGGAGAAGGTGCGGTGGATGCTGGAAGAGCTGCGCGTGAGTCTGTTCGCCCAGCACTTGGGCACAGCAGAAACAGTCTCGCTCCAGCGCATCTCGAAGGCGCTGGCCGACTGATCCGCTGGAGCGAGGCGCATGTTGTTCGGCGTTAGCCCTTGCTCGCCACCGTCGCGGAAGCGTTGGATTCGTAGGACGTGTTCGTCGACTCGAAGAAGTTGACGAGTTGCAACGTGTCATTCGCGGCAGCCATCCACTTCGCCGGGTTTGTCACGTTGTAGTGCGGCTCGAAACCGAGCTCTTCCAAGCGGCGGTCGGCGAGGTACTTGACGTACTGGTTGATGTAGGTGGCGTTCAGGCCCAGGATGCCGTTGGGCAGCAGGTCGCGGTTGTACGCTTCCTCCATCTCGACGGCGTCGAGCACCATTTGCTTGATCTCCGCCGCGAACTCTTCGGTCTGCAGGTCGGGATTCTCTTCGAGCACCGTGAGGATCAAGTTGATGCCGAACTTCAAGTGCAGGCTCTCGTCGCGCACCACCCAGTCCATGAGCGAGCCGAAATTTCGGAGCAGATTGCGCTGGCGGAAGCTCAGCGCAACCATGAAGCCCGAATAGAACCACACGCCCTCGAGGATCACGTTGTACGCGACGAGGTTGCGGATGAAGTCTTTTTTGCCTTCGGTCGTCGTGATGTCGAGGGTCTGCTCGGTCATGCGCTTTATGTAGCGCACTTCGAACTCCTCCTTGCGGGCCATTGAAGGAATGTCGACGTGCGAGTTGTACGCCGCCTCGCGGTCAATCGGGAACGTCTCGAGCACGTACTCGAATGACATGCAGTGGTTGGCTTCCTCCCACATCTGCTTCGCAAGGTAGAGCGATGCCTCGGCCGCGCTCACGTAGGGGTAGACGCCGAAGGCGAGCGCCTTGTTCACGAGCAGCTCGTTCGGATTGAAATAGCTCATAAGGAACGTCACTGCGTGACGCTCTTCGTCGGTCATCTTCTTGAAGTCCGCGATGTCCTCGCCGAGCTGGATCTCGTTGGGGAACCAGGTGTTCGCGACGGCCTGGTCGTAGAGATCCATCGCCCACTGGTAGCGGATCGGCTTGAGCAGCAGGCCCTCTTGCAGGCCGGTTCCCAGAATTCCCATCAGTTGTTTCTCTCGTTCGTAATTCGCGGGCGGGCTACTGGCAGCTGTCGCACTGCAGCTCGTCCATCGGGTCTACCGGAACGTAGTAGTCGTCGAGGTTCATCAGTTGCCTTCCTTGGCGGACACGCCGCCGAATCCGAAGCCCTTGCGAGGCGCGGCTGGCGCGGCGACCGCGGCCTCCGGTGCCGCTGCGTCTACGGAAACCTTCGTTGCGCCGAAGCCTTTGCGTTGGCCTCCGGTACTCACATCCTCCGACTTGTTGACCTTCACAGTGGACTGCTCTGCGGTGTGACGGGGCTTCATGTGCAGGTAGTACGTGGTCTTCACGCCGCGCTCCCACGCCGCGAAGTAGATGTCCATCATGTCGCCGAGGTCGCGCGTTTCGAGATACATGTTGCGGCTGATCGACTGGTCAATCCATTTCTGTGCGCGAGCCGCGACCTCGAGGAATGCGTATGGCGACAGCTGGAAGCTCGTCTTGTAGGTCGCCTTGATGTCGTCGGGGATCGCCGCGATGTTCTGGATGTCGCCTTGGCTGCGCAGAATCGTCTCCCGCGTCGAATTCCACAATCCGCGAGCCTGGAGGTCGGCAACGAGGTTGCGATTGACCTCGAGGAACTTACCGTTCGAGGTCGCGCGGCTGAAGATTTGCGAGAACTGCGGGTCGAGCCCGGGCGTCGTGCCCGCAACGAGTCCGATGGATGCCGTTGGCGCGATCGCCATGAGCGTTGCGTTGCGCATTCCACCCTTCACTTTCGCGCGGAGGGCATCCCAGTCAAGTCGCGTCGTGCGGTTGACCTTGATGGGGGTGCCGCGGTCGGCCTCGGTCAGGGCGATCGAGTCGAGGGGAACGAGCCCCTCGGCCCAGCGGCTGCCGGCGAAGTTCGCGTAGGAACCTCGCTCTTTCGCGAGTTCGGTCGACTCGTCAATGGCGGCGTACGAAACGTGTTCCATGATCTCGTCGATCAGATCGTAGGCTTCTTCGCTCTCGTAGCTGAAGCCGAGCTTTTCGACGATGTCGGTGAAGCCCATCACGCCGAGGCCGACGGCGCGGTTCTGCTGGTTGGAGAAGTCCGCTTCCTTGACCGACGATTTGGTGATGTCGATGAGGTTGTCGAGTTGACGCACCGCGATGCGAGCGCTCTCTTCGATCTTCGCGAAGTCGAGGCGGATGTCTGCGCCAGAGCCCAGCACGTGCTGCGACAGGTTGATCGACGCCAGGTTGCAGACGGAGACGTTGTCTTCGTCTTGCGGCAGGGTGATCTCGGTGCACAGGTTCGACAGGTGGATCGTTCCCGTGTTGTTGTTGAGTGCGCGATTGTTGATCGTGTCTTTCCAGGTGAGCCACGGGTGGCTCGTGGTCTGCAAGGAGATGAGGATCGACTTGAACTGCTCGCGCGCTCGGATCTTCTTGAACATGCGCAACTGGCCCGACTCGGCGAGGGCGACGTACTCGGCATAGCGCTCGGAGAACGCCTTGCCGTAGAGCTCGTTGAGGTCGGCGACCTCGAGCGGGTCGAAGAGGTACCAGTCATCGTCATTCTGCACGCGCTTCATGAACTCGTCGCTGATCCACACCGCCGTGTTCGCGGTGCGGGTGCGCCGGTACGGGTCGCCGGAGTTCTGGCGCAGGTCGAGGAACTCGGGAAAGTCAAGGTGCCAGTTCTCCATGTAGAAGCACAGCGCGCCGAACTTCTTGCCGCCGCGGCTGACCGCACGGAGGATCGAGTCGATCGTGTGCATGAACGGAATCGGCCCGGTCGATGTGGTGTTGTTGGAGCGGATCGGCGAACCCTGGGCTCGTAGCTTGGTGACCGCGAGGCCGATGCCGCCCGTGCCTTTGGTAAGCCACATGACGTCGCGCGTGGTCTTGGCGATGTGCTCCATATCGTCCTGCATCTCCATGACGAAGCAGTTCGCGAGCTGCGGGTAGATGGTGCCGGCGTTGACGAGAGTCGATCCTGCGGCGAGGTACTCGAGTTTCGACATCTTCTCGTAGAAGCGGATCGCGTAGGTGGTGGGGTGCTCTTCGTTGAGCGAGAGACCCATCGCGATGCGCATCCAGAAGTATTGCGGCACCTCGAGGGCGTCGCCGTTGCGACCCTTGATTCCGTAACGGTTGTTGAGGGTCACGACACCGATGTATTTGAGCAGTTCGTCGTGCTCGGGCGCGAGCGCGTTCGCGAGCACCTCGAGATCGAAGAGTTCGATCAGCCGCGGGTCGAGCAGGCCCTCTTCGACGCCGCGCGTGACGTTGGCAGCGAAGTGTTCGACGTGGAGTCGCTTGAGCTCCTCAGCCGTGGAGTAGTCGCCGAGCACGCGCTTGTAAATCGTCTTCAGCAGCAGGCGCGCGGCCACGACGTCGAAGGCGGGATCATCTTTGACGTTCTGCAACGCCACCTGAATGACGGCCTCGTCGAGTTGCTGCGTCGTGATCCCGTCGAACAAGGTGAGCTCGAGTTCAGACGCGATCTGCGTCACCCACGTGATGTTCTCGTCGAGTCCTGCACTCGCATGCTCGATCGCGAGATTGATCTTGTTCGCGTCGTATGGCTCGCGCGTTCCGTCTCGCTTTACAACCGTGACTGCCACGACTACTCCTTGTGCCTGCTTGAGCGCCTTGACGGGCGCGGATTACCGGGATTCCCGCGAATTCACTGCTGAGCTAGATGTGGAGGCGGGGGGTTTGACCACTATATATCGGGGGCCCGGGACCGCAACAACCCTACATGTAGTGGGCGTGTCATCCACAGCTGTGCATAACTTCACCGACTTCTCCACACCGTATCGCGACCCGCCGACACCCGGAACGGCGCGGATGTGCGGCCATCTCGGCCTCCATCTCGCAGCTATGCTGGTTGGCCTGTGAACAGATACGTCGACTTGTTGAAGGCCCCGGGAGTGGCACGCATCATCGCGGCTCAACTGACCGCCCGCCTTCCCAGCGGCATGATCTCGCTCGCATACCTGCTGCACGTCGAACACGTGTTCTCGTCGTATACCGCCGCTGGTCTCGTGCTCGCCGCGACCAGCGCGGGCCAGGCAATCGCCGGACCGCTCACGAGTCGGTGGATGGGGCGATCGGGGATGCGACCGGTGCTCATCCTCACGACCGTGGTCGCGGCTTTGTGCATGACCACCATCGCCTACGCCACCATGCCCGTCATCGGTTACGTGCTGGTGGGCTTCATCGGCGGTCTCAGTCAACCGCCCATTCAACCGGCGGTTCGCACCATCTACCCGAAGATGGTGAACTCGCGCCAATTGTCCCCGCTGTTCTCACTTGACGCGTCGGCGCAGGAGATCATCTGGATCGCGGCGCCCGTTATCGTCACGTTCATATCGATCCAGATTTCCACCTCGCTCGGCATCCTCGTTGCCATCGTGTTTCTCGTCGGCGGCGGCGCCTGGTTCATCGCCTCGCCTGAGGTCGGCAGGGTGCGGATCCCCCGGAGTCGTCGCCGAATCGGCTCCGTGCTCCGCCGTCCACCCGTGTTGTTGTCGACCGTCGTCGGGTTCCTTCTCATCGGGGCATGTGCCGCGACCGAAGCGGGTGTCGTCGCCGTCTTCGGTGAGGGCGGGCCGCAGGCCGGTTTCGTGCTCGCAATCTGGGCGATCGCGTCGCTCATCGGGGGGCTCGCCTTCGGCCACCTGCCCGTCGGGCCGTGGGCGCTCGCACGCAGGATGGCGATTGTGCTGATCGGCTCGGTGCTCGCGGCGCTTGCGGCCGCGAGCGGGGGCGAACTGTTCTGGCCGCTTGCCGTCGCGCTCATTGTTGCCGGGCTCTGCATCGCACCCGCGCTCGCCGTGATGTTCGCGATCGTGTCGTCGAGCGTGCGATTCAGCGACACCGCCGAGGCCTACGGCTGGATCGGCACCGGCCAGCTGATCGGAGCTGCTCTCGGCAGCGCGCTCGCCGGATTTCTCATCGACGAAGCAGGCGCGGTCGGAGCGTTCTGGACCGCTGCCGGGTTCGCGCTGGTCGGGTTCGTCATCCCGGTCGTCTTCCGAGGCGCACACCCCGACCTGCGCGGTCGCGACGCTTCGCCCATCAACGACACCGAACCGGTGGCCGTGCAACCGAGCTGATCGGCGAACTCCCCGTGAGAGTTCGCCGCGAGCGACTACCAGCGTGCGTGAACTGCCTCTCGGAAGTAGCGGTCGTACAACTCGGTCACCGCGGCATGAAATTCCCGGTCAAGTTCCGGTGCAGATCCGGCCGAAGCGTTGGCCCGCGCCTGGTCGACTGAGCGCGCGCCGGGGATGACCGTGCTCACACCGTCGAGCTGAGAGACCCAGGCGAGCGCTGCCGTCGCGGGCGTGAGTCCGCGCGACGACGCCAGCTCCGAGAACTCCACGGCGGCAGCGAGTCCCTTCTCGTAGTCGACGCCTGAGAAGGTCTCCCCCACGTCGAACGACGAACCGTCGCGGTTGTAGTTGCGGTGGTCGTTGGCTGCGAAGGTGGTGTCTTTCGTGTACTTGCCGCTGAGCAAACCAGACGCGAGCGGCACACGAGCGATGATGCCAACGCCAGCTGCCTTGGCAGCCGGGAGCACCTCGTCGAGCGGCTTCAGTCGGAACGCGTTCATGATGATCTGCACGCTCGCCGTTCCGGGGCGGGCGATCGCGGCGAGCGCTTGATCGGTGGTCTCAACGCTCACGCCGTAGTTGGCGATGGCTCCGTCGGCAACGAGCGTGTCGAGAGCGTCGTACACCGCGTGGGACGTGAATACGGCAGAGGGTGGGCAGTGCAACTGCACGAGATCGAGGGTGTCGACGCGCAGATTGCTGCGCGATCGATCGGTCCACGCCCGAAAGTTCTCTAGGGTGAAATTCGCCGGATCCTGCGCCTCGCGGCGCCCCATCTTGGTCGCGACGAAAACGTCGAGCTCTGGGCGGTCGGCGAGGTAGTCGCCGATGAGCGACTCACTGCGTCCGTCTCCGTAAACGTCAGCGGTATCGAACATCGTGACTCCCGCGTCGACCGATGCGTCGAGGATGGCGTGGGCAACCGCTTCGCTCACGTCACCCCAATCAGCTCCGAGTTGCCAGGTGCCGAGGGAGATGACGGATACGGATCGGCCGGTTCGGCCCAGGGTGCGCTGGTGCATGCGCAACAGCCTACGTCGCAGCCTGCGATCGTGCGCGGCCGTCGGCGTCTATGACCTTGGCAGCACCGGCAGCGAGGTCGAGGACTCCGACTCGGTGCTGGCGTCGACGACGGCCGCGACCGCACGGGCCATACGCTTGCGCACCAAATGATCGCTAACCTCGACTCGGTGCATCGTGACGTGACGCATGGTTTCGACGATTCGGAGGCCGGCCGGCACCAGGAATGGGTCCAGCGCGCCGAAGACAATGTCGACCGGCACACGCACCGATGCGATGTCGCTCACCGTGGTCTGGGATTCGATCGCGTTCTCGAGCGACAGCCGGAACGCCTCCCAATTGGCCTCGGAGACGACGAGCACATCTTTGATCGGCGACAGTCGTGCGAGAAACTCGGCGTTCAGCATCGTGAATGCCTTGTTCAAGCGAAGGAATTCGTATGCGCGCAAGAAGACGTCCATGGTCGCGCGATCGCGTCTGTCCCCGAGCGCGTCGGGGTCGACGTAGATGGGTGGGCTAACCAGAATGAGTCGCCGCAGCCGCGCCGCGTTCTCGGCGGCGTAACGACTCGCAATGAGCGCTCCCATTGAATGGCCGACCAGCACGAACGGTTCGCGCAGTCGCAACGTCCGGAGGGTCTCGCGAACGGCCGCGACGTGTTCTTCGATCGTGTACGTGGCGCGAAGAGGAGAGGGAGAGCGACCAAAGCCGAGGAGGTCAATCGCGATCACGCGGTGATTCGGCGTGAGCAACGGCACGAGCCGATCGAAAGTCACCGACGATGACGCGATGCCGTGGATAAGCACGACGATCGGACCGTCACCGAGGTCGGCCGCAATGTGAAGTCTCGGCGCTCGGCGTGCGCGCCACCACTCACGAAGCCCCATGAGCCCAGTATGGGCGCCTACTCCGCCAGTATTGCTGTTAACGGAAGAGAGGCCGGCAATGCCGACCTCTCACCTGCTCACCTATTCACCCGAAGAACGGTGAGCTACGCCTGCGAAGATATCGCGCGGCGTTTGCGTGCACCCATACACGTACCTTGACCCTACAACGGGGGGCATCAGAAATACATACCCACTCATCGAATTCTCAGAAATTCGAGGGTCTTCTGCGGAAACACGCGGAACTCGCCCCATCCAGCGAGTATTTCCGGGGGGTGCCATACCCCCGTTTCGCTCGCATCCGTGCCCCCTCCCATACGTGCCCTCGCATCCGTGCCCTCGCATCCGTGCCCCCTCGCAGTCGTCCCCTCGCGGCATCAACCTGCCCTTCGGTGCGAGCAGTTCTAGCGGGCCGGGTAACACGGTTCAGACGCTCGAATTGTGCAAAATGTTGGGTGGTGCACACGCCAATCCGCTCGTACCGTGTTTGCATGAGGCGAATAGTGATGGCGACGATAGCCGTGGCGGCGGCATTGTCCCTGGGCGGTTGCTCAGCTGGTTCCGTCGTTTCCCCCACCGACAGCAGTAGCGGTGGCGGTATCTCCGAGGGCCGAGACGCGGCAGTCGACGGCGGGGTCGAGCCCGGCGAGGTCAAGCCCGACGAGGGCGCGCCCAGCGTGAGCGAGCAATCGACGTCAGATGCCGACCGTGAGGTCATCAAGACGGGCTACATGTCCATCACTGTCGATGACCCGTTCGACGCCGCGGCCGAAGCAACGCGCATCACGACGTCTGTCGGCGGTCGCGTCGACAGCCGCACAGAATACGCGGCGACCACAGGCAACAAGGGAAGCGCGGTACTGACTCTGCGCCTGCCCGTGGACTCCCTCGACGCGACCCTCGACAAGTTGCGCGCTCTCGGCACCGTGCAGGAGCTCAATCTGTCGACAACAGACGTGACGACGGAGGCGCAGGATCTGGACGCGCGTATTCGGGCCTTGTCGGCATCCCTCGATCGACTCATAGGACTGCTCTCGACGGCAACGGACACCGACACCCTGATCAAGCTGGAGAGTGCGATTTCCGAACGACAAGGCCAATTGGAAAGCCTGGAGAGTCAGCGCCGCTATCTCACCGACCAGGTGTCGTTGTCGACGATCACAGTCACTTTCGGTTCCGTCGAGGATGCCCCGGCCGTCACCCCTGACACCTTCTGGTCGGGTATCGTCACCGGTTGGGCCGCCTTGGTGGCGTTCTTCTCCGGGCTCGTGGTGCTACTCGGAGTGCTGACACCGTGGCTGGTGCTGCTCGGCATATTGACGGCCGTGACGATAGTGCTTATCCGTCGCCGCAGCCGCCGCTCCCCCGCGGTGCCCGCGCCCGCGGACACCCCCGCACGCGCGGACACCGCCGCACCCGCGGACGCCGCCGCACCCGCACCCGCGGACACAGCCGACACCAACTAACCCGTCGAGCGCAAGCCCTAGCCCGCGTTCTCCTGCACGAAATTCAGGCAGCGCGGCAGACGCGTCGGCGTGGCGACATGTCCACGCCGGCGTGGCGTGCGCGCGTGCCTGAATTTCGGACGAGAACGGACGAGAACGGACGAGCGGACAGGATGCGCAGGGCCAGGCGGGTTAGGCGACCAACGTGAGCCAGGTCAGCTGTGACGACGGTTCCTCGATCAGCGGCGCGAGGGCGGCGTTGAACTCCGCCGAGTAGTCCGCGCCGATGTGCTCGGCGAAGGCGGCGTCGTTCGCATACACCTCGTAGACGAACCATGATCGCTCGTCGCCGGCAAGAGTCGACGGGTCAAACACAAGGTTGCCGGGCTCGGTGCGCACTCGCGCGGTGAGCCCGGCAACCAAATCGTGCACCTTCGACTCCGCACCGGCCCGCGCAGTGAATCGCGCGAAGAGGGCGGTCTGCATGATTACAGCGTCGTCGCGCCGGTCATGATCGCGACCGCCTCGGTCTTGTCATGCGAGTTCGGCGTAATCACGCCTGCACACTTTCCGAGACGCTGAATATGAATCCGGTCAGCCACCTCGAAGACGTGCGGCATGTTGTGGCTGATGAGAACCACAGGGATGCCTTCGTCACGCAGCCTCTTGACCATCTCGAGCACTTGATTGGATTCGCGCACTCCGAGCGCTGCCGTCGGTTCGTCGAGCACGACGACTTTCGAGCCGAACGCTGCGGCGCGAGCAACCGCCACGGCCTGCCGCTGTCCACCCGAGAGGTTCTCAACCGCCACCGTCACGTCTTGCAAGGTGGAGATGCCGAGGCGCTTCAGCTCTTCGGTCGAGCGCTTTCGCATCCCGGCGGTGTCGAGCATCCGGAATACCGAGCCGAGAATGCCCTTGCGACGCTCTTCCCGACCGAGATACAGGTTGGATGCGACGTCGAGCGCAGGCGAGACCGCGAGGTTCTGATACACGGTTTCGATGCCGTGCGCGCGTGCCTCCTGCGGGCCCTTGAAGTGCACCTTCTTGCCCTCGAGAATGAGGTCTCCGGAGTCAGGGACCTCGGCGCCGGTGAGGCACTTGATCAGGGTCGACTTGCCGGCACCGTTGTCGCCGATCACGGCGAGCACTTCGCCTGCGTAGAGCTGCAGGCTTACGCCGTCGAGCCCGACGACGTGTCCGTAGGTCTTGACGAGGTTCTTCGCTTCGAGGATGGGACTGCGAGCGCCTGCGGGGGCCGACGAGGCTGCATTGTCAGTGAGAGTCATTAGCGTGCCTTCCGGATCCACTGGTCGATCGAAACAGCGAGGATGACCAGGACGCCGACAGCCAACGTCTGGTAGAGAACGTCGAGTCCGGCGAGCGAAAGCCCGTTGCGGAACACACCGACGATGAGCGCACCGAGCAGGGTGCCCCAGATGATTCCGCGACCGCCGAAGAGGCTTGTGCCGCCGATCACTACTGCGGTGATCGAGTCGAGGTTGAGGTCAGCTCCGGCGTTCGGGCTCGCAGCGTTGCTACGACCGATCTGGATCCACGCGCCGATCGCGAAGATTGCACCGGCGGCGAGGTAGACGCTCATGAGCACCTTGTTCACCTGGATACCGGCGAGGCGCGCAGCTTCTTTGTCGTCGCCGACCGCGTAGACGTGACGGCCCCATGCGGTCTTGCCGAGGATGAACGCAATAACGACGTAGAGCAGGAGCATCATGATCACACCGATGGAGATGTTGACGCCCGCGAGGCTGAAGGTCGTTCCCGTCCACGGGAGCGACTCGGGCATCTCGCCGCCGCGCACGGTGGCGCCACCCGAATACAGCAGGGTGATCGCGATGAAGATGTTGAGCGTGCCGAGCGTCACGATGAACGGTGGCAGCTTGAGACGCGTGACAAGAGCACCGTTGAGTGCGCCAGCCGCGAGTCCGACGATGAGTCCGGCCAGTAGCGCGACGGGCGCGGGGACGCCGTTGTTAACCGCCGTTTGCGCGATGACCATGGATGCGAGAGCCATGATGGCACCGACGGAGAGGTCGATTCCCGCGGTGAGGATGACGAGCGTCTGTGCGACGGCTAGCGTTCCGACGACCGCGACTTGTTGCGTGATCAGCGACAGATTCGACGGGAATAAAAAGCGCTCGTTCAGCAGGCCGAAGATGATGACCGCGATCACCAGAACGACAGCGGGGCTGAGCGCCGGGTATTTGTGCATGAGCGCTCGGAGACGGGCGAGTGGGGATTTGCGCCGATCGGTGAATTCGCCAGCCAGCTCACCCCCGCCCCGAGACGGTGTGGAAACTTTGATGGGACTGTTCACGATTGCTCCTCGTCGTTGGGGATTAGCTCGATTATGGTGCGCGGAGGCGCCCGCCGGATAGGCGTGCGCCTCCGCTATGTGTGGGAATTAGCCCCAGCAGATGTCCAGGCCCGCGGCCGAGTCAATGCTGTCGACTCCGTCGGCTGGCTTGTCGGTGATGAGCGCGACACCGGTGTTGAAGAAGTCGAGGCCGGGCGTGACCTCGGGCTTCTTGCCCGTCTTCACAAGATCCACGATCGCCTTGACACCGAGTTCCGCCATCTTGACGGGGTACTGCTGGCTGGTAGCACCGATGATGCCGTCAGCGACGTTACCGACGCCGGCGCATCCGCCGTCGACCGAAACGATGAGCGTCGAGGCTTCCTTGCCTGCGGCCTTGAGCGCCTGGTAGGCGCCGAATGCTGCCGGCTCATTGATCGTGTACACCACGTTGATGTCGGAGTTCTTCGACAGGAGGGTCTCCATGCCCGTGCGGCCGCCGTCTTCGGCGCCGTTCGTAGACGCGCTTCCGACGATTTCGTACTCGCCGCCGCTGTAACTTCCGGTCTTGGCCTCGTCACCGTTCTTGTTCTCGTCGGCGACGTCAATGCCCATTCCCTGCAGGAACCCCTGGTCGCGGTCGTAGTCGACCGAGACGACCTTGTCGTCGAAGAGGTCGAGCAGTGCGATGACGGCCTTCTCGCCACCCAGCTGGGCAGCGGTCCACTCACCGATCAGTTGGCCCGCGAGGCGGTTGTCCGTCGCGAAGGTGATGTCGACGGCGTCGGGGTTGCCGGGAGGGGTGTCGAGCGCGATGACGAAGAGTCCGGCGTCGCGCGCCTTAACCATGGCGTCTTCGACTGCGGGGCCGGTCGGGGTGATCAGGATGCCGGCGTCGCCCTTGGCGATCGCGTTCTCGATGGCCTGGATTTGAGTGTCTTCGTCGCCGTCTTCCTTGCCTGCTGCGAGCGAGAGGTTCACGCCCTCCGCTGCTGCGGCGTCTTTCGCACCGTTCTGCATGGCGATGAAGAAGGGGTTCGTCGTGGTCTTGACGATCAGCGACACGCCGATTTCGTCGGAACCACCATCGGACGAGCTTCCGCCGTCCGAGGTCGAGCCGGAACAGCCGGTGAGGGCGAGGGCGGTTGACGCTGCGACAGCGCCGATCATGAGCAGTTTGCCGCGAAGCGGCCGTGATGCTGTTCGATTCATCTTCGAATCTCCTTGTTTGGTGTGGAGGGGTTGACAACGATGTCAGTTGCTATTTTTACGCCGTTACAGAGATATAGTCAAGCCAGGATTACAGATAAAGGTCACAAAATGACATCGATGTCGAACGCACCACGCGAGACGGTCGCGCGTTCGTCCACGTCTGCCCCGCGCTCTCGCCCGACGATGCGCGACGTGGCGGCGCTCGCTGGGGTCGGCATCAAGACGGTCTCCCGCGTGATCAATCACGAGCCCAACGTGTCGATACAGACAATCCAGCGCGTGCAGGCAGCCGCCGCGGCCTTGCACTATCAGCTCGACGTCAACGCAGGAAATTTGCGACGATCCGATCGGCGCACGGGCACCATCGGACTGCTCGTCGGCAATGTGGCCAACCCGTTTTCCGGCGCCATCCACCGCGCAGTCGAAGACGCGACGCATGACTTGGGATTCGCCGTGGTGTCTGCGAGCCTCGACGACGATCCCGATCGAGAACAGCGGCTCGTGCGCGAATTTCTCAAGCGACGCGTAGACGGACTCATCCTGACCACCATTGCGCCGACCCAGGCTTATCTCGCCCCCGAACTCGAGCGCGGCACCCCCGTGGTTTTCGTCGACCGCGTACCGCGTGATATTGACGCAGACGCCGTCGTCAGCACCAACTTCGACGGAGCCGTGCGCGCAACCGAGCACTTGATCCACCACGGCCACCGACGCATCGCATACCTCGGTGACCGCACCGCGATCACGACGGCCCAACACCGAGAGAACGGTTTCCTTTCCGCCATCGGCGCCTCCGACATCCACGCTGGCGAAGCGATCGTCGTCGACCAACTCGACGACGAACAGCAAGCTCGGGATGCGGTGGCCCGGTTACTGGCAAGCGATCACCCGCCGACCGCCATCTTTGCGGCACAGAACCTGATCACCATCGGTGCGATCCGCGCGCTACGCGCACTCGGCGCACAGCACCGAGTCGCCCTCGTCGGCTTCGACGATATTGTCCTCGGCGACCTTCTTGACCCGGGACTGACGGTCGTCGCGCAGAATCCGAAGTCGATCGGACGCATGGCTGCCGAACTGATTCTCCGCCGGCTAGACGGAGATGACTCCCCGGTCACTACCATCGAGATACCGACCACACTGATCCCCCGCGGATCCGGCGAGATACGAGCACCTCAATGACTGATTCCCCTGCCCCCGTCGTCGTCATCGGCGATGCACTGATTGATGAGATCCACGATGAAGAGGGGGTGCGGGCGTTCGTCGGGGGCGCGGCGCTCAACGTCGCCGTTGGTCTCTCGATCCTCGGGGTGCCGACGATTCTCGTCTGCACCCTCGGTGAAGACGACGAGGGCTCCCGCATGATCCGCGACCATCTCGCTGCGTTCGGGGTCGGCGTCATCCCCTCCATTTCGGCGCTCGGCACCGGCCGCGCATTCTCCCGCCGCATCAACGGCGAACCGCGCTACTCGTTCAATGACGCGGCCTTCAACCGTTTCATCGAGATCGGCGAGGATGCTCAAGCAGCGATCGCCGCAGCACCAGCGGTAGCAATCAGTTGCGTGCGATTCGACGACGACGCCCAAGCCGCTGAGATCGAGCAGTCGATTGACCGCGCTGGCGAGCGACTGATCATCGACCCCAACCCTCGTTCCGGGTTGCTGCATTCAGCCACGGCGTTCACCCGCAACTTCGAGCGGATCGCCGCTGGTGCGCTCCTCACGAAGATCGGCGACGACGACTGCCGCATCCTGTACGGCGAAGAACCGGATGCCGTGCGCGAACGATTGCTCGCCGCGGGCGTCACTCACATTCTGGAAACAGCAGGCTCCAAGGGCGCAACGATCGTAGACGCGGCAGGCTCCGAGATCCACACCGGCATCGCAAACATGCCGGGGCCGATCGTCGACACGATGGGTGGCGGCGACTCCACGTTGGCGACTGTAGCTGCCGGCATCGCCGAATCCGGGGTTCCCGCCACCGATGACGAGTGGCGAGCGCTCCTGGAGCGGGCCATGCTCGTGGCGGCAGCGACGTGCCGCTCCGAAGGCGCGCTACTGCGGCTTCCCCCAGCGGCCACGGCCATACCGCAAGGGTAGCGACGAGCCCGCGCGGGAATACGGTCGCCGGTCGCGGCGCTGACCCGGAGATGAAGCGCATCGGATTCCTGACCTTCGGGCACTGGCAGGCGGTGCCCGGGTCGAAAGTGCGCACCGCAAGCGACGCGCTGACACAGACGATCGATCTCGCCGTCGCCGCCGAAGAGATCGGCGCCGATGGCGCTTTCGTGCGCGTGCATCACTTTGCCCGTCAACTCGCGGCGCCCTTTCCTCTGCTCGCCGCGATCGGTGCCCGTACGAGCCGCATCGAGATCGGTACGGCGGTGATCGACATGCGTTACGAGAACCCGTTGTACATGGCTGAGGATGCCGCAGCGGCCGACCTCATCAGCGGTGGTCGTCTGCAACTAGGCCTCAGCCGCGGGTCGCCCGAAACGGCGCTGCGTGGGTCGGAGTCATTCGGGCACGTACCCGCTGCGAACCAGACGGATGCCGACCTCGCCCGCGAACGCACGGCTCGATTCCGCTCCGCCATCGCCGGTGACGCCATGGCTGTGTCGAATCCTCAGATGACGGGCCAGTCGATACCACTAGCGATCGAGCCCCGTTCTGTTGGCCTTTCCGAGCGCATCTGGTGGGGCGCCGGCACCCGAGCCACTGCGGTGTGGACCGCCGAACAGGGCATGAATCTCATGAGTTCCACGCTCCTGACGGAGGACACGGGCGTTCCTTTCCACGAGTTGCAGGCCGAACAGATCTGGATGTTCCGCTCCGCATGGGCAGAGGCGGGCTGGGGCCGCGACCCGCGCGTGTCGGTGAGTCGTAGCATCCTTCCGATCTTCGACAGCGAGAGCCGGCACTACTTCGGTCTGCACGCGCAGTCCGGGCCGAACGACCAGGTCGGGCACCTCGACGGCGGACTTGCCCGCTTCGGTCGAAGCTACGTGGGCGAACCCGATGTGATCGCCGCAGAACTCGCGAACGACGAAGCGGTCCGGGCCGCCGACACACTCCTGGTCACGGTCCCCAACCAGCTCGGAGTCGATTTCAATGCCCGGATGCTCGAGACGATCGTGACCCACATCGCCCCCGCACTCTCGTGACGGCTTCTCGAAGGCGTCGGGACTGAGCCGAACTAGATCCAATCGTTCCGCTTGAACAGCAGGTAGAGCAACCCCGAGCCGCCGGCAATGAGTGCCGTAGAAGCGTAGAAGCCGGAGAGCTCGCTGAACCCCGGATACGGGACGTTCTGTCCGTAGAAGCCCGTTATCGCGGTGGGCACCGCAATAATCGCGGCCCATCCGGTCACTTTCTTGGTGATCACGTTCAAACGGTGTCCTTGGATCGCGAGATTCGCCTCTAGCAGGCTTGTCGCGAGATCGCGCAGACTTTCTGTCCATTCGGTTGCTCGTAGCACGTGATCATAGACGTCTTGGAAATATGGGCCCATCTGGTCATCAACGACTCGCAGGTCTCGACGGAGGAGGGAATTGACGACCTCGCGCATCGGCAACACCACTCGCCGCAATCGCACGAGACTGCGACGCAAGTCGAACGACTGCTTCTGCAGCGCTGCCTGCTGGGCTGACGAGTCAAACAAGTCGGTCGCGAGTGATTCGATTCGCTCATCCAGCGCCTGAACGACCTCGAAGTAGCTGTCGACGAGGCAATCGAGCAAGCCATGAAGAAGGAATGCGATTCCGCTCGTCGCGAGATGCGTTGTCGCGTCCCAGCGCGCCACGACCGCATCGATATCGAAGTCGCCCTGGTGGATCGTGACGAGGGCACGAGCGCTGATGAACGCCACGACCTCTACGTGGCTCACCTCGTCGTTGTCGGGGTCGAACGAAGCGGCGTAGCCCGCCAAGAACGCATGGTCCTCGTATCGGTCGAGCTTGGGTCTTTGGTGCAAGTTGATTGCATCCTCAACAGCAAGCGGATGCCAGCCCAACTCTTCCGCCAACAGCGACAAGTCGTCGGCGGTCGGCGACACCAGATCGATCCATACAACGGTATCCGGGGCTTCCAAGTGCTCGGAGACATCCGCAAGTACGAAGTCTTCGTCGGTGAGCGCGCCGTTTTCGTAACAGCGTGTTTTCGCCATGGCTCGACTCTAGCGAAGCTCGCGGAGACGGCGTTTCTGGGTCACGCGCGAAGTGCAGACAGCATCTGCTCCGTCACTCGGTTGAAGCGTTCTGGGTCGTCGTGCGCGCGAGCGATCATCGTGGCACCTTCCACGGTGTCGATGATCATCCGTGCGACATCGCGCGCCGGCTCAGCGACCACCATCGTCTGCTCTGCGACGCCCTGACGTAGCACGGCTTCGAGCCATGTTTCGTTTCGGTCAAAGAAGTCGAGCACAGCCACACACATAGCCGGGGGAAGCGTCGGGTACTCTGCGGCGAAGACTCCGCAAAGACACATCCGCCCCGACGAAAGCATGGTGCGGTACAAGGCAATGAAGCGGTCGAGACGCGTCTGCGCGTCGGCGCCGGCGCTGTCGATGGTGTTCAGCGCACCAAAGAACCGGTCGGTATAGCGCGAAATAAGCGCCTCGCCGAGGAGCGCTTTGCTGCGGAAGTGATAGTGCAATGCTGGCTTGGTGAGTGCGAGTTCCGCGGCGATATCGGCGTAGCTGAAGTAGTTGAACCCTCGGGTTTGCACCAAGCGCTCGGCGACGTCCAAGATCTGGCCCGCGGTGCCGGTTCCCTCGGTCTGCACAGTCACACCGGCAAGTCTAACCTCCCCATTGACACTTTACTTACTAGTAGGTCAAACTGCGTAATGCAGAATCCTCTGTACTCTCCGCGGTTCTGCCGGCGGTCTGTGATTCCTCAGACCCTAGCGCGCTGGAACAGAGACGAGGAGTTCGCAATGAAGCAATCAGAGCACAAGGCCTTCGGTAGCCCCGACGAGGTGCGGGACTTTCCGCACGGTCGTGCCGAAATATTGGTGATCGGTGGCGGTGAGGTCGGTCGACTGACCTTTGCCCCGGGATGGCGGTGGTCTAACGACGTCAAGCCGATTGCGGGCACGGAGAGCTGCGAGGCACCCCACTTCCAATACCACCTCAGCGGAACGCTCGGCATCCGGATGGACGATGGGACCGAGTACACCGCGGTCGCCGGCGACGTGACGTCCCTGCCCAGCGGTCACGATGCGTGGGTGATCGGCGATGAAGACGTCGTCGTTGTCGACTGGTTCGGCGCCAGTCGCTTCGCCAAGTGACTATCGACACGGAAATGCCAACCGCCAACGAGGCCGTGGTCGAGCGCCTAATTGCCTGCATCAACGACGGGCGCATCGAGATCATGGACGAACTGTTCCACGACGACGCGACGATGGACTGGCCCCAATCCAGAGAGCGCGTGAGTGGCGCTGCGAACCGGCGCGCCATCTACCAGTCGTTCCCCCAATTGCCCACCATCACGCCCCGTCGGATGCTCAGTTCCGATGACCTCGTCGTTCTAGAGGCAACGCTCGACTACGCCGGCCCAAGGTATGAGACTGTATTCATCTTTGAATTCAGCGCGGGAAAGATTCTAAAAGAAACCGCATATTGGAGCGAGGCTTTCGAGCCGCCAGAATGGCGCGCGAAGTGGGTGGAAACTTTCTGAACCGAGCCCGAGGGTAAAAGCGAATACTCCACAACGGCCGCTCCCGCTGAAGGCAGCGTCGCGGTTGGTGTCACTGTGTTGGAGGAGAGCGGCAAGACCGCCGTACATACACTCCTGCTGAGCCCGGGGATCCAACTCGATGTCGTCGACGTGGACGGGCTTGGTGAAGACGATGAAACCGCGCGCTTCCCTATTCCGGACATGCCGCAGGTAGGTATCGTAGGGAGCGTCGAAACAAACGACCGGGGTCGCCGGTCTGCCGAACAGTTCGACAATTTCATTCAGGAAATTGACGAAGGGCTGGGCCAGTAGCCATGGGCAAGTTCATCTACGGCACCCCCGCTATCGCAGTCGAGTTCGACGACCGAGTGCTTGCGCACCTCAAGGTCGTAATTCTCTCAAAAGTACGCAGAGGCGAAAGCTTCGCCTTCAGTTGGGACTACGCGGCAGCGGCGGGCAGTGGACATAGTTCGATCTGGATTCACCCCACGATCCCGCTGCAATTCGACTTTCTCGGCAACCGTGAACCGAGTCTCAATCGGGCATGGGTCGAAGAGCTCGTCAAACTCTCCAACACCCCATCAGGTTTGCGCGTTGTGCCCGAGCCGCGCGACACGAGCGCGTCAACTGCCTAAACCGGGGCTCAATCGCGCCGACAAACCCCCAGCGGATCGCTAGTGGTCATCAATTGATTTCTTTCGCTTCGATGCCGAGTTGGGCAAGCATAGCGACCACGTTGGAGCGGATCTGGTCCCGAACGCGACGCACGTCGTCGATAGGCAGGTCGGCCGGATCCTCAAGCGCCCAGTCGTGGTATCGCTTTCCGGGGTACACAGGGCAAGCATCTCCGCACCCCATAGTGATGACCACATCGGCGGCTTGAACCACGTCGTCCGTCAGCGGCTTTGGGAACGCCTCACTTAGATCCAGCCCAAGCTCTGCGATCACCGAGACAACTGAGGGATTCAATTCGTGAGCGGGCGCCGAGCCAGCGGAACGCACGTGGACAGCACCGCCCGATAGCGCGTTCGTCAGCACCGCAGCCATCTGCGAGCGGCCCGCATTCTGCTCGCAGACAAACAACACTTCGGGCACAGCGTGCTCGAAGGCGCCTTTGGCTTGCGCTAGTGCTGTCAGCCGATCGGTCGCGAAGCGCGCCGTGTTGCCCGCCAAGTGCGCCTTCACCGTGGACGTGCGCAAAAGCCCGGTGTAGGACTCGAGCACGTAGCGTTCGACGGTCTCTGCGGCGAAGACGCCAGAGAATTTCTCGGACAGCTCAGCCGATAGGCGCCGCAGATAATCCTCCGGGTAGCTCAGTCCGGGTAGCCCCCGGCGTGCGCTGATGTCGCGCATGACGAAACTGGATCAGGCCGTTGCGGGGAGCAACTCAACCAAGAGCAGCTCAACACGAGCCTTGATGTCGTCGCGAATCGGGCGAACCTCCTCGATCGACTTGCCCTTCGGGTCGACCAGTTCCCAGTCCTCGTAGCGCTTGCCGGGAAAGATCGGGCAGACGTCGCCACATCCCATGGTGATCACGACATCCGAGTCCCTGACCTGGTCGGTCGTCATGAGCTGTGGGACGGCCTGCGAGATGTCGATGCCCTCTTCGGCCATGGCCTGAATCGCCATCGGGTTGATCTGGTCGCCGGGCTCGGAGCCGCCAGAACGCACCTCGACGGCACCACCCGAGAGTTCGCGCAT
>JANOYC010000149.1:0-5448 GCA_031428675.1 Microbacteriaceae bacterium | reverse complement strand
GCTACCGCATCACTCGTGCGGGCGATGTCGTGCATCCCGACACGATGGAATCCGTGCGCTCCCAGATGACCGGCGACTTCGCCGACAAGGTTCGCGCCTGGACTGCCGTCGAGCCGCGAGGCCGCGAGCTGTGGATCGACAGCGACGGGGCCATTGGCGGCTTCATCGGCGCAACCCCGCGCCTACTTGGCTACCTCGGCCCCGACCCGAAGAGTGACATCGCCCGCGGGTTCTTCACGCCGCACTTCTATGCGGTCGAAGGCGACGAGATCGCCGACCTCGACTCCGGCGAACGTCGCAAGTCGCCGTTCGCCGAGGGGCTTGCGGACGGCACGACGCTTCGGGTGACGACGTATGGCGATGTCCTGGTTGTCGGGGACGCAGATGGCATGGAGCGAGTGGCGACGGTGACGGCTGCAGAGTGGTTTCCGGGGCATCTGGCATGAGCGTGGAGAGAGCAGGAAACGTGTCGGCATTGCAGCTTGATGGGTCGAGCACGGTCGCGTGGGCGGATGCGCCTGCGGGCGCTGCCGACGCCATCGTCGTCCTCGGCCGGGATGACGCCGGGGCTGGGGCGATCCAGGTCGGGGTCGCTCGCCTGACCGCGCGGCCGACGAAGGGGGTGCTTGACGACCTCTGGAAGTCGCGCGGTACGCGGGCACCGATGGGATTCATCGTCGCAGCAGTCACCCCTGATGGCGTCTGGATTCACTATCCGTCCGCAGACGCTCCGCCTATCGGCCCCGTCACTGTGGGGCAGGCTGAGCGTCAGCTCCAGTCCGTGTTGGAGGAGGGAAACGGGCTTGCCGCCCACGGGCGCATCCGCGCCATCCAGGAGGCGATGTCCTCAGCGGGCACAGACGGCTTCTCCAACCACTTCCTGTTCGCCACCTACCACCTCAACCGTGACGTGCCTCGCCGCCCCGATTGGGAATCCGCGGGCCAGAAGGCCGCGCCGATCCTGCCGAAGCGCGGCATCAAGCTGGTAACGGCGCTCGGGTTCGACGCTGAGCCCGCGGGGTCAGAGCGGCTGCTCGTCCTGCGCACGGCGAGCGGGCCGCGGCGTGCCGTTGCGGTGCTGCTGCGTGACGACGAGCACTTCGATCAGAGGTCCGCGACGTACCAGCTCACGCCCGTGGCGAAGGCGCTCGAAATCGCTGGCCGTGAGGACGTGCCGTGGGTGATCGCGCTGCGCAAGTCCACCCTGCGTCTCTATCCCGGACGTGACGGTGTGGGCGTCGGTCAGCGTGGCCAGTCCGAGACATACTTCGAGCTGGATTTGGATCTGCTCGCGCCCGAGCAAGCTGCGCTGCTCACGTTGATCTTCTCTGCCGAGGCGCTCGACGCGGACGGCTCGGCGCAGCAGATCCTCGACGGCTCGGGCAAGTACGCCGCAGACCTCGGCACGCGGCTGCGTGATCGCGTGTACCTGGGCGTGGTTCCTCGGGTCGCGCTCGCCATCGCCGATCAGCTCCCGTCGCTCGGGCTCACGCTCGACGCGCATGGGCTTCAGACCGCGTACCGGCTCACGATGCGCATCCTGTTCCGCCTGCTGTTCCAGGCATACGGGGAGGCGACGGAGCTGCTGCCCGCGGGCCGCAACGACCACTATGACGCGAACTCGCTCCAGGCATTCATCACCCGCGAAATCGGGACTGGCCCCGACCAATTCTCCACCGAGTCGGCAGCGATCTGGTCAGACCTCACGCAAGTGTGGGAGGTGATCTTCCACGGCAACTCCCGCTGGGAGGTGCCCGCCTACGGTGGCAGCCTGTTCGATCCCGTTACTGAGGAGGGTGCGCTGCTCGCGCGCATCAAGCTTCTCGATAGCGTGATTGGCCCCGCGCTTCAGGAACTGCTCAGTGAGGAGACGATCGACCAGACCTGGGGGCCGGTCGACTTCCGCAGCCTGCAGGTGCGCGAGTTCGGCACCATCTACGAGGGCCTGCTCGAATCCAGCCTCTCGCTCGCCGAGCAGGACCTCACCGTCGACCAGAACGGCGTATACGTCCCCGCGAAGGACGGCAATGAAGTCGTCGCGCCAGCCGGACGCCCGTACTTCCACTCGGCCTCGGGGGAGCGCAAGGCAACCGGCTCCTACTACACGCCGAAGATCGTCGTCGACCACCTCATCGAGCGTTCGGTCGAGCCCGCACTCAAGGCCCATCTCGACCGGATCAAGACCCTGATGGGCGAGGGCATGGAACGCCAGGCTGCTGATGCGTTCTTCGACTTTCGTGTGGCCGACCTGGCGATGGGCTCTGCGCATTTCCTCGTCGCCGCCGTGGACAAGATCGAGCGCGGCATGCGCGACTTCCTCACCGCCACCGAGGTGCCTGGCGTTCGCGCCGAACTTGCCCGCCTCGCCGAGAAGGCCCGCGAGGCGCTCGGGCAGGACACCGATGGTGCGAAGGCGATCACCGACGGACAGCTCCTCCGCCGTCAGGTAGCACGTCGCTGTATCTACGGCCTGGACATCAACCCACTCGCCGTCGAGCTTTCACAGCTCGCGCTTTGGATTCACACTTTCGTTCCGGGCCTCCCGATGTCGAGTCTCGATCACGGCCTTGTCCTCGCCAACTCCCTCACGGGCATCGGCACGATAGACGAGGCGATGGACGCGCTCAACGTTGGGCCGGTGCACGAGCCGCTTGTCCGCGGACCGCTCACCGCCTCGCGCGACCTCCTCATCGACTACGCGAAAGCCTCCGAGGCCGACAAGTCGGAAGTCGCCGCCGGTGCGGAGATGCTGGCGAAGGCACGCGACGCAGCGGCCCCGGCGAAGGCGATCTTCGACGTGGCCGTCGCCAAGCGGCTCGGCGTGACGAGTGACGAGGCGTGGGACGCTGAGCAGTTCGTCGCACTCGCAGCGATGCACGAAATACGTGAGGCCGTCGATCCGCTCCAGCCCGCGCACATGCCGTACTTGTTCCCCGAGGTGTTCCTCCGAGAACGGCCCGGCTTCGACGTGCTAGTCGGGAATCCGCCGTGGGAAGAAGTCATGGTCGAGGAGCCGAAGTTTTGGCTGCGCGTGCGCCCCGGACTTCTCGGGCTGAAGCCCGCCGCGCTCAAGGCAGAGATTGCGAGGCTCCGATCCGAGCGCAACGACCTGTTGCCGGACCTGAAGCGCGAGATCGACGTGGTCGACGCGCTTCGGAAGGTGCTGCTGGCTGGCCCGTATCCGGGGCTCGGCACTGGTGATGTCGACCTCTACCAGGCGTTTGCGTGGCGCTTCTGGCACCTGCTTCGAGAGGGCGGCGCTCTCTCGTTCATCACGCCACGATCGCTGATGAACGCAGCCGGAAACGGATCGTGGCGTGCCGACGTGATGCCGAAGGCAATCACGGAGGTCGTGACCCTGACGAACAGCGCGAACTGGGTATTCGAGAACGTCGACGGCCGGTATTCGTTCGCGCTGAGCGCGATTCGCCGCGACGACGAGAACGGCGGTGTCGTGCGCCTCGCGGGGCCGTTCTACAACGAGCGAGAGTTTCTGGCGGGGCGGGATACCC
The DNA here is from genome assembly GCA_031428675.1 of Microbacteriaceae bacterium. GTDB lineage: Bacteria > Actinomycetota > Actinomycetes > Actinomycetales > Microbacteriaceae > JANOYC01. The sequence continues at coordinate 1,936 of JANOYC010000149.1, read as the reverse complement.
TCGGCGAGCTCGACTTCGCTGCCCTCACAACTGCCAGCGCGACCGCGGCGCTTCCCAACCTGCCCGACCCGGCGAGCGTGGATGTATTCACCCGGCTCCGCAAAGCGCCTCGACTCGATGCGAAGCGGCCCGGCTGGGACTTTCGGCCCGTCGCCGAGTTCCATGCAACGAATGACCGGCCGACTTTTGACAATGGTGGGCAGGAGCGTGGAAAGCTCCCTGTGCGCGGAGGAGCGGGTTTCGACCTGTGGACGCCAGAGACGGTGGAGGTGTATGCCTGGGCTGACCTCGCGAAGGTGGAGACCGCGCTCCAGACCAAGCGGCAGCGCCAGATCGGGCTGAAGTCGTCGGCGTTTTTCGGGAAGCCTGCGTCTTGGGCTGCCGACCAGGCAACGCTTCCGTTGCACCATCCCCGCATTGCCTTCCGCGACGTCACAAACGCAACAAACACGCGAACGTCGATCGCGGCTCTCGTAGCGCCTGAGACTGTGCTCGTGAATAGCGCCCCGTACGTGTTTCGGGCAGACGGAGACGCGAAGGCGGAAGCGTATCTGCTTGGGGTTCTGTCATCGATCCCGCTTGATTGGTACGCGAGGAAGTATGTGGAGCTTCACATGAATCTCCACATTTTCAATGGGCTCCCGATCCCCAAGTACGCCGTCGGCGCGCCGCTGGCCGACCGCGTTGTGCAGGTTGCCGGCCGGCTCGCGGCGGTCGACGATCGATACCGTGCTTGGGCAGCCGAGGTTGGGGTCGAGGTCGGTACCGCCAATGCCGAGCCGACGAAGTCGGAACTCATCGCGGAACTCGACGCGCTCGTGTCGTTGCTGTACGGACTATCCCCTGAGCAGGTCGAGCACGTTTTCGCAACGTTCCATCGTGGCTTGAACTACGCCGCGCGGTTGGAGCGCGTCCTCGCGTACTACGAGCAGTGGAAGGACGCGGCATGACCGAGCAGCTCCCCGTTTTCGCGACGAACCGGATCGCGCCGCCCATGACAGTGCGGGAAGAGGTTCGCCGCATGTTCCGTGTGAACCGGGAGGCGCTCGCGGTCCCTCCCAGCGCGGCAATCGCCACGGCCTACATCAACCCGGCGGGCTTCCTGTTACTTGCCGACGAGCTTGAGAAGCTGCCGCGCATCCGAATCCTCCTCGGCGCTGACCCCGTGCCCGATCCGCTGCTGCCGGTGGATGCTGACGTGGCGCTCCAGAAGCGGCTCGATGCAGCGCTGACCGATCATGTGCGGTGGTTGAAGGCGGAGCGCGACGCGCTCGGCTTCGAGCTGAAGGCGACGCAGTCGGCGAAGCGCCTCGTGGCGTGGCTGCGCGCCGCCGACGAGCGCGGCGAGCCGATCGTGGAGATCCGCCGGTACACGGGCGGGTTCCTGCACGGGAAGGCGTTCATCAGTCACCACCCGACGCATCCCGCCTACCTCGCGGGATCGTCGAACCTGACCTACGCAGGCCTCACGCGCAATGCGGAGTTGAACGTGGGCGCGTCAGGGCAGCACGGCTCGACCCCGCAGGTCATCGACTGGTTTGAGGAATGCTGGGCGGACTCGGAGTCGTTCGATCTGGCCGGGCTGTACGAGCCGCTGTGGGCCGAGCATACCCCGTGGAGCGTCTTCCTTCGCATGCTGCTCGCCCGCTACGGCGAGCATCTCGACGATGAGCAGGCTGGGCCGACGCGCTTCGAGCTGACCCGGTTCCAGGCCGACGGGGTGAAGCGGATGCGGCGGCTGCTGGACGAGATCGGCGGTGTGCTCGTCGCCGACGAGGTGGGACTCGGCAAGACTTTCCTCGCCCTCGAGGTGATCGCGGCTGCCACGGAGGAGCAGAGGCAACGCGTGCTTGTGGCAGCCCCCGCGGCGCTGAAGGCTTCGGTATGGGACCCGGTTCTGGAGCAGTACGACATCTCACGTCGTGTCTCCGTGCAC
>JANOYC010000148.1:0-9240 GCA_031428675.1 Microbacteriaceae bacterium | reverse complement strand
GGCACAATGGACGAGGACTTGCGCACCGCGCTCCGCGAACGCGCCGCACTTATCGAGCAGCGCGCGGACGCACTCGTCGCCGAAGCGGTCGGCGCGTCCGCGGCATGGGTCGTGGAACTCGGCACAGAGCCCGCAGATCCGCAGCTCGCGGCTCTGTGGCGACGCGAGGCGCGCACCGTCGCTGCCTATCGCGATACCTACGGCATCACCGAGGCCAGCACGCTCGGACTCGTCGGCGGCGACGCCCGGCAGAGCGCAGACGCGGCGCGAGCACGCGACGCGATTCTTCGCGCGCAACAGCTCGCGGCTCACGCGGCAGAACCGGAGCCGATTGCCCCTGCCGCCCGTGTCGCTGCGCCGCGCCTGTAGCCGCCCTTCCGCGTGTCCGAGGTCAGGCGTACCCTGGGTTTCGAGGTAGTAGCCACGATTTTAAGGCTTGCGGCGGTCCCCTCGGGACGCTCACCACATGATCTCCCTCCTCGGCGGAGCTACGCACCCTCTCACGAGGCGGACATCATGCTCCGACTGCTCGGGAATCTCAGCAACCGCGTCCGGCTGTTCCTGCGGACCTACATGCCGACGAACATCCTGCTCGACGCGCTGCGCACGCGACGTGGTCTGAAGTGGGGCGTTCCCGCCATGCTGATCGCCGCGCCGTACCTGCTCGGCGCGTGGCTCCTGACCGTCTGGATCTCCGACGGCGGGCCGGGCTGGCTGAACCTGCTCGTGCTGCTGTTCATCTGGAACGTGCTGAAGTTCCTCGTCAACGGCCCGATCACGCTCATCATTCTGATTCGGGCACGCCTCGCCAAGCGGCGCGCTCGCCGACTCGCCGAGCGGGAGTCGGCGGCTTACGCTGCGGGCGGCGACCTCCCCGTGCTCACCGTGACGGGCATCTGAGCCGGCGGCACGGGACCGCAGAAGCGGTTATCCGATCCGTCCGAAATCCCGTCCGTTTATTGCACGTACCCGTCCGTAAACGTCCAGACATAGACTGAGCCCCAGACGGCAACTGCCGCCTGGGGCTCAGTAAATTGCTGGCCTCGGAAACCGGAAGTACGGTCCCAAAGACCTCCCGGAATCAGACGCCGTAGTACAGCTCGTACTCGAACGGGTGCGGACGCTGCGCGGCGGGAATGATTTCTTTCTCGCGCTTGTAGGAGATCCAGTTCTCGATCAGGTCGGGCGTGAATACTCCGCCTGCGAGGAGGAACTCGTGGTCATTCTCGAGCGCGGTGAGCGCCTCGGCGAGCGATGCGGGCACCTGCGGGATGTTCTTCGCCTCCTCGGGGGGAAGCTCGTACAGGTCCTTGTCGACGGGCTCGTGCGGCTCGATCTTGTTCTTGATGCCATCCAGGCCAGCCATCAGCTGAGCGGCGAATGCGAGGTACGGGTTGCCCGAGGCGTCAGGCGCGCGGAACTCGATGCGCTTGGCTTTGGGGTTTGTTCCAGTGATCGGGATGCGGATCGACGCCGAGCGGTTACCGGCCGAGTACACCAGGTTGACTGGTGCTTCGAAGCCGGGGATGAGGCGACGGTAGCTGTTGAGGGTCGGGTTCGTGAACGCGAGCACCGCGGGAGCGTGCTTGAGCAGTCCACCGATGTACCAACGCGCAACGTCCGAGAGGCCGCCGTAGCCGGACTCGTCATAGAACAGCGGCTTGCCCTCGCTCCAGAGCGACTGGTGGGTGTGCATGCCCGAGCCGTTGTCGCCGAAAAGCGGCTTCGGCATGAACGTGGCGGTCTTGCCCCACTGCTCGGCGGTGTTCTTGACGATGTACTTGAACTTCAGGATGTCGTCGGCCGCGTGCACCATCGTGTCGAAGCGGTAGTTGATCTCCGCCTGGCCGCCGGTGCCCACTTCGTGGTGCGAGCGCTCCAGGATGAGGCCGGCGTCGATCAGCTTGAGGCAGATGTCGTCGCGAAGGTCGGCTTGCTTGTCGACAGGGCTCACTGGGAAGTATCCGCCCTTATACGGAGTCTTGTTACCGAGGTTTCCGCCCGGCTCTTCGCGGCCGGTGTTCCACGCGCCCTCGTCAGAGTCGACGAGGTAGAAGCTGCTGTTCTGAGTTACTTCGTAACGCACGTCGTCGAAGATGTAGAACTCGGCCTCGGGTGCGAAGTATGCGGTGTCGGCGATGCCGGTCGAGGCGAGGTACTTCTCAGCCTTGCGGGCCACCTGGCGCGGGTCGCGGTGGTAGATCTCACCGTTGCGCGGGTTGTAGATGTCGAACACCATGATGAGGGTCTTTTCCTTGCGGAAAGGATCGAGGTAGGCGGTCGTCACATCGGGGATGAGTTGCATGTCCGACTCGTGGATCGACGCGAAGCCACGGATCGAGGAGCCATCGAAAAGCTGCCCGACGGAGAAGAACTCTTCATCGACAGTTGACGCGGGAATGTTGAAGTGCTGCTGTACACCGGGAAGATCGGTGAAGCGAATATCAAGGAACTTGACGTCGTTGTCCTTGATGAACTTGAGCACCTCGGAAGAATCACTGAACATGTGAAGAACTCCAATGGGCTTGGTACTGGTCGGCGGCGAACGCAGCCAACCCGAATCTATGCGGCAGGAGTTTCGCCTCCGTGACGCAATTGTTTCGGCAATGTTACAGCGGTGTACGTCGGGTTAGGATCGGCAGGTGAATTCGAGCCTGGACGCCGCGTCTGATTGGCCGGGCCGCAGGCTCGGATTGCCGGATAGCGGCCGCGGCTCGGTCGCCCGACCCGGGCGCAGGATCGGAGCCATCGCTCTCGACTGGGGTCTGGCGGTGATCGTATCTATTGCATTCTTCGGCTACGACGCAGCGGCTACCCTAGCGATCTTCGCGGTGGCGCAGATCGTGTTCTTGCTCACGGTCGCCGCAAGCGTGGGCCACATTGTTTTCGGGATGCGGGTTATCCGCACTGACGGGAGATCGCTCGGCGCGTGGCGTCCGCTCGTTCGAACGCTCTTGCTCTGCGTGGTGATTCCGGCCGTGATCTGGGATCGCGATCAGCGCGGCATGCACGATCGGCTCGCTGGCACCGTGCTGGTGCGAACCCGCTAGCGCGGACGGGGAGCGCGGAGCTTCGTCGGGTCCATGCCCTTCGGAACGGGCAGGCCGCCCTTTCCCCGGTCAATCGAGTTGAGTCGGTTGCCGATCGCGATGATTTCGGGGTTGCGGAGAACGCGCTTGAACTTCCGCAGTCGGGCGGGAAGCTTGTAGAGCGGCACCGAGTCGCTGTCGGGGCCGACGTGCACGAAGTTGATCGGCACGTTGGGAAGAAGTCTCGTGATCTTGCGGCGTTCGCCATCAAGCATTGGCTGGGTTCGGGACTTGGGGCCCTCGCCGATCAGCACGATGCCACCACGACCCACCGCGCGGTACACGGCGTCCTGGGTCTTCGGGCTCACGGTGATGGGCATTTCGCTGGCCTGCCATCCGCGTCTCAACGAGCTCTTGAGCACGGCGCCGACGGCACCGGGCTGCCCGGCGATCTGCGAATAGGCGGCTTTCTCGGCGCGACGGCCGAGCACGATGAGAAATCCGAGCACACCACCGAGGAAGCCCGAAATGATGTACAGCACGAGACCGACGACGTTGTCGATGGAGAGCAGGATGCCCAGGGCGAGACCAACGGCCAGCGGTCCGACGAAGGCCAGGAGCATGAACCAGACAGACGACGGATCGTACCGGCGGGTCATCTGGAAGACCTGCCACATTTGCTTGAATCGGCCGGGTTCCTTGGAAGGGGCTTTGGTGCGTGCCATGCCTTCTAGGATACGGCCTGCGCAAACCCGAGACTTGCATCGTCCAGGTGGCTGAGGTGTTCCGGGATCGGCCGACCCTTGCTCTGCATAGAACGCGCCCACAAGCGCCCAGCACGATAGCTGGATCGCACGAGCGGACCCGAGAGCACTCCGAGGAATCCGATGTCCTCGGCTTCTTCTTTGATTTCGACGAACTCCTGCGGCTTCACCCAACGATCAACCGGGTGGTGTCGAGGGGTGGGGCGCAAATACTGGGTGATTGTGATGATGTCAGTGCCGGCGTCGTGCAGATCTTGCAGGGCCTGGCTGATTTCCGATCGCTCTTCACCCATGCCGAGGATGAGGTTCGACTTGGTGATGAGCCCGGCAGCCCGAGCCTGAGTGAGCACGTCAAGCGAACGCTCGTAGCGGAATGCAGGACGAATGCGCTTGAAAATGCGGGGGACCGTCTCGACATTGTGCGCGAAGACTTCCGGGCGCGAGGAGAAGACCTCGGCGAGCAGATCGGGATTGCCTGAGAAGTCGGTGGCCAGGATCTCGACCCCGGTAGTCGGATTCTGTGCATGAATCTGCCGCACTGTCTCGGCGTGCAGCCACGCGCCCTCATCCGGAAGATCGTCGCGCGCTACGCCCGTAACGGTGGCGTAGCGGAGGTTCATCTTGGTAACCGATTCGGCGACGCGGCGTGGTTCATCCGTGTCGTATTCGGCGGGCTTACCGGTGTCGATCTGGCAGAAATCGCATCGTCTCGTGCACTGCGAACCACCGATGAGGAAGGTAGCCTCGCGGTCTTCCCAGCACTCGAAAATGTTGGGGCAGCCAGCTTCCTGGCACACCGTGTGCAGGTCTTCACTCTTGACAAGGTTTTGCAACTGGCGGTACTCGGGACCCATCTTCGCCACGGTCTTGATCCACTCGGGCTTGCGCTCGATGGGCGTCTGGGCGTTGCGAACCTCGAGCCGCAGGAGCTTTCGGCCCTCGACGCCGCTCAAGCGTTCACCGCCCAGTGCGCGAGGAAGCGCGATTCGACGAGCGGTGCGAGTTCGGTCGGGGTCACGGTCGTGCCAATCTCGCGCGAGATTGAGGTCGCGCCCGCCTCTTGGATTCCGCACGCGACGATCTTGTCGTAGGCGTCGAACGAGTTGCTGCAGTTCAGGGAAAATCCGTGCATGGTGACACCTTCGGCTACCCGGATGCCAATGGCCGCGATCTTCTGCGTATCCCTCAGCCAGACTCCAGATCGCCCCCGCACACGCTCGCCCTCGACGCCGAATTCGGAGAGCAGGTCGATGACGATGGATTCCAGCTGACGCACATATCCCACGACGTCGATCGGTTCTGGAAGGCGAAGGATCGGGTAGCAGACCAATTGGCCTGGACCGTGCCAGGTGATCTTCCCGCCACGATCGGTATCGATGACCGGGGTACCGTCTGTCGGTCGCTCGTACGCTTCCGTGCGCTTGCCCGCTGTGTAGACGGATGGATGTTCAAGAAGCAGAACGGTACCGGGAATATCACCGGCGACGACGGAGGCGTGCGTGGAGCGCTGAAGCTCCAGAGCATCAAGATACGGCACGGAGTTGGAGCCCATCCCCGCGACTACAAAGTCGACCACGATTTCCAGCGTAGCCGCTCTCACCGCCGCACGCTGGCGTCGCGACGCGTCAGCGCAACCGCGTCCTCCACAAGCGGTCGACAGTGCGAGAGGACACATGTCCATGGGATTGCGGCAGTCGCCAAAGACCGATCGACGACGCTTGACGCATGGTGTTCACGACCGCGGGCGACTCAGATCTTGTGGCGGGGTTTCGATTGGTTCGTCTTCTGGGCCGACATGAGCGTGCCGAAGTTCACCTCGGCGTGTCCCGCCGTGTGGCGAATACAGACGAGCCCCGCCGCGCTCCGGTCGCGATAAAGATCTACAGCGACTTCACGACAGAGGCATCCATCAACCGTGAGATAACCGCCCTCGAGCGGGCGGCAGGCGCGCACGTGGTACCCCTGCTCGACGTGGCTCGGGCGCCAACCGGGCGATTGTGTCTTGTTCTCGAACGTGTGCCGGGCATGTCGCTCGCACGTCTCTTGGAGACCCGCGCATCCATTTCCGTGGGCGAGGCGGTCACTGTCCTCGCGCCGCTTGTTGCTACTCTCGCGCGCATCCACCGCTCGCACGTCGCACACGGGGGCGTGAGGTCAACTAACGTGCTCTTTTCCGATGACGGGGCACCGGTTCTCGTCGGATTCGGTAACGCGCGATTGATTGACGACGAGGAGACGGTCACGCCTCACGAGGGCGACAAACTTCGCCTGTCAGACCTCAGAGCATTGCGATCGTTGATCGAACAGACGTTGCACTCGAGCGGGTCGAGCGAAGCCGTCCGCTCGACCCTTCATTCACTCGATGGCGTCGACCTGTCGGCGCCGACCTGGGCAGACGCGTGGCTTGACGTGCTTTTCGGCTTAGCCGAGCCGCTCCCCGTCGACATCGGTCGTGGGATGCGTCAGACCGAAGGCTCGACTGGTGCCAGTGGGCTTTTGCACGCCAGCGCCGACGACGCTGAAGTCACCGCTCGGCGAGAACGACGCCCGCGGCGCCGCGGTGTCGCTCGAGGGAGCAGCGCGGTCGTCTCCGGCTTGGGCGCTGGCGCGCACTCTCTCGTTACAGCATTGCGGCGAGTACGGCGTCGCTTCTGGGCGGTGACGGCGATTGCCGTCGCCGGGGTGGTGGCGCTGACAACTCTGTCGCCTACCGCGCTGGAAACCTTCGGGGGTCGGCAGGGTGACCCTGACAAAACGTTGCTCGGGGAGTCAAGGTCCCGGATCGCACCTCAATCTGCCGATGACCCCGCCCGCGGCGAGGCCGACCCGCGTGCTCAATCGATCGCAGGTGATGAAGCCATCGTTGGCGACGACCCTGTCGCCGCACTCCCCATCCTTCTCGGTGAACGCGAACGGTGCCTGCGCGAATTGTCGATCCTCTGCCTCGACGGCGTGGATCACCCCGACTCGCCACTCATGCGCGCGGATCGGGCTTTCATCGATGCCGCGCAATCGCAAGATGAGGACACTCGGCCGGAAACGGCCCTCATGCCCCCGGCAGGCACCATGCACGTCGTCGAGCGACTCGGCGCGGCCTCATTGCTCGCGGCTGCGGTTCCAGACGCACTGCTACCCGACAGCAACGAACAACCGGCCTCAATCCTTCTCATGAAGGGAGAGGCCGGTTGGCGTTTGCGCGAAATCTTCTAGCCGCGCACGAAGATATCGAGCCGGGAAGGTTAGATGCCGAGAACCGACGCGAAGTCACCACTTTCGAGGCGGTTCTTCACGGCGACCAAGAAGCGCGCCGCGTCGGCGCCATCGACGATTCGGTGGTCATACGAGAGCGCGAGGTAGACCGTGGAGCGGATGGCGATTGCGTCCGTGCCCTCATGGCTGACCACGACGGGCTTCTTCGTCACGATTCCGGTGCCGAGAATCGCGCTCTGCGGCAGGAAAACGATCGGAGTGTCGAACAGAGCACCGCGGGAACCCGTGTTCGTCAGGGTGAACGTGCCACCCGCAAGCTCGTCTGGCTTCAGCTTGTTGTCTCGCGTGCGGGCAGCGAGATCTGCAATCTCCGAGGCGAGACCCGCGAGGTCGAGGTTGCCAGCGTCGCGGATCACGGGCGTCAGCAGTCCGCGCTCGGTGTCGACCGCGATGCTGATGTTCTCGTGCTCCGGATACACGATCGTGTCACCGTCGATCGTCGAATTGATGATCGGGTAGGCGCGGAGCGCTTCGGCAGCAGCCAGAGCGAAGAACGGAAGGAACGAGAGCTTGATGCCCGTCTTCTCCACGAACTGGTTCTTCACCTTGTTGCGGAAGTCGGCAACCTTCGTGACGTCGACTTCGACGACCGACGTCAGCTGAGCAGAAGTCTGCATCGAGATGACGGCGCGTTCGGCGATGACCTTGCGCAACCGCGACATCGGAACCGTGGTTCCGCGCAAGGGCGAGATTTCCAGCGGGATATAGGCAGCCTTCCCTGACGTGCCAGATTCGGCCGGAGCCTCCGTGGTGGCGGGAGTTGCCTCGAGCACGTCCTGTTTGCGGATACGCCCACCGACGCCGGTGCCGGTGAGAGTAGACAGGTCGACGCCGCGCTCGTTCGCGAGTTTGCGCACGAGAGGGGTCACGTAACCAGCATTCGACGTGTCAGAGGGCGCGGCTGCTGCCGGAGCGGCAGCGGGGGCGACTGAGGGTGCTGCGGCAGCGGGGGAGGCCGCGGCTGGAGGTGCCGCGGCTGGAGGCGGCGTAACTGGAGGCGCCGCAGCTGCAGGCGCTGGAGCCGGCTCGGGCTCGGGCTCCGGTTCCGGAGCAGGCGCGGGCTCTGCTTCGGCCTGCGGAGCAGTCTCCGGTTCGGCTGCTGCGCCAGAACCGTCGCCGATGCGAACGAGTGCCGTGCCGACTTCGACAGTCTCGTCTTCTGCGACGAGGATCTCCTCGATGATTCCGGCTACCGGCGAAGGAATTTCCGTGTCGACCTTGTCGGTCGACACTTCGAGCAGTGGCTCGTCAACCTCGACCCGATCTCCCACGTTCTTCAGCCAGCGGGTGACCGTGCCCTCGGTGACACTTTCTCCAAGTGCCGGGAGGTTGACGGATTCGCTCATCAGTGATGCTCCTTCGTGACTGGTGCTTTTTTTAGCTTAGTTCTGCGTGTGACCGCGGTGTTACATGGCGTGCAACGGGCGCCCGGCCAGAGCCAGGAACGCCTCGCCAAGAGCTTCGTTCTGCGTGGGGTGTGCGTGCAGGAGAGGAGCGATGTCCTCCGGATAGGCCTCCCAATTCACGGCCAGTTGTGCCTCGCCGATCAGTTCGCCAACGCGGGCGCCGATCATGTGGACGCCGACAACCGGCCCTTCCTTGACTCGGATCACCTTGATTGCGCCGGCGGTGCCGATGATGTGGCTCTTGCCGTTGCCGGCGAGGCTGTAGTCATAGGCCTTGATGTTCTCGGCTCCGTACTTCTCGGCGGCGTTGGCCTCGGTCAGTCCGACGGATGCGACCTCGGGATCGCTGTACGTCACCTTGGGGATGTTGACGTCCTCGATCACGACCGGGTTCAATCCCGCGATCTCCTCGGCGACGAAGATGCCCTGCTGGAAACCGCGGTGCGCGAGTTGCAGGCCGGGAACGATGTCCCCGACGGCGTAGACCCCAGGGATGTTGGTGGCGAGCCGCTCGTCGGTGATGACGAAGCCGCGGTCCATCGTGATACCGGCTTCCTCGTAGCCCATGTCGGCCGTCGACGGTCCCCGGCCGACGGCGACGAGCAGCAGGTCGGCGGTGAGCACCGTGCCGTCAGCGAGGGTGACCGTGACGCCGGAGTCGTCCTGGGTGACGCCCTTGAAGAAGACGCCGGTCTTGAAGGCGATCTTGCGTTTCCGGAACGCCCGCTCGACGATCTTGGACGCCCAGGGGTCCTCCAGCGGGACCAGGGT
>JANOYC010000147.1:0-11340 GCA_031428675.1 Microbacteriaceae bacterium | reverse complement strand
AATGCCATTCGACACGCAAGCGCTGAAACAATCACGGTTCGGCTCTGCCAGTCGGACGGGCGACGGTGTCTGACAATCGAGGATGACGGTCACGGCTTTGATCTCGAGGCCGCGAATGCCAACAGCGCTGGCTTTGGGCTCAAAGCCGTGACCGTCATCCTCGATTGTCAGAGCCCGTCGCCCGTCCGACTGGCAGAGCCGAACCGTGATTGTTTCAGCGCTTGCGTGTCGAATGGCATTGCCGATGGCCTCGCGCACGATGCGTGTCAGCGCGTGTCGTTGCTCGTCGTTGAGCGTGATGGAGTCGTCTAGGTCAGCGACAAGGTCGAACCGGTGTCGCGATGCCAATTCCGCCGACGCGCGAAACAACGACGAACTGAGTGGCTCGTTGCTTGCGGTGCTGAGCGATTGCACCGCGGATCGCGCTTCGTCGAGGGCGCGGTCGCACGCACCGACGATATGTCCGCGGGCATGGGGATTCGCGCCGATGGTTTGGCTTTCGGATCGGATGTATGAGAGTTCTTGGATGACCCCATCGTGAATCTCACGGGCAAGACGGAGTCGGTCACTGCGCACAGCGTCATCGACGTTTGCGTCAGAGGCCCGCTTGCATTCGCCGATCGCGCCGAGGAGGAGAACGACCGACGCCGCAGCCCCCAGCAGATTGCCAAGGTGGAACCAGTCTGTAAACAACGTTGGAGTCAACAGGTGATTGACTTGCGCGAACGCTCCCAGCCCACATGCGGCGGCAAGCCAACGGCCCAGTTCATTCCCACGTCGACCCGCCTGGCTAGCAAACGCGATCGACGCCACAGCAAGGCCCACCGCCCCGACGGCGTGGGCGACGTCGAGTAACGGATTTCCGACAACCTGCTGAGCCAAGCCATCACCTGTTGGATCTGCGGGGGCGCCAGGCAATTGAGCGCTGAACAGCCACACCACGGCAACGATGACGGCGATCACGGTCACGGGGACAGCGACGATCGCGAACGGTGACACTCTTCGTGTGAAGACGCGGTCACTAAGGAGTGCGGCCGCGGCGATCACGAGAATCCCGACAACGCGCAGAGTCACGCCGAGCCACGCATCGAACTGTTCAGCGGAGAACTCGCTGCCTGGCTTCTCTGCCACGTAGGCGACGGCGAGCCTGCCTGCGGCTACAAGCACCAAGCCTTGCGCAAAAACCAGATCTGCGAGCATTCGCCGACGCCGGAATCGCCCGTAGACGACGCCGGCCACCGCGAGTGCAATGCACGCCTGCACCGAATCTAAAGTGGGGTGCAACGCCGGATTGTGAAAAGTGATGATCTCGGAACTAGTCCACACGGCAAGAATGGTGGCCGCGAAGCCGACCATCCAGAATCCGAGCACAAATCGCCAGCTCGGTGGCATCGCGAGGAGTGCGCTAAGACGCGCGGCCACCCGTGCGTGGGCTAGAGCTCGGGTGATCGACCGCACGGGTGCAGTCGCCGCCGAGTCAGGCACGGGGGGAAAGAACGTCGTTGTTCTGATAATGGCCATGGGCAAGCCTGAGTTCAGTTCATCGCGGCGATCGGGTAACCGCGTCGGGTGAAGTGATTCTAGTGAGATTCGCTCGCTACTGCTGAGCCCCATTCGGGGGCCATGGCGGCACTGCCCTCGCCATCGCGCCTTGGCCCGCGCCCAGAATGTGGTCTTGCGCATCCGAATTGCGGTGCTCATGGCCCTCGAAATGGGGGCGGATTGCCGTGCCGCCGCTGTGCGCAGCGCGCCGCGAGAGTTGCGCATCCACCAAATGGGAAGACCCCCGCGTTACCGGGGGTCTTCCGTGGTGACCCCAACGGGATTCGAACCCGTGTTACCGCCGTGAGAGGGCGGCGTACTAGGCCACTATACGATGGGGCCGTCAGTGGACAACTAGAAGAGTATGCCACACCGCCCGAACTCCCACCAATCCTCGCCCCTCCCCTCCCCCTCCCCCTCCCCCTCGGTCGAGTGAGCAGTTTCTGTCGCTATTTCGTCGTTTTGGGAGCAGAAACTGCTCACTCGACGGAAGTAAGGCGTAAAATTGGGGGTTGGGAGGCTCCCGCCCATGGTTCCGCGACGTGGTTCCGCATTTGCAACGGGCATCCTCATTCTGACCTTGGGAATGACGGGATGCGCGCCGCGAGGCCCTACGTCGCCAACTCCGTCGCCGCTTCCCACCGCGGGCGAAACTCCGACTCCGACACCCGCACCAACGGCTTCCATCATCACGATCGAGGTGCCCGCAGACGGCACGAGAGTGGCCGTGCCGCTTGCCATGAGCGGCGCGGCGAATACCTTCGAAGCAGCACTGCGCATCGATGCCATCGGGCCGACCGGCGCGGTGCTGTGCGTTCGCGACATTCTCGCGACTTCGGGAAGCGGGACTCCAGGCACGTGGAGCACCTCACTCGCATTTCCGCCGCCCGTGGGCGATCAGGAAGTGACTCTCCGAGCGTACGAACTGAGCGCCGAGGACGGCGCGATCGTCAACCTCGTGGAGCGCAACGTGACCGTTTCGGCCGACCGGCCGGCGATCTTCATTACCGCCCCCGTGTGTGGAACGACGCTGGCCGCAGGTTCGACGCTTTCCGTCACGGGCCGCGCATTCGTCTTCGAGGCGCAGCTCACGCTCGAACTCCGCGACGCTTCTGGTTCAGCCGTCGCGAGCAAGCACGTCGTTGCGGCGCGTGGTGACGCGGAATCCGACTTCGCCGCCACGATCACGATCCCGACGGGACTCCCCATCGGTAGCTACGACCTCGTCGCCTTCAGCACGAGCGCTCGTGACGGAAGCCCCGAGCACGAATTCGCCATCCCCCTGACGATCACCTAACACCCCGTCCGTCCCGTTGAGTGAGCAGTTTCTGTCGTCATTCAGCCGGAATAAGAGCAGAAAGTGCTCACTCGACGGAGGGGAAGGGCGGAGGGGAACGTAGTCTTTTTGCATGATCCTCACCAAGCACGAGCACGCCGCGTTCACCCTCGACATCGACGGTGCGTTGCTCATCGTCGATCCGGGCAGCTTCACCCCGCCGTTCGAGCGCGTCGACGGCGTCGTCGCCGTGGTGATCACCCACGAGCATCCCGACCACTGGACGCCCGCGCAACTGACAAGCATCCTCGACGCCAATCCGGATGCGCGTATTTTCGGCCCTGCCGGCGTCGTCAGAGCCGCCACCGACTTCTCGATCATTGAAACCAGCGACGGCGCCGAATTCTCCGTCGAACCATTCGACCTGAAGTTCTTCGGCTCGAAGCACGCGGTGATCCACTCGAGCATCCCCGTGATCGACAACGTCGGCGTGATGGTGAACGATGCCGTGTACTACGCGGGCGATTCGTTCACGATCCCACCCGTGCCGGTCGACGTGCTCGCCGTGCCCGCCGGAGCACCGTGGCTCAAGATCTCCGAAGTCATGGATTACGTCGCCGCCGTCAAGCCGAAACGAAGCTTCCCGACCCACGAAATGGTGCTGTCGAAGATCGGCAAGGGGATGTCTAACCAGCGCATCGAATCCGCGACCGGCCTGGGCGGCGGCGAGTTCTTCGCTCTCGAACCGGGCGAAACGCTCGAGGTCTAGTCCGCGGCGCGGACGAGACGCGCCACATAGGGCGTAGCCGGTTCACGCTGCAGGTCAGCGACCGTTCCCCGCTGGGTGACGCGCCCCGCCTCGAGCACGATGACCTCGTCGGCGAGCGCGGTGGCGTCGGCAAGGCTGTGCGTGACCACGACGGTGACCCCTGGGAACTCGCGCAGGTGCACTGCGAGATCGGCGCGCACGTCATCGCGCACTTCGACGTCGAGGGCCGCGAGCGGTTCGTCGAGCAGTAGCACCCCGGGGTCGGTCGCGAGGGCGCGTGCAAGAGCCACGCGCTGCGCCTGGCCGCCGGAGATTTCCGACGGGCGTCGGTGGGCGAGCGCGCTGATCCCAAAACGATCGAGCCAAGTCGCAGCGCGCTCGTGCGCCTCGGCACGCGGCATTCCGCTGGCGCGCAGTCCGAACGCCACGTTGTGCTCGACCGTCAAGTGAGGAAACAGCAAGTAGTCCTGAAACACGAACCCGATGTGCCTCGTCGAGGTCGGCTCCCGCACGTGGGAACTGCGATCGTCGAGCACCCGCCCGGCGACCTTGATGTGCCCGGCCTCGAGGTCAACAGCACCGGCGATTGTCTGTAGCACGGTTGACTTTCCCGCGCCGTTGGGGCCGAGGATGACGAGCACGCGCCCCGCGTCCACCATCAGGTCGACGCCGAGAGAGAAGCTTTGTCGGCGCACCCGGATGACGGCGTCGAGCCCGGGCGACGGCGCCGCGAACGGCGGCGGCGCGTTTTCGATTCCGCTCATTGCGTCACCCCCGGCACCCAGCGGTCGCGGAGGGTCACGAGCACAACGACGCTGACCGCCAGCAACACGAGCGCGAGGGCGATTGCGGCATCCGGATCCCGCTGGAGCGCGAGGTAGGTCGAGATCGGCAGCGTCTGGGTGGTGCCGGGAAAGCTCCCCGCGAAGGTGATCGTCGCGCCGAACTCGCCGAGCGATCGAGTGAAGGAAAGCAGGGCGCCTGCGCTCACGCCTGGACCTATGAGCGGTAGCGTGACGCGCCGGAAGGTGTACCACGGTGACGCACCGAGGGATGCCGCCGCAAGCTCGAACCGGCGGTCCGACGCCCGGAGCGCGCCTTCCACGGCGAGCACGAGGAAGGGCATCGACACGAACACCTGGGCGATGATGACGGCCGCGGGCGTGAACGGGATGGAGATGCCGAATGCCTCGTTGAGGAATTCACCGATGAGACCGCGGCGCCCGAGCAGAAGCAGAAGTGCGACACCGCCGACGACGGGCGGGAGCACGAGCGGCACCGTCACTGCGGTGCGCAACGCGCGGCGAGCCGCGGTCGGCCACTCTGCCGCTTGCGTGAGCACCACGGCGAGAGGAACGCCGAGCGCCACGCAGATAGCGGTGGCAAGGGATGCCGTGCCGAGCGAGAGCAGGAGAGCCTGGAAAATCTCGGGCCGCGCCACGATATCGGTCAGTTCGGCCCACGGTGCTCGCACGATGAGCGCAACGAGCGGTAGCACCAGAAGCCCGACGGCGATTGCCGCCGGAATCCACAGGGCGAGCGCTATCGAGCGCCGCTGACGGTCATGCGGGCCCAAATCCGGCCTCCTCAAGGATGGTCGCGGCGCGGGCCGACAGTACGAAGTCGACGAAGGCGCGGGCCGCGGTTGGGCTCCGCGCGTCGCGCAACACGGCGATCGGATACGAGTTCACGACCGACTCAGCGCCAACCGCGTCGATTCCCTCAGCGGCGTCGCCCGCCCGCAGAACATCGGTTGTGTAGACGAGGGCGGCATCAACTTCACCCAGTTCAACTTTGGTCATCGCTGCCCGCACATCTTGCTCAAGGGTGTCGGGTTTGGCAGTGACGCCCGCGTTCTGCAGGAGAGCTTCGGATGCCGCACCGCACGGCACCTCTGGAGCACAGAGCGCGACGACGAGTTCTGAGCGTTCAAGGTCTTCGAGCCCGGTGACGCCGCCGGGATTGCCCGGTGGCACCGCGATCTGCAGGGTGTTGGTCGCAAACACGTCGGCGTGATTCGCGACGAGACCGGCATCGATCACGTCCGCCATCGCGTCGACGCTCGCCGGCGCGAACGCGTCGCCGGGCGCGCCCTGCCGCAGTTGCTCGGCGAGCGCCGACGATCCGCCGAGACTGAATTCCACCGCGACGTCGGGATGCGCGCTCTCGAATTCGGCGGCAATGTCGTCGAAGACGTCGCCGAGCGACGCCGCGGCGTAGACCACAACCGTCGTTCCGGATGCGCCCGGCGCGTCGGGACTGCGAGTGTCAGCCCCGTCGCCTCCCGAGCATGCGGTCAGCGCAAGAGCGAAGGCGGCGACCGCGGTCGCGCGTGCGGACGCCGTCACGCGACGCGTTCGGCCGCCGCCGTCCGTGGATTCGCGACCCATGAGTGCGATCCCTCCGTGACAGCGATGTGGAACATTCAGCGTAGCCGCTCGCGCAACGGCCGGTCAGCGCTCGTGACGCGTGAAAGAATCGCGTTCATGCGAGACGGCGACGAGCGATTCGCGCGACAGCGCGCACTTCACGGGTTTGGCGACCCGGCTCAACGAGCGCTCGCCTCAGCGCGGGTGCTGATCATTGGAGCGGGCGGACTCGGTAGTGCGGCGATCCCCGCCCTAGCCGCCGCTGGAGTCGGCACCCTCGGCATCATCGACGCCGATGTCGTCGAGGTGAGCAACCTGCACCGCCAACTCATCCACTCCCCCCGTGACGTGGGCAGATCCAAGGTGGAATCGGCGGCCGACAGCGTGCACGAACTCTCACCCGAGACCGCGGTGGAGATCTTCGATGCCCGGCTCAGCTCCGAGAACGCGCTCGAGGTCTTCAGTCGCTACGACCTCGTGCTCGATGGCAGCGACAATTTTCCGACCCGCTACCTGGCCAACGATGCGGCGGCAATTGTCGGCATCCCGCTCGTCTGGGGAGCAGTGTCCCAATATGGCGGGCAGTCTGGCGCGTGCCGGATGCCCGAGACGCCCGGTTACCGAGACCTTTTCCCCACGCCGCCTGCTCCTGACAGTGTGCCCACCTGTGCCGAAGGCGGAGTACTGCCCACGGTGTGCGCCACCGTGGGCGCGATCATGGCCACCGAGGCCATCAAGATTCTCACCGGCGTCGGGAAGCCCTTGTTCGGACGCGTCACGAGTTACGACGCGCTCACCGGCGGGTTCCGCGAGATCGCCTTCGACAAGGATCCGGAGGCCGCACCGATCACCGAGCTCATTGACTACGACGCGTTCTGCGGCATCTCGCCGCGACGGCCAGATGACATCACCGCCCGGGAGCTTAGTGACGCACTCGGCGCTGTGCAGCTCATCGACGTGCGCGCGGGCTGGGAAACCGAACTCGCCGTGATCCCCGGCGCGATCGTCGTGCCGCTGGGAGCGCTCGCCGACGTGCTTCGTCGAGTATCCGAGGGAATGATCGAAGAGCTCGATCCCGACAAACCGACCGTCGTGTACTGCCACCTCGGCGTCCGCTCCGCGTACGCCCTGCGCCTGCTGACAACCGCCGGCTTCTCTGATGTGCGCCACCTCGACGGCGGTATCGAGGCGTACGCGCGCGACGTTGACCCGAGCATTGCGCGGTACTGAGCGATGCAGAAACACGCGCACGCGACGACAACCGTCGAATCTCACGCAGCTGCCGTGGCCCACCTCGTCACGCCGGCGATCGAGGCGCGGTTATCTCGGTCAATCTCAGTGACCGCCGCGGCTGGGCGAGTCGCGGCGGCCGACATCCGGTCGCCCGTTGATCTGCCACTGTTCCGCAACTCGCAGATGGACGGCTACGCCGTGCGCGTAGCGGATCTCGCTGTCACCAGCAGCCTTCCCGTTGCTGGCGTGATTCCGGCCCGGCCGGGGGCTGCGGTGACTCTGCCTGTCGGCATGTGCATGCGCATCATGACGGGCGCAGTCGTGCCCACCGGCGCGGATGCTGTGGTGCCGGTCGAAGAAACCTCCCTCGATGGCGCCATGGTCACCATTCATTCCGCGGTCGCCAGTGGCGCTTTTGTGCGCACGGCAGGCAGTGACGTTCACGCTGGCGCGGTACTGGTGCGAAGCGGCACGCGTCTGGCCGCACGTCATATCGCCGCGATCGCGGCAGCGGGCATTGCTGAGGTTGTCGTGCGCGATCGAGTGCGCGTGTCCGTCATTACGACGGGAGCGGAACTCGTGTCGCCCGGGGCGAACGCCCTGCCTGGCCAGGTTTTCGACGCCAACCAGTCCGCGCTCGTCGCCGCGATCGGGGAGTGCGACGCAGAGATCAGCGTCGCCCTTCGTGTGGTCGACGACCATGACGCGTTCGTCGCCGCGCTCGCCGAAGCCACCGTGGACGCCCAGCTGATCGTCACTTCGGGAGGTATCTCGCAGGGCGACTTCGAGGTCGTTCGTGACGTGCTCGAACCGCTCGGCGCCCGCGTCGGACACGTGGCTATGCAGCCCGGCGGTCCACAGTTGCTCGGCGAGGTCCGCGGCGTTCCCGTCGTGAGTTTTCCCGGTAATCCCGTGAGTACGCAGGTTTCTTTTGCCGTGTTTCTCCGTCCACTCCTCCGCGCGGCGGCGGGATTGCCGCCCATGCAGCCAACGCCGGTGCGATCGAAGGACAAGATTAGTTCCGTCGCAGGAAAACGTCAGTTTCTGCGTGGAATGCTGGACGGTGAGACAGTAGAGATTATCGGCGGGGCGAGTTCCCACCTCGTGGCCACGATGGCGCGCGCGAACGTGCTTGTCGACATTCCCGCAGAGATCACACATGTGGAGCCCGGCGACACCGTGTCGGTCTGGCCGCTGTGACCCAAGGAGCACCGTGACCCAGCTCACCCATCTCGATTCCGACGGCCGTGCGCGCATGGTCGATGTCGGCGCCAAGCGCGTAACGAAACGCACGGCCGTGGCGTCGGGACGGCTTGAGACCCGCGCTGAAGTCATCGCCCTCGTGCGCGCCGACAACCTGCCGAAAGCCGACGTGCTCGCCACCGCCCGCATCGCCGGCATCATGGGGGCGAAGAAGACATCCGAGCTCATCCCGTTGTGCCATCCGCTGCCCCTCAGCTCGGTCACCGTCGACTTCGCGTTCGACGACGAGGCTGTGGTCATCCGGGCGTCGGCGTCGACGACGGGGCAGACCGGAGTGGAGATGGAAGCGCTCACAGCCGTCGCCGTCGCCGCGCTGACCCTGCACGACATGGTGAAGGCCGTCGATCCGGGTTGCGTGATCTCGGCCATCCAGCTGGAGGCGAAATCCGGCGGCAAACGCGGCAACTGGCAACGAGACGCGAGCGCCGAGGCACCGACCGTGCGACCGGGCACCGCCGCGGTCGTGGTGGCCTCGACCGGCGGGGCTGCCGGAACGCGCACGGACACGACCGGCCCGATGATCTCGGAGTGGTTGGCTGGCCGGGGCTATGCCGTCGATGCCGTCACTGTCGTCGCCGATGCGGAGATAGCTGCAGCGCTGGAGAGCACCCTCTCAACCGCGCCAGCTGTGCTGATTTCAACGGGCGGCACCGGGATGAGCCCGACCGACCAGACGCCGGAGGCGACGCGCGCACTCCTCGATCGCGAGTTGCCCGGAGTCGCCGAAGCGATCCGAGCCCGTGGCAGCGCGGCAACGCCCACCGCCGCCCTCAGCCGGGGCGTCGCGGGCACGGCCGGTGGCACGGTGATCGTCAATCTTCCGGGTTCACCGGGCGGTGTTCGTGACGGACTCGCCGTGCTCGACGGACTCCTAGCGCACCTCGTCGCGCAGGTTTCCGGGGGCGGGCACCATGACTGATCAGCAGATCCTCGCCCACGTGACGAGCGAGGCAATCGACGCGACCGCTATCGAGGATTTCGTGCTGTCGAGCCAGAACGGTGCTCTCGTGACGTTTCGCGGGGTCGTCCGCGACCACGACCACGGCAACGCAGTGTCAGGGCTCGACTACCAGGCGCATCCCGACGCCGAGCGATTTCTGCGAGAGTGCTGCTCGGCTATTGCCACAGCGCACGGCTTGCGGGTCGCCGCGGCACACCGCGTCGGTTCGCTGCGGATCGGCGACGTGGCCTTGGTCGCCGCCGTCGCCGCACCGCACCGCGCAGAAGCGTTCGCGGCGTGCGCGGAGCTCGTCGAGGACATCAAGCGAAACGTGCCGATCTGGAAGCGGCAGCATCTCGCCGACGGCGCCACCGAGTGGGTCGGACTGTAATGACCGAATCCGCCGGGCAGGCCACGGATGGGGAGTATGTTCGCCCGCTCACATTTCGGAGCCCGCCCGGTTGGCCACACCCCGCGGATTACTGGATCGCCGGACATCTTGGCTGGGAGCCGACGCGCGGTTGGGTGCCCATCGACGGCCTGCCACCCGCGCCTGAGGGCTGGGTGTTCTGGGAGCGCACGGAGCCGGGATGGAGTGCCGCGGTGAGGGCGGCCCGTCACGCATCTCGCATCTGGCTCACTGTCGGCGCAATATTGTTCGTGGTCGGTGCGACTCTCACCGGATTGAGCGTCGGCTCACCATCGGGCGGCGGCGGGATCGCTGTGATCTTCTGGGGTGCCACCTTTTGGGGTGCCGCGTTCTTCGCGCGTAGCCTTGTTCTCCGCCGACGAGCGGCGACGGATGCGATCGAGGCGATCCGCCGGGATGCCGCCGTCATAAAAGACTCACTCGACCGAACGGCCTACCGTGAATTCCTCGCGTCTCGAGCGCCCTCGTGAACTCGGCCGAGGCGGCGAGCATCCTCGGCGTTTCGCTGGAGTCGTCGAAGCAGGACGTCGCGCGCGCCTATCGGGCGAAAGCCCGAGCCTCGCATCCGGATCGTTTCGTTGACGTCGAGGGCGCCGAACGGGATCGGCTCGTGACGGAGTTCCGCACTGTGCGGGAAGCCCGCGACGTGCTCATCGATCGACTGGCGGGTGCCGACTTCACCGATCTGAACTTCGCCGCGTTCGTGGCTCGACGCGATGTGGAGGCTTGGACTACGGCGGCGCAAGAGCCGGCCCCGACGCAAAACGATCGCGACGCACTCTGATCAGAGTGACGCTATCGACCCACGTTCTTGGATGGGCATGTGCACTGGTGGCACTTCGGGCGGCCGCTCGGGGTCGAGCAGAAGCGTCATTGCACGGCGCCCCATCTCCTCGTAGGGGAGGCGGGCCGTCGTGAGTCCCGGCCTCAAGTAGCCGGCGAGTTCATCGTCGTCGAAGGACACGATCGACACATCTGACGGCACTCGGAGTCCACGCTCCTGTAACGCTTGATACGCGCCGAATGCAAGGTTGTCGTTGAAGCAAACCATCGCGGTGAAGTTGGCACCCTCATCCAACAATTCTTTCGTGCCGCTGTATCCGAATCTCGGTTCCCACGAACGAAACGGTTTCTCGGCAACAACCGTGGCACCGAAATCAACGATCGCTGCGCGGATGCCGTCCGTGCGATTCTTGATGGTCACCGAGATGTCCGGGTCGCTTTCGGCCCAGGGCGACGGGCCCAAGAGTGCGACCTTGTCGTGACCGGTTCCGTCGAGCAGGAGTTTCGTGATGGCGTAGCCAGCTTCGTATTCGGCGGGCAGGACGCTCAAGTGCCCGTGCGCGCTCGCGGCATTCACGAGCACCACCGGCACATTGGACGGGATAGGAGGAAGGGCAATGCGTCGTGCACCCAAGGCTCCGAAAACGATGCCGTCGACGTTGCGATCGAGCATCACGTCCACTGCGTCGACCATCCGCTTCGGATCATGGCCAGCTTCGGCGATCACCACCGTGT
>JANOYC010000146.1:0-1646 GCA_031428675.1 Microbacteriaceae bacterium | reverse complement strand
GCGAGATCGAAGAAGCGATCGCGTCAGCGTTGAAGGCGTTCCCTGCGTGGCGCGATGTTTCTATCGCCAAGCGTCAGGCGGTCATGTTCCGCTTCCGGGAACTCCTCAACGAGCGCAAGCTCGAGCTCGCCGAGATTCTCACGAGCGAGCATGGCAAGGTGCTGTCGGATGCCCTCGGCGAGATCACCCGCGGGCTGGAGGTCGTCGAGTTCGCGACCGGTATGCCGCACCTGCTGAAGGGTTCCTACTCGGAGAACGTTTCGACCGGCGTCGACGTCTACTCGACGCGCCAGCCGCTCGGTGTGGTCGGCATCATCAGCCCCTTCAACTTCCCGGCCATGGTACCGATGTGGTTCTATCCGATAGCGCTCGCCGCCGGGAACACGGTTGTGCTCAAGCCGAGTGAGAAAGATCCGAGCGCGTCCATCTGGGTGGCCAAGCTGCTCAAAGAGGCCGGGCTGCCGGATGGTGTCTTCACGGTGCTCAACGGCGACAAAGAGTCGGTCGACGGACTCCTCACGCACCCCGATGTGCAGTCGATCTCGTTCGTCGGCTCCACGCCGATCGCGCGGTACGTCTATGAAACGGGAACGAAGCACGGCAAGCGCGTGCAGGCGCTGGGTGGTGCGAAGAACCACATGCTTGTGCTTCCCGACGCCGATCTCGACCTCGTTGCCGATTCCGCGGTGAACGCCGGCTTCGGTAGCGCGGGGGAGCGGTGCATGGCCATCAGTGTCGTCGTCGCGGTCGAACCGGTCGCCGACGCACTCATCGAGAAGATCACGACGCGGATGGCGAAGCTTAGGACGGGCGACGGTCGTCGCTCGTGCGACATGGGGCCGCTCGTGACCGAGGTGCACCGCGACAAGGTCGCGTCGTACATCGACATTGCGATCGATGACGGCGCAAGCGTGGTCGTTGACGGTCGCGGGATCGAGGTCGACGGCGATCCGAACGGATTCTGGCTCGGCCCGACCCTTATCGACAAGGTGAGCACGAGATCGAAGGTTTATACCGAGGAGATCTTCGGCCCGGTTCTCTCGATCGTGCGTGTCGAGAGCTACGACGAGGGCGTCGCGCTGATCAACTCGGGTGCGTTCGGCAATGGAACCGCGATTTTCACGAACGATGGTGGTGCCGCTCGCCGCTTTCAGAACGAGGTCGAGGTGGGAATGATCGGCATCAACGTTCCGATCCCGGTGCCTGTTGCCTACTACTCGTTCGGCGGGTGGAAGAACTCGTTGTTCGGTGACACCAAGGCGCACGGTGTCGAAGGAGTGCATTTCTTCACGCGCGGAAAGGCGATCACATCACGCTGGCTAGACCCGAGCCACGGCGGGATCAACCTGGGCTTTCCCCAGAATCATTGACGCCGGCGCGTCACGCCACCCGCGTCACCTGCACCAGCGTCCCCTGCGCAACACTCGCAACTAGAGCGAGTGGCGGAGCTCTCGTGGCGCGAGAATCAGCCGAGGCACAGCGACGTCCGCCAGGGAGCGTGCGCTTGCTCGATTCGATGGCCGGGGCGCGCGGCGCACGTAGCGCATCACATCGCGCGAAGCGAGCGATGTGGTCGCTCCCTCGATCACGGCACGGATGCGCTCGTCATCGCGATCCTCGTCACCCGTCAGGCGCACCCACGATGC
>JANOYC010000145.1:0-11688 GCA_031428675.1 Microbacteriaceae bacterium | reverse complement strand
GGCGTCGACGTGTACTCCACGCGTCAGCCCCTCGGCGTGGTCGGTGTCATCAGCCCGTTCAACTTTCCTGCCATGGTGCCGTTGTGGTTCTTCCCGCTCGCGATCGCGCTCGGCAACACGGTGGTGCTGAAGCCGAGCGAGAAGGACCCGTCGGCCGCGGTCTTCATGGCGGAGCTGTTCCGCGAGGCGGGTCTGCCCGATGGGGTGCTCAATGTCGTCCACGGCGATAAGGAGTCGGTGGATGCGCTGCTCCAGCATCCGGATGTCGCCTCTATCAGCTTCGTCGGCTCGACCCCGATCGCGAAGTACATCTACGAGACGGCTGCCGCGACCGGCAAGCGCGTTCAGGCTCTGGGCGGCGCGAAGAACCACATGCTCGTGCTGCCCGACGCCGATCTCGACCTCGTCGCCGATTCGGCCGTCAACGCGGGATTCGGATCGGCGGGCGAGCGGTGCATGGCCATCAGCGTCGTGGTCGCCGTCGAGCCAGTCGCCGATGAGCTGATCGAGAAGATCGCATCCCGGATGTCGAGCCTGAAGGTCGGCGATGGCACGCGAAACTGTGACATGGGTCCGCTGATCACGAGGGAACACCGCGACAAGGTCGCGGGGTATCTCGACATCGCGTCGGCTGACGGCGCAACGATCGTCGTGGACGGGCGCGGCATCGAGATCGACGGCGAGGCGGGCGGATTCTGGCTCGGACCTACGCTCATCGACAATGTCTCGACCGAGTCGGATGTCTACCGACACGAGATCTTCGGACCGGTACTCTCCGTGATTCGCGTCGCGACCTACGACGAGGGTCTGGCTCTCATCAATTCGTCGCGTTACGGCAACGGGACGGCGATCTTCACGAATGACGGGGGTGCGGCCCGGCGATTCCAACAGGAGGCGCAGGTAGGGATGATCGGCATCAACGTGCCGATTCCGGTGCCGGTCGGCTACTTCTCGTTCGGCGGGTGGAAGGATTCGCTGTTCGGCGACACGAAGGCGTACGGGCCGGATGCGATCCACTTCTTCACGCGGCAGAAGGCGATCACCTCTCGGTGGCTCGACCCGTCGCACGGCGGCATCAACTTGGGGTTCCCGCAGAATCACTGACGCTCGTGCGGTGGTCGGTTCGCCGACCGCCGCACCACCGCGCTCGAACGCGGATCTCAAGGAGGAGAAATCATGACCGACCAGCCCAGCGCAGACTGGTACTTCCCGCGCGGAACGCTCGCGCTCGGTGACTGGGAATCCGTCGTCGACCACGGTGTCGACGGCTGGAAGTACACGGGCATCCGCGTCGCCACTCTCGAGGTCGGGTCTATCGAATTGGAGAGGTCGAACCTCGAGCGCATCATCGTCCCGTTGTCCGGGTCGTTCCAGATCAGCTTCACGATCGAAGCGGATGGCCACGAATACGCGCAACGGCTCGCCGGTCGCACATCCGTCTTCCATGGACCAACCGACACGCTCTATCTAGGGTCGGGATCCTCGGCCACTATCGAGGGCACCGGGCGAGTCGCGGTGGCCGAGGCACCGACCGACCGCGTGCTGCCTCCCGTGTACATCCCGGCATCGGACGTTCCTGTTGAGCTGCGGGGAGCAGGCCGCTCGAGTCGTCAGGTGCACAACTTCGGCACGCCCGCAGCGCTCGATGCGGATCGACTTATCGTCTGCGAGGTCATCACGCCGGCCGAGAACTGGTCGAGTTACCCGCCGCACAAACACGACGAGCTGATTCCCGGAAAGGAGTCGCAGCTCGAGGAGATCTACTACTTCGAGACGGCCGTTTCTCGCGGCCTCTCTGCTCCCGAGGGCGCTGCACCGTTCGGTTACATGCGCACCTACGCGTCTGACGCCGGCCCGATCGACACGCTCGCCGAGGTTCACTCCGGTGACATCGCCCTCGTGCCATTCGGCTGGCACGGACCGTGCGTCGCGGCCCCGGGTTATGACCTCTACTACCTGAACGTGATGGCGGGCCCGGATCCCGACCGGGTCTGGCATATCAGCGACGATCCGGCGCACGGCTGGGTGCGCGACACCTGGCTCGGCCAGACGCCCGATGCACGACTTCCCTACACGGCCTGACAGAAGAGGACGCAATCACCATGACCACGCGACGCATGACCGTCAGCCAGGCCCTCATCGAGTTCCTCGCGCACCAGTGGACGGTCGACGGGGATTACCGCGAGCGCACGATCGTCGGCACTTTCGGCATCTTCGGGCACGGCAACGTGGCCGGGATCGGCCAGGCTTTGAAGCAGTTGTCCGTCGAGTCGCCCGACCTGATGCCGTACCACCAGGCTCGCAACGAGCAGGCGATGGTGCACGAGTCGGTCGCCTACTCGCGCATGACGAGACGCCGTTCGACCTTCGCGTGTGCGGCGTCGGTCGGCCCCGGCGCATCGAACATGCTCACCGGGGCGGCACTTGCCACCATCAACCGACTGCCCGTGCTGCTACTGCCGTCGGACACCTTCGCGACTCGCGTCGCCGACCCGGTTCTGCAGCAGCTCGAGAATCCGATGGATGCGAGCATGAGCGTCAACGACGCCTTCAAGCCGCTCTCACGCTTCTTCGATCGAGTGCACCGGCCGGAGCAGCTGTTTTCAGCAGCGCTCGGCGCCATGCGCGTTCTCACCGACCCGGTCGAGACGGGCGCCGTGACTATCGCCATCCCCGAAGACGTCCAGGCCGAAGTGATCGACGTCCCGCTCGAGTTCCTCGCCGATCGCGAGTGGCACATCCGACGCCCGCGGCCCGACCGCGGCGTGATAGGGAGTGCCGTGAGCATCATTCGCCAGTCGAAGCGACCCGTGATCGTCGCCGGGGGCGGCGTGATCTACTCGGATGCGACGGCGGCACTTCGCACGCTCGTCGAGCAGACCGGAATCCCGGTCGGCACATCTCAGGCCGGTGTTGGTTCGCTCGCGTGGGATCACCCGCAGAGCATGGGAGCCGTGGGCGCGACGGGAACCACGGCTGCCAACCGCCTGGCCCGCGAGGCGGACGTGATCATCGGCATCGGCACGCGCTACAGCGACTTCACGACTGCGAGCCGCACGGCATTCCAGAATCCGAACGTGCGTTTCGTCAACATCAATGTCGCGTCTTTCGACGCGTTCAAGCACGGCAGTGCGACACCGGTCGTCGCTGATGCTCGCGAGGCGATCACGGAGCTTGCGGATGCGCTCGCCGACTTCACGGTCTCGCCCGGCTACGCGAGCGAGATCGCCAATCAGAAGAAGATCTGGGATGACGTCGTCGACGCGGCCTTCGTGCCCCGGGGACTCGACCTGCCCAGCCAGACCGAGATCATCGGTGCGGTGCAGCAGGCATCCGACTCGCGTGACGTCGTCATATGCGCGGCGGGATCGCTCCCGGGCGACCTGCACAAGCTGTGGCGCGTGCGTGACGACCTCGGCTACCACATTGAGTACGGGTACTCGTGCATGGGCTACGAAATCGCCGGCGGAATCGGCGTCGCCCGTGCCGACACGACGCGCGACGCGATCGTCATGGTCGGTGACGGTTCGTACTTGATGATGCACACCGAGATCGTTTCTGCGGTGGCCGAGGGAATCAAGTTCATCATCGTGCTCATCCAGAACCACGGATACGCGTCGATCGGCCACTTGAGCGAGGATGTCGGCTCCCAGCGGTACGGAACGCTGTACCGCTATCAGGACAAGGCGGGCAACAATTTCGAGGCGGGGGAGATCCTTCCGGTCGACCTCGCGACGAACGCCGAGAGCCTTGGTATCGACGTCATCCGGGTCGAACCGACCACGGATGCGATCGCCGACCTAGCCGCCGCCGTCGCAACCGCGAAGGCGTCGAACCGAGCCACGCTCATCCATATCAACAGCGACCCGCTGCTCTATGCTCCCGATGGCGAGGGCTGGTGGGATGTGCCGGTCGCCCAGACCTCGACCCTTGAGAGCACGCAACGCGCGCACGTCGAATACCTCACCCAACAATCGAACCAGAAGCCCCACCTCGGGCGCGGTGCCATCGAAAGGACCCCATAAGTTGACCGAATCGAAGCTTCGCATCGGCACCGCTCCAGACTCGTGGGGCGTGTGGTTTCCCGACGACCCGGGCCAAGTGCCGTGGCAGAGATTCCTCGACGAAGTGCAGGTCGCCGGTTACCACTGGATCGAACTCGGCCCGTTTGGCTACTTGCCGACCGACCCGCACCAGCTTGAGGACGAGCTCGCTCAGCGCGACCTGAAGCTCTCAGCTGGCACCGTCTTCACGGGTTTCCACAAGGGCGACGAACAGTGGAAGCGTGCTTGGGACCAGGCCCTCGACGTTGCCGGTCTCGTGTCCAAGCTCGGTGCTGAGCACCTCGTCGTCATCCCTGACTTGTGGCGCAGCGATGCCACGGCCGAGGTGCTCGAGGCTCGCACTCTCACGGACGAGCAGTGGACGAAGCTCGCCGCGGGTCACGACAAGCTAGGTAAGGCGCTGCTCGAGGAATTCGGCATCAAGCAGCAGTTCCACTCTCACGCGGACAGCCACATCGGCACCTACCAGGAGGTCGAGCGCTTCCTGCAGGAGACCGACAAGGCATACACAAACCTGTGTCTCGACACCGGCCACTTCGCCTACTACCTCGGCGACAACGTGAAGCTCATCAACGCCCACCCCGACCGCATCGGATACCTGCACTTGAAGCAAGTGCAGCTCGACCTCCTTGCCGAGACACTCAAGAACGACCTGCCCTTCGTCGAAGCCGTCGCGAACGGCGTCATGTGCGAGCCGCCAGGGGGAGTGCCGGAGTTCGCACCGATTATCGAGGCGGTCGCCGCAATCGATCCCGAGATCTTCGCGATCGTCGAGCAGGACATGTACGGCTGCTCGATCGACTACCCGTTCCCGGTTGCGAAACGCACTCGAGAGCACATTTTCGGCTGCACGCACGCAGCTCGCATCCGTTGACATCACCATCAACCTCACGAACAGAGAAAGCTGATCATGGAAGACCTTCGCATCGCAGTCGTCGGAGCCGGCCTCATGGGCGCCGACCACGTCGTCCGCATCACCGAACGCATCGTCGGCGCACGCGTTGCCGCGATTGTCGAGCCCGACGCGGGGCGTGCGGCCTCAGCAATCGCTCACGCGCCGGGTTCGGTGCACTACTCGAACATCGATGAGGCGCTCGCAGCTGGCGGGATCGATGCCGTGCTCATCGCTACCCCCGGTATGTTCCACGAGCCGGTGTTGTTGCCTGCGCTCGCCGCTGGCCTGCCAATTCTGTGTGAGAAGCCGCTGACGCCCGATCCTGAGTCGTCGCTGCGCATTTTGGAAGAAGAGCAGAAGGCCGGCAAGAAGCTCATCCAGGTCGGCTTCATGCGTCGCTTCGACAAGGAGTACATGCAGCTGCATGACCTCATCTCGTCGGGCGACGCTGGCGCGCTCCTCGCCTTGCGCTGCGCACACCGCAACCCGAGCGTTCCCGACAGCTACACGAACCCTATGCTCATCAACGACTCGGTCGTGCACGAAATCGACGTCGTGCGCTACCTCACCGGGTCGGCGATCACGGCGATCGAGGTCAAGCGACCGAAGCGAAACTCGCTCTCTCCCGCGCACCTCGACGAACCCATTCTCGTGCTCCTCGAGACCGAAGACGGCGTGCTCGCCGACGTCGAGATGAACGTGAGCGTGCAGTTCGGTTACCAGGTGAAGACCGAGGCGGTGTTCGAGAAGGGAATCGCCGAGATCGGCCGCACGGGCGGGATGACCCAGTGGAGCGACGGGCGCTACGGGAGGGCCGAGCACGTATCGTTCACGACTCGCTTCGCCGACGCGTACGACACGCAAATCCAGCGCTGGGTCAACGCCACCAAGAAGGGCGAGATCGACGGGCCGAGCGCGTGGGACGGCTACCTCGTCGCCGCGGCGTGCAAGGCCGGCGTGGAGGCGCTCGATTCCGGCGAGCGCGTCGAGGTCAGCTACGTCGAGCGCCCGGCCTTCTACAACTAAGCCACAATCGAAGGAGCACACCGATGGTCAAGATCGCTCTCGATCCCACACCGTTTCACCATTCGCATTCGCTGCTGGAGTTTCCGAAGGTAGCTCGCGATCTCGGTTATGACTGGCTACAGCTCACGCCGCACGCCGACATGATCCCGTTCTTCAACCACCCCAAAGCCGACGACGAACTCGTGCAGGACTTCACGAAGGCGCTGAAGAAGGCCGGGGTCGGCGTGGCGTCGGTGCTGCCGGTGCTGCGCTGGTCGGGGCCCGACGAAGACGCACGCGAAGCGGCGGTGCGCTACTGGAAGCGCGCCATTCAGATCACCGTCGACCTCGGTGTCGCGACCATGAACACCGAGTTCAGCGGTCGCCCGGAGAAGGCGGAGGAATCGGAGCGTGCGTTCTACCGCTCGATGGAGGAGCTCGTGCCGATTATCGAGAAGGAGGGGATTCGGGTGCTCATCGATCCGCACCCAGACGACTTCGTCGAAGACGGCCTCGCTGCCTTGCGCGTTATCCGCGGAGTCAACTCTGCGAACATCGGATTCGTCTACGTCGCGTCGCACACTTTCCACATGGGGAATGCGCCGCTCGAGATCATGCGGGCGGCCGGCAAGCGACTCGGCCTGGTTCACGTGTCGGACACGATGGATCACCATCGCTCGCACGGCCTGCGCTACATCTCCAATCCACCCGGCAACGCGGTGCGCGTGCACCAGCACCTGCCGATTGGAGCGGGCGACGTGAACTGGCCAGAATTCTTTGCAGGTCTCAAGGAGATCGGTTTCCTCGACAACCCGGAATCGGTTGTCTGTTCGAGTGTCTTCTCCGAGAACGAGACGAACTTCGAGACCTCGCGCGCCCAATTGGATGCTATTCAGCGACACATCGCGGACGCATAAATCCTCACGTACAAACTGATGTATATATGTCATAACAAACTGTTGACCTACGCCGAATAGCGGGTTACGTTTGATCCAGCAACGAGGCTGAGGCACATCCCACAAAGCGGATGCGGCCATCATTGAAAGGGACACAA
Source organism: Microbacteriaceae bacterium (assembly GCA_031428675.1). Lineage (GTDB taxonomy): Bacteria > Actinomycetota > Actinomycetes > Actinomycetales > Microbacteriaceae > JANOYC01. Next base: position 4,670 of record JANOYC010000145.1, on the reverse strand, counting down.
CGAAGTGAAGCTCACATTCAAAAAGGGTCGCGCACTCGCGACATTGGCCGCGATGGGTGTGGCAACTCTCGCGCTTGCAGCATGTACGAGCGGCGGTAGTAGCAGCACCGGCGACACGTCCACCGGGCTCGAGGACGGACTCGGAAGCCGCACGGAGGGACGCGAAGTTTACTTCCTCACGTATTACAACCCCTCAAGCGACGCGTTCTGGGCTCAGATTCTCCAAGGTGCGGAAGACGCGTCCCAACTGGGTGGCCTGAAGTTCACCCACCAGACGGCGGACGCCGATCCCGACAAGATGGTCGACCTCGTCGCCACCGCAACGGCGACCAAACCCGCGATCATCTTCATGCCGTTCAACGAGGGTGAGAAGTGGGTGCAGGTTGCCTGCGACGCCCACGACGCCGGTATCCAGATCATCACCTACAACGTTCCGGCGCCAGAAAGCGTAGGCGACTGCATCACCGGCTTCGTCGGCCAGGACTTCTTCGAAGTCGGCCAGCTCGTCGGAGAGCGACTTCTCGAGGAAGTGCCGCTCACCGCTGGTGACAAGGTGCTGTTCCCGGCCGAAGAGCCCGAGCAGAACTACGCGATCCAGCGCGGTGGCGGCGTTCAGGAGGCCCTCGACGCGGTCGGCGCTAAGGGCGAATATCTCCGCACTTCCGGATCCGACGAAGAGGCGCTCAGCTCACTGACCTCGTGGCTCATCGCCAACCCGGATGTCAAGGCGGTCACCCCCCTCGGCGGCACCCCGCACCGCAACATCGTCGCGGCTATGGCCGACGCCGGCGTCAAGGTTCCCGTAGTCGGATTCGACACGTCACCGCAGGTGATCGACGGCATCAAGAACGGTGACATCATCGCAACCGCCGACCAGCAGGGTTACGTGCAGGGCTTTCAGTCAGTGATGCAGGGTGTTCTGTGGCTCGACTTCGGTCTCGCACCGGCCAACATCAACTCCGGTGGTCTCGGCCTCATCGACGAGTCCAACGTGAGCAACCTCGAGGCCGAAGACCTCCAGGGCGTTCGCTGGTAGTTCTCTCTCCACACGGTAGGCGACGGGGCCGATCACGGCGATCGGCCCCGTCGCCTACCGCATACCCCCCTCCATGGCACCGCGGCAATGACGTCGCACTACATGAAAGTCAAGGACATGCCAGATTCCAATTTAGGTGAAGAGCGACACGTCATGACGGCGCCAGCCCCCACCGAAGCCGTCGCCAAGGTGCGACGTCTTTCCGACAACCAGCCGACCACCTTCACCGCCCGTATCAAAGACAATCTTCAGTACATCCGCGGCCGCGGTTCGCTCGAGATCTCGGTCATCCTAATCCTGGTGATCCTCGGATTCGCCATCGCGAGCCTCGCGAACCCCAGCGGATTCCCCTTCTTGTCTCCGAACAACCTCTCCGGCGTCATCTCGCAGAACATCCCCGTTCTCGCGATTCTCGGCATCGGCACCGGCATCCTCATGATCGCCGGCGAGTTCGACCTTTCCCTCGGGGCTGCCATCGGCTTCACCGCCATCGCCTTCATCCGCATCTCGGAAGCCTTCGGTTGGGGCTGGGGCCTCATCGCCGGCGTCGGTAGCGGCATCGTGATCGCGCTCATCAACGGCCTCATCGTGATCATTACGAAGATTCCCTCTTTCATCGCGACTCTCGGCATGGGGTTCTTCTGGACTGGCGCGAGCATCTTTGTGAACGGCACGAGTCCGGCTCTCCTGCGCAAGAGTAAGGACGACGTTCTTGTCGCACTCTTCGCTGGCGACTACGGTCTATTCCGGTCGCAATTCGTCTGGATGATCATCGTCGGAATTCTGGCCTGGTTCTTTCTGCACCGTCACAAGCTGGGCAACCACATCTTCGCGGTCGGCGGCAACGCCAACGCGGCCAAGGCGATCTCGATCAACCCCAACAAAGTCAAGCTGATGAGCTTCGCCATCTTCGGAGCGTGTGTCGGATTCGCGGCGATTCTCATTTCGGTGCGCACCTCGGCTATGCAACCCGGTTCCACCGCTGACTACACCTTGATCGCGGTTGCTGCAGCGGTAGTCGGAGGCACGTCTCTGCTCGGCGGTCGCGGCGCGATCATCGGCATGATCGTGGGCGCGGCACTCATCCGAATCATCGAGAACGGACTCATCCTGGCAAAGGCGCCCGGCTTTTACATCCAGCTCTTTGTCGGCCTCATCATCGTCGTAGCGGCAATCTTCAACAAGCTCATGGAAGGAAAAGCGTCATGACCACCGCCACAAAGACGGATGACTACTTGCTCCGCGTCGAAGGAATCACCAAGAAGTACGGCGCCAACACGGTGCTCGACAAGGTGAGCTTCGACATCGGCAAGAGCGAAGTGGTCGGTTTGCTCGGCGACAACGGTGCCGGCAAGTCAACTCTCGTGAAGATCATGTCGGGCGTTGTGCCGATGACGAGCGGTAAGTACTCGTGGGACGGCAAGCTGCAGGAGCACGTCAATCGCGAAGTTACCGAAGAGCTCGGCATCGAGACGATCTTCCAGGACTCGGCCCTTGTGCCGCAGATGTCGATCAGCCGCAATATCTTCATGGGACGCGAGATAACCAACCGGTTCGGCCTCATGAAGGTAAAGAAGATGGACGAGATCGCGACGCGAATCCTCGATACCGTCGTCACGATCGAGGGCATCAAGAGCTCAAAGCAACTCGTTGCCTCGCTCTCGGGCGGTCAGGCTCAGGCTGTCGCCATTGCTCGGGCAGTGCATTTCAAGCGGAGTCTGCTCATTCTCGACGAGCCGACCTCAGCGCTCGCGGTGCGTGCAACCGAGGCCCTGCTGAACTATCTTCGCCAGCTCAAGTCGGAGGGCGTGAGCTCCGTGCTCGTTACGCACAACCTGCACCACGCGTTTGAGGTGTGCGACCGACACATCGTGATGAACCACGGTGAGAAGATCCTCGACGTGCGACGCGAAGACACGAGCGTCGAAGAACTGACGGCGGCGGTCGTCGAGGGCGCCGAAGGCGTCCGTCGATTCCGCGAGGGTCGGCCGTTGTAGCGGTTGTGCTCCCCAAGTGCGCACCCGGTCCCGCCGTCACACCGTCGGGCCGAGCGCCAGCCCACATTGACTGCGGGCTTTCCCGACCGACGTGGTGGAGGTCGGGGAGGCCCGCTTCCTTTCCCGTGCGCCTGACGGCGCTTCGTCGACTCCTAAGGAGTTTCCATGCCCCTTGTTCGAATTGACATTATTCGCGGTCGTGCCGCCGTTGACGTCGACGCCATTGCCACGGCGATTCACGATGCGATCGTCGAAATCTACGGCATCCCGCCCCGCGACCGATTCCAGATCGTTACGCAACACGATGCTGGCGCGATCATCGCTCAGGACGCCGGACTCGGCTTCGACCGCACCGACGGCGTCGTGATGATCCAGATCTTCACCCAGCGTGGTCGATCCACCGAGAAGAAGCAGCAACTGTACGCGCGCATCGCTGCGAAACTAGCCGAGCGGGGAGTCGATGGCCGTGACGTGTTCCTCGGCTACGTCGAGAACGGCCCCGAGGACTGGTCGTTCGGCTTCGGCGCCGCGCAGTACTTGACCGGCCAGCTCGCGGTGCCTGCGCGTTAGCTTTCGCTTTCTCGGAGGGACTACTTCTCGACGAGGGTGAACTCGAAGGAGTACAGGTCGGGTCGGTAGCAGTGATGACCGAACTCGACCGCCCGCCCGCTGCTGTCGAAGGCCGTGCGGTCCATCGTGAGTACGGCGGAGTTCTTCTCGATCTCGAGAAGGTCGCTCTCTTCGGCGCTCGCATTGCGCGCTCCGATGCGCTGTTTGGCGACGCGCATGGTGACCCCTCGGGAACGCAACAGCTGATACAACCCGTGTGTGCCCACATCCTCGGCGCTGAGGTTCGCGTATTCCTCCGGCAACCAGTTCTCCAACACGGCAACCGGCACGTCTTCGGCTAGGCGCACGCGATGGAGATACAGGGTAGGGGAGTCGACCTCGACGCTCAGTGCGGCGGCGATTCGCCCATCGGCGGGCATTACTATCGCGTCGATGACGCGAGTGGTCGGCGATTTTCCTGCTCGCGCGAGGTCTTCGAATAGGCTCGTGAGCTCCACCCCGCGGGTCACCTGTCCGTGCACGACTTGAGTTCCGATCCCACGGCGACGCACGAGAAGGCCCTTGTCAACAAGTTCCTGAATGGCCCGACGGATGGTGGGCCGACTCAGTCCGAGTCTCTCACCGAGCGCAATCTCGTTCTCCAGACGTGAACCCGGCCTGAGCACTCCCGACGTGATCGCCTGCTCGATGCGCTGCGACACCTGGAAATACAGCGGAACCGGACCCGATCGATCAAGGTCCATGAAGAGCGTCTGGGGAAGGATGACCTCCGGAGTCGACACGAAACCCCTTTCGATCGCCGAACGTCCTCAACGACGTCTTGTCACGACAATATCACTAGCCCGAGACGACTAGAGCGAGTGGCGGAGCTCTCGTGGCGCGAGAATCAGCCGAGGCACAGCGACGTCCGCCAGGGAGCGTGCGCGTGCTCGATTCGATGGCCGGGGCGCGCGGCGCACGTAGCGCATCACATCGCGCGAAGCGAGCGATGTGGTCGCTCCCTCGATCACGGCACGGATGCGCTCGTCATCGCGATCCTCGTCACCCGTCAGGCGCACCCACGATGC
>JANOYC010000144.1:0-1572 GCA_031428675.1 Microbacteriaceae bacterium | reverse complement strand
TGCTCTCGACGAGCGTCGCGACCGCCGGGTCCAAGATCATCTACGACAACATCGACTTCGCCACCTACAACCCGCTCAGCCTCGTGGTGAAGGACCAGGGCTACCTCGAGTCGGCGCTCGGCGACGATGTCACCGTCAACTGGGTGCAATCGGCGGGTTCGAACAAAGCCAACGAGGCGCTGAAGGCCGGCGCGATCGACATCGGCTCGACCGCGGGTTCAGCGGCCCTCCTGGCCCGTTCGAACGGGTCGCCGATCAAGGCGGTCGACATCTACTCGCAGCCCAACTGGGCCGCGATCGTCGTTCCGGCGACCTCGACGATCACCGAGGTGAGCGAGCTGAAAGGCAAGTCGATCGCAGCCACGACCGGCACCGACCCCTACTTCTTCCTGCTCCAGTCGCTGGAGGAGGCGGGGCTGTCGACAGCGGACGTGACCATCACGAACCTGCAGCACGCCGACGGCAAGGCAGCGCTCGAATCCGGGCAGGTCGACGCGTGGTCGGGCCTCGATCCGCTGCTCTCGACGAGCGTCGCGACCGCCGGGTCCAAGATCATCTACGACAACATCGACTTCAACAGCTACGGCTTCTTGAATGCCACGGAGAGCTTCATCACCGATCACGCGGATGTCGTGCAGGTCGTCGTGAACGCCTACGAGAAGGCCCGCCAGTACGCCATCGACAACCCCGAGGAGACGGTCGCGATCCTCGCGGAGGTTGCGGGCATCGACCCGGCGATCGCCACCACCACCCTCACCGAGCGCACGAACCTCGAGGTCGACCCGATTCCGGGTGACGACCAGACGGCGGTGCTCGAAGTCGTCGGGCCGATCTTCGTGCAGAACGGAGACGTCGCCAGCCAAGACGCGATCGACGGTGCCCTCGACACGCTCTTCGATCCGACGTTCGCCGAGAAGGCCGACCCGGACGCGATCGGATGACAGACCGCAACCAGCTGACCGCGACGGAAGCCCGCCGCGAACGGCCCGCCACCCTTCTCCAGTACGAGTCGTCGTTCGGCCACTCGTCTGCGGGAACCTCGGCGAGCCCCGCACGCCTCCAGCCCGGAGTTCCCCGCCGCGCACGCCTCGTGCTGCTCGGCGGGGTCCTCCCGTTGCTGATCCTCGCGGCATGGTGGGGGATCTCGGCATCCGGTCTCGTCCCGTCGTATCGCCTTCCGTCGCCTCCCACCGTGGCGGCGGCAGCGGTCGATCTCGCACAGCGCGGCCTGCTCGGCAGCTACTCCGCCATCTCCACGCAACGAGTGCTGCTGGGGTTCCTGATCGGGTCGAGTGTGGGGCTGATCCTCGGGTCGGTCGTCGGGTTGTCGCGCCGTGCATCCGCCCTGCTCGCTCCGACCATCGGGGGATTTCGCGCGGTGCCGTCTCTCGCGTGGGTTCCGCTGCTCGTGCTCTACCTGGGTATCCGCGAGGATTCGAAGGTCACGCTGATCGCGATCGGCGCGCTGTTTCCGGTCTATACCACCGTCGCTGGCGCCCTGCGCCATGTCGACCCGCACCTCGTCGAGGTCGGGCGCGCGTTCGGCTACACCCGGTTCGAATTGCTCACCCG
>JANOYC010000143.1:0-1957 GCA_031428675.1 Microbacteriaceae bacterium | reverse complement strand
ATGGCGACAGCAACATCTCCTTCTTCGACCGCGCCCGAAACCGACCTCGGCCACACCGCTGGCAAGGAATGGTGGCGCAGCGCGGTCATCTATCAGATCTACCCGCGATCGTTCGCCGACAGCGACGGCGACGGCATCGGCGACATCCGCGGAGCAACTGAGAGGTTCCCCGAGCTTGCTGAGCTCGGCGTCGACGCCGTCTGGTTCTCCCCGTTCTTCCGTTCCCCGCAACGTGACGCCGGCTACGACGTATCCGACTATTGCGACATCGACCCGATCTTCGGCACCCTCGCTGACTTCGATGCGATGGTCGCGCGTGCCCACGATTTGGGCATGCGGGTGATCGTCGACCTCGTGCCGAACCACTCATCCGATCAACACGAGTGGTTCCAAGAGGCGCTCGCCGCGCCCGAGGGTTCGCCGGAGCGTGACCATTACATGTTCCGCGATGGCAAGGGCGAGAACGGCGAACTGCCACCGAACAACTGGGATTCGGTTTTCGGCGGCCCCGCGTGGACACGGGTTGTGCGTGCCGACGGCACTCCCGGGCAGTGGTACCTGCACATCTTCGATCCCACCCAACCCGACTTCAACTGGGAGAACGAGTGGGTTCGCGAACGATTCCGCGGCGTGCTGCGGTTCTGGCTCGACCGCGGAGTCGACGGCTTCCGGGTCGACGTGGCGCACGGCTTGTTCAAAGCCGCCGGACTTCCCGACTACACGCCGCCGACGGACTCGGGGAGCATGGGCGGCGGCGTGCCACTTGAGCCCGGCATTCGCGAACACGAAGAGGAAGACCTGCATCCATACTGGGGCCAGCCCGGAGTGCACGAGATCTACCGCGACTGGCACGGCATCCTCGCCGAGTACGACGGGGATCGCGCACTATGCGCCGAAGCGTGGGTCGATCCACCGAGCCGCTTGGCGCAGTGGGTGCGACCGGATGAGATGCACCAGGCCTTCAACTTCGCCTACCTGGAAACCCCGTGGAAAGCGAAAGCCCTGCGCAAGGTAGTCGACACGTCGATCGAGGCCTTCGGGGAGGTCGGCGCTCCGAGCACGTGGGTGTTGTCGAATCACGACGTCGTGCGCCACGCGAGCAGGCTCGCCCTGTCGGCCAAGAACCCGCAGGGACACGGCATCGGACCGACATCGCCGGGCCAACCCATCCGGGAACTCGGTCTCCGGCGTGCGCGCGCAGCGTCAGCTTTCATGCTTGCTCTGCCGGGAAGCTCGTACCTCTATCAGGGCGAGGAACTCGGCCTGCCCGAAGTCATCGACCTGCCCGGGTCGGCCCGGCAAGATCCGACGTGGAAGCGCACCAACGGCGAACGCTACGGGCGCGATGGATGCCGGGTGCCGATCCCGTGGGAGGCAGACGCCCCGGCTTACGGCTTCAACACCACGGGCGAAGCGTGGCTTCCTCAACCAACTGACTGGGCGCCCTACGCGCGCGACACGCAAACCGGCGACTCGACGTCGACGTTGGAGCTGTATCGCGCCGCCCTCGCTGTGCGCCGCGAGCACAACCTCGGCTTTGGCACGATTGAGTGGTTGGACGGTTATCCCAAGAGGGCAGCAGCGTTTCGCACCGGCCGTGTCACCGTGATTGCCAACACGGGCAAGAAGCCGGTTGCGCTTCCGACTGGTCGCATCCTCGTTGCGAGCGACACCATCGTCGACCGAGAACTTCCGTCGGACGCGACGGTGTGGATTCTCGACTAGACACTAGCGGCGGTGCTCGCCGTGTGAGTAGCCCGGCCATGGCTGGTTGTTGTTTACGCGGTGAGTTCGAGGTCGGGGTATGTTGTGTAGCTGAATCCAGCCGGTGAGGTCCAGATCAGTTGCCCGGCGTTGCCGTGCACGACCGTCCACGCGCTACCGTGCTTGAGGTTGTGGTGTGAGCAGCACAGATTTGCTAGGTTGTCGTGATCCGTGGTGCCACCGTTCTGCCAAT
>JANOYC010000142.1:0-18780 GCA_031428675.1 Microbacteriaceae bacterium | reverse complement strand
CTGCCGAGCCGATTCGCGGTAGCGCATCCTGACGGCATCGACGACGAACACCCGCTGAGCGAGCTGTATGGCGACTGCGCCACGCTTCATCGAGCGCCAATCGTGATCGATGCCTGTAGCGGCATCGCAGTGGTCGGTCCGGGGGCGCGAGCCGCAGCCGTCGCGCGAGCGGTCGTCGTGTCGGTGAGTGCCCAGTGGGCCCCGGATGAGAGCACGTTCGACATCGACAGTGCGCACCCGGCCTGGGACTTCGTGCCCCACCTGCCACACGCGGTACGCGCCGGAACCACCGCGGTGACGACCGATCGTCGCTCGTTCACGAGTCTGTTCGTGGCCCGGCAGTGCACTCCCGCGACGGCCGCTTCGCCTCGGCGGGCCGTCGTCGCGGCCGTGACCGATCTCGCCGCGGTACCGCGTGAGTGCACGACCGTCATCGAGATCACAACGACGGGGGCGATGCTGCGCCACGGTCCAGCCGCAGCAACGCCGTTCGACCCGATCGTCATGTCTCGAGAGGAAGCGGCGGCGTTTGCGGAGCTCGCGCGCGAACGAGCTGAGCAATGGGGGATTCAGGCCGCGGGGCGGCGTAATCAGGCGACGACCACGCTCACCGAGTTGATTGCCGCGACCGAACCGCGCGATGAATCGCCGGCTCTCGGTCTGGGCTGCGCGTTTACCAGTGATGCGACCGGCGGTGTGTTCATCGACCTCGTGTCGGACGGACCGCATGCGGTGGTCGCCGGGGTCACCGGAAGCGGCAAGAGCGAGTTGCTCACCTCGTGGATCCTCGCCATGTGCTCGGCGCGCCCGCCTGGCGGCCTTGATCTGCTTCTCGTGGACTTCAAAGGAGGTGCGCAATTCGACGCGCTCGCGGAGCTTCCCCACGTGGTCGGCGTCGTTACCGATCTCGACGGCGCGTCAGCCACTCGCATTCTTGCCTCGCTTCGGTCTGAGCTCGAACGCCGAGAAAGAACTCTCCGAGCGCGGGGTGCCAAATCCATCGACGGCGACGGCGACGGCGACGGTGACGGCGAAGCGCCGGGTGCAGCTGACCGTTTGTCCCGTCTCGTGATCGTGGTCGATGAGTACGCCGTGGTCGCCGAACGGCACCCGCAACTGGTCGGGTTGTTCAGCGACATCGCTGCGCGGGGTCGCTCCCTCGGAGTGCACCTGATCCTCTGCACGCAACGCGTCGCAGGCGTCGTGAAGGATGCGCTTCTCGCCAACCTTCCCCTCCGGCTGTGCTTGCGGGTGACCAGTGCAGCCGAGAGTTCGACGGTCATCGGGAGCCCGGTCGCAGCGGCGTTGGCGACTGGAGACCAAGGCACGGTTTACATCCAACGGAGCGGCGAAGAACCGCAGAAGTCGCGGCTCGCACGATCCACCGGACACGACGTCGCCTCGGCTGCCGTTCGGTGGGGCCGGCGGCCACAGCATCAACCTTGGCTGCAGCCGTTGCCGGATTCGCTCCGTCTTGCAGACCTCCCCGGCTCACGCGATCCAGATGAACTGGTGTTTGCCCTCGGCGACGAGCCCGACGCGCAACGACAGCGACCCGTGGGTGTGCGCCCGAATGCTACCGACGGGTTCGCCATTATCGGACCACCACGGTCCGGCAGGTCCCAGATGTTGCACACGCTTCAACAATCGTGGACGGGCCCGGCCCGCCGGCTGCCCACCGACGCCGCCTCGCTGTGGGACGCTGTGGGCGCGCTTGCCGACCTGGTGGATTCGGGGCAGGCAGGTGGAGGGAATCCGCCGTGCGCGACGACCGTCGTGCTCATTGATGACCTCGACGTCGCCGTTTCGCACCTCCCGGAGGAATATCAGTCGCTCTTTCTCGAACGCGTCGAGAAGCTCATTCGGCGCGGTCGGTCGGCTGGAATCCTCGCCGCGGTGGCCCTCTCTGATTCGGCTCGCGGTCTGTTGCGGGTGACCGACGCCTGCACCGAGCGGTTAGAACTGGGTCGCGGCGACACCGACGTGCCCGGGCGCGGCCGGTTCAGGGGGATTGAGGTGCAGATCGCCACCGTCGACCGCTCATCCGACGCGGTCACTGACCCAGTCGACGCTGGCGTCGCTCAGCGACGCTGGATGCCGACCGGCTCGACCATCATCATCTCGACCAGGCCGGCTCAGGTGGCCGAGCGACTGCGGGGCAAGCTCGATATCGGCCTGTCTGTCGCGCTGCTGACGGCGCAATCCCGCGGGTGGGGTGGACAGCCTGGCGATGCGGTTGTCGCAATCGGTGATCCCGACGCATGGCAGACGAACTGGGCGGCCCTTGCCGCCCTTCGCGTCTCGACAGAGATTATTTTCGACGGGTGCACGATCGGTGACGTCCGCGCACTCGCGCGCACCTCGACGCTACCCCCGCCGTGGGCGCGGCACGAACGGCCGATCTGGCTCCTTGGCACCGACGGCGAGTTTTGCCGCATTCGTCTGGCGATCGATGACCCGGCCGCCTGATCGGGCATCCGGTCGTCGCCGTTAGGCGAGCGCCTCGGCGAGCGGCCTGTGTTCGAACCCGTGGGCACGAGCGACCGGCTCGTTCACAACGCTTCCGGCGTGCGTGTTGAGACCGAGAGCGAGCGCGGAATCGGCGCGCAGGGCGGACCGCCAGCCGTTGGAGGCAATGGCGCGCACATAAGGCATCGTGGCGTTCGTCAGCGCATAGGTCGAGGTATGCGGAACGGCACCCGGCATGTTAGCGACGCAGTAGAAGAGAGAGTCGTGCACGAGGAAGGTCGGATCCGCATGCGTCGTGGGATGAGAGTCTTCGAAGCAACCGCCCTGATCGACCGCTATGTCGACGAGCACACTGCGGGGCTTCATGCGAGACACGAGTTCATTGCTCACGAGCTTCGGGGCCTTGGCTCCCGGCACGAGAACCGAACCGATGACGAGGTCGGCGCTTACCACCGCACGATTGATTTCAAAGTTGTTCGATGCAATCGTCTGCACTCGACCCGCGTAGAGCGCATCCAATTCGCGAAGCCTCTGGATGTTGGTGTCCAGGACCGTTACGCTCGCGCCGAGACCGACCGCCACCGCGACCGCGCTCGTCCCCGCGACGCCACCGCCGAGAACAACGACGTGAGCTGCTCGCGTGCCCGGAACGCCCGGCAGGAGCAGACCAATGCCGCCGTTCGGCCGAAGCATCGCATTCGCCCCGACGATCGGTGCCAGCCGGCCAGCCACTTCGCTCATCGGTGCCAGCAGGGGCAACGTTCGCGAGGGCAATTGCACGGTCTCGTAGGCGATCGCGGTCATTTTCGCGCCGGTCAGCGCCTCAGTGAGCGGGGCATCCGCTGCCAAGTGCAAGTAGGTGAACAGCACAAGGTCTTCTCTGAAGTGGGCATACTCCGATGCGACGGGCTCCTTGACCTTGAGAAGCAGCTCCGCCCGGTTCCAGACATCGGCGGCGTCGCTCACGAGAGTCGCGCCGGCGTCCACGTACGCGTCGTCGGGAATCTGGGAACCGAGGCCTGCGCCGGCCTGCACGAGCACTTCGTGGTCGTGCAAGACGAGGTCATGCACGCCTGCTGGCGTGATGGCAACTCGGAATTCGCTGTTCTTGATCTCACTAGGAACGCCAACCCTCATTCGACCAGCGTAGCGGCGGCCACCCATGGATTCCGCACCAGATCTCGGCGTTCAGTGCTGATTTCGTGAAAATTGCATTACGAAATCGCGGATATGCTCCTCTTCCGCGCATGGTTGGACGCAGAGCGTGCGAGCATTGTTTCCACCACCATGTCGTGGAAACCGTCCGGCTCACGTGAAGGATGTCATCGATGCTCCCCGAGTTGCCCACCGATCCGATCATTCGCCAGCTCGTCGCGCAGGCGCGTCGATCGCAATTGAGCAGGCGGGCGATGCTCGCCGGGGCCGGAGCGAGCGCAGCCGCCCTAGCTCTCGCCGCGTGTGCGCCGCAGAATTCGGCGGCACCAACGCCAGCCGAGGACGTTTCCGACTCCGACAAGACCCTGACCTGGTCGAACTGGCCCGCGTATATCGATCAGGATGACAGTGGGAACTACCCGACACTGGTGCGCTTTCACGATGAGACCGGGATCAAGGTCACCTACAAGGTCGACATCGATGACAACAACACCTATTACGGCACGATCAAAGACCAACTCGCGCTCGGCAAGGACACCGGAGCGGACACCTTCTGCCTGACCGAGTGGATGGTGGGGCGGCTCATTCGCTTCGGCTACGTGCAGGAGCTCGACGAGGCCAACATCCCGAACAAGAAGAACCTCGAGCCTTCTCTGCTCAATCCTGACTTCGATCCCGGTCGGGCACGGAGCCTCCCGTGGCAGAACGGCTTCGCCGGACTCGCCTGGAACACCGAGGAAGTGCCGGGCGGGCTCTCGTCGGTCGACGATCTCTGGGCGCCCGCGCTCAAGGGCAAGGTGACCGTGCTCAGCGAAATGCGCGACACCATGGGATTGCTGATGCTTGGTGCCGGCGTCGACATTTCGGGTGACGGCTGGGGCGAGAGCGAATTCGGTGCCGCGATCGAAACTCTGGAGAAGCAGCTCGCCGACGGGCAGCTCCTCGGAATCAAGGGCAACGAGTACATGCAGGACTTCGTCTCCGGCGACGCCATCGCGGCGATCGCGTGGTCGGGCGACATTACGGCGCTCAACCTCGAAGCCGGCTACGAGAAGTGGGCGTTTGCGCTGCCGGAAGCGGGCGGCACACTGTGGGGGGATACCTTCGTCGTGCCGATGGGCTCGCCGCGCAAAAAGAACGCCGAGACTCTCATGAACTACTACTACCAGCCGGAGGTCGCGGCCGAAGTAGCGGCCTGGGTGAATTACATCACGCCGGTCGTCGGTGCACGGGAGGCTGCCGCCGAGCTCTTCCCTGAGGTCGCAGAGAACGAGCTCATCTTCCCGAGCCCGGCGACGATGGCGAAGGCGCACATCTTCCGGACCCTTGATTCGAAAGACGATCAGGCCTTCAACGCCGAGTTCCAGCGCGTGTCTCTGGGGGCCTGATCGTGCCCGGCGCTTTCGCCGCGTCGGGCGCCGATCTCGAATTGGCGGGGCTGACGAAGTCGTTCCCCGGTTTCACCGCGGTTGACAATCTCGACGTGACGATTCCGGCCGGGTCGTTCTTCGCTCTGTTGGGCCCGTCCGGGTGCGGCAAGACTACGACGCTCCGCCTTGTCGCTGGTTTGGAAGAGCCGAGTGCCGGGCGCATCCTGATTGGCGGGATAGACGTCACCGCATCCAAAGCGCACCAACGTCCGGTCAACACCGTCTTCCAGAGCTACGCACTCTTCCCCCATATGACGATCATCGAAAACGTTGCGTTCGGCTTGCGCCGACGGAAGGTTGCCAACGCCCTCGCCCGCGCGCACGAGGCGTTGGCCTTGGTAGAGCTCGACCACGTGGCCCAACGCCGACCGCAGCAGCTCTCGGGCGGGCAACAGCAGCGGGTGGCGTTGGCGAGGGCGGTCGTGAATCGTCCGGCGCTGCTACTGCTCGATGAACCACTTGGTGCGCTCGACTTGAAGCTCCGTCGCCAAATGCAGTTCGAGCTGAAGAGCATCCAATCGGATGTCGGACTCACATTCCTCCACGTCACACACGACCAGGAGGAGGCCATGACGATGGCGGACACCGTCGCCGTGATGAACATGGGGCGAATCGAACAGCTGGGGGCTCCTGAAGTGCTGTACGAGTTGCCCCGCACGAGGTTCGTCGCGAATTTTCTGGGGCAGTCCAACCTGTTCGACGGCACGGTGACATCGTCATCCGGATCATCGATTATCGTGCAGACGGCAGGGCACCACCTCGAGGTTCCTCGTAATCGGGCTGCTCGCCACGATGGCGCTGTCACGATCGGAGTGCGGCCCGAAAAACTGCGCTTGCACTCGAGCGCTGCGGCTACGAGCGGTGGCCGCAATGTGCTGGGGCCGGGGCGCATCACCGATGTGTCGTTCAGCGGAGTCAGCACGCAATATCTGGTGGCGATCCCCGGTCTCGGCACGATCGTCGTGTTCGCGCAGAACTCCGACACCGGGCCGCTCGCACACCCGGGTGACGAAGTCTGGGTGAGTTGGGCAGTGCAGCACGCTTTCGGGCTCGAGGACACTCCAGCAGAGGGCACCGCTGGCGACGGTGGGGCAGAGGCGTCGCCGTCCGCACCGGCGACCCCGGCATCCGGGGGCAACTGACATGGCCTTCGCGACGCTCGCCGCATCATCCGGCTCCAACGTCGCGTCGGCACGACGGGTGGGACGGGTCGCGCTCATCCTGCTGCTCCCCGGCACCCTGTATCTCGCCTTGTTCTTCCTCACCCCGCTCATTTCCCTGCTACTGACATCACTGCAGGCACCGGTCGAGTTCGGCGACGTCGGGCAATATGAAGCGGCATTCCGGTGGGAGAACTACGTGGCGGTGGTGGACGCATACGGAGCGCAGTTCCTCCGGTCGTTCCTATACGCGATCACCGCCACCTTCTTCGCACTGCTGATCGGATACCCGCTCGCCTACTTCATCGGCGTGACCGCACGGCCCTGGCCGATGCTGCAGGGAATCCTGCTCACCCTCGTAATCGCCCCGTTCTTCATCTCGTTCCTGTTGCGCACGCTGGCGTGGAAGCAACTCATGTCGGACGATTCGGCGATCGTCTCGGCGCTTCGTTTCCTCAGCGTTCTCGGCGAGAGCGAACCGCTCACGGGCACGGCCTTCTCCGTGATCTTCGGGCTCACCTACAACTTCATTCCGTTCATGACACTCCCGATCTATACGACGCTCGAGCGGCTCGATCTTCGCTATCTCGAAGCGAGTGCCGATCTCTACGCGTCGCCGGTGACGACCTTTCGCACGGTGACTCTTCCGCTGTCGATGCCGGGCGTTGTGTCGGGCACTCTGCTCACCTTCATCCCGGCATCCGGTGACTACATCAACGCGAGTTCGAGCTTCCTGGGATCGAGTTCGACCTCCATGATCGGCAACGTCATCGAAGCGAACTTCCTTCGGTTGCTCAACTACCCAGAGGCATCCGCGCTTTCGGTGCTCCTCATGGCGATCATTCTCGTGATCGTCGCCGCGTATGTGAAAAGAAGCGGAACGGAGGATCTGTTGTGACCGCGCTGAACACCGCTTCGCGAAAGCATCGTCCCAGTACGAGCCTCGGACGGTGGCTTCTGCCGCTCTACGTTGCGATCGCCCTCGTGTTCTTGCTTACGCCGATCGTCTACACCTTCGTGTTCTCCTTCAACGACTCCGCCAAGTCGAACATCTTGTGGTCGGGGTTCACCCTCGACAACTGGACCAACGTCTGCAACGCGCAAGGGGTGTGTGCGGCGTTCGGTACCAGCGTCGTCGTGGGGCTGATTGCCACAGCCATCGCGACCGTGCTCGGGACGCTCATGGCGCTCGCTCTCGTGCGCTATCGCTTCAGAGGTCGCACCGCGCTCAATCTGTTGCTGTTCTTACCGATGGCCACGCCTGAAGTGGTGCTGGGCGCGGGCCTTGCGGCTCAGTTTCTGACCGCCGGCGTGGCGAAAGGCTTTCTCACGATCATCCTTGCGCACGCGCTGTTCTGCCTGAGCTTCGTGGTTGTCACGGTCAAGGCGCGCGTGACCAGCCTCGATCCGGCGCTCGAAGAGGCCGGGCGCGACCTCTACGGTTCACCCGCGCAAGTGTTCTGGCGAATCACCTTTCCCCTCCTGCTTCCCGGTATCGTCGCGGCGGCCCTGCTCTCGTTCGCCCTGAGTTTCGATGACTTCATCATCACGCGCTTCAACAACGGCCCCGTGGAGACGTTCCCTGTCTACGTGTACACGGCCGCTGCGCGGGGACTACCCGCAGAGGCGAATGTGGTCGCATCCGCGGTCTTCCTCCTCGCCCTGGCCATCGTCATCGGCGCTCAACTCACCGCGGCCTCCCGCCGCAAACGGATTGCGAAGACGTGATGACCACAAACCGCTACCGTGACCGCGACCGACTGCGCGCGCTCTGGAGGGTGGAAACGGCACGCTTCGAGGCCGCACACCCCGCGTCGAAAGAGCTCTGGATCCAAGCCTCGGCGCTCATGCCCGACGGCGTGCCCATGCTCTGGATGGCGAAATGGCCAGGATCCTGGCCGGTGTATGTCGACCAAGCTGCAGGTGCCCACTTCAGCTGCGTCGACGGAATCGACTACGTCGACCTGTGTTTGGGCGACACGGGTGCCATGTGCGGTCACGCCCCGCGCGCCGCCGTCGAGGCGATCTCGCGGCAATTGGAAAAAGGCGCGACGACCATGCTCCCGACGAAGGATGCCGCCCTCGCGGCTGCTCTCCTTCGCGAGCGATTCGGGTTGCCGAGCTGGCAGTTCACCCTGTCCGCCACCGACGCCAATCGCAGCCTCATCCGTTACGCCCGCCACGTCACAGGCAAGCCGAAAGTCCTCATCGTGGACTTCAGCTACCACGGCACTGTCGATGAAACTTTCGCGACGCTGTCTGACAGTGGTGCCGTGATCGCTCGTCGCGGCAACATCGGCCCGCCCGTTCCGCTTGCGAAAACGACCGTCGTGGTGCCCTTCAACGATGTGTCGGCGGTGGAAATCGCTCTCGCGACGGGCACGATCGCCGCGGTGCTCATTGAACCGGCGATGACCAACATCGGTATAGTTCTGCCCGAGCCCGGTTGGCACGAGTTTCTTCGCGACGCGTGCACCCGCCACGGCGCGATTCTGATCATCGACGAAACCCACACCCTCTCCGCTGGACCGGGCGGAATGACCCGGCGCGATTCCTTGAATCCCGACGCGGTCGTGGTCGGAAAATCGATAGGCGGTGGAGTACCCGCTGGCGCGTACGGCATGACCGCAGCCTTGGCGGCGCGGGTGCGGGCTTCCTTGGAGCTGGAAGACATCGACGTCGGGGGAGTGGGCGGAACGCTCGCCGGCAACGCGGCATCCCTGGCCGGCATCCGAGCCACTCTCGGCGAGGTGCTCACCGATCGAGCGTGTCACGAGATGATCGCCCGTGCGAGTGAATGGACCGCTGGCGTGCAGGCCGTGATCGATGAGTTCGCCGTTCCGTGGCAAGTGACCCAACTCGGCGCGCGTGCGGAGTACAGCTTCCGACCAACAGCGCCGTCGACCGGTCGCGAAGCGGCCGACGCCGACGATTTCGAATTGCAGCAGTACCTCCACCTGCACGCGCTGAATCGGGGGATTCTCATCACGCCGTTCCACAACATGGCGCTCATGTGTCCGGACACAACCGTCGCCGACGTCGAGTGCCACACCGCGGCGTTCCGCGAAGCAGTGATCAGCTTGTTCGCCTGATGGTTTCGATCGCCTGACTCCGGGCGACTACGCCTGGGCAACGGCGGCGGTCAGTGCGCGACCAGCGTGCACGTGGCCCACGGGCACAGCACCGCCCAGCACCTGTGCCGTCGTCGCGGCGATGACAGCCGTCGCGGCGGCGCGATCAATCGCACCGACCGACACGAGCAGTTCGATGCCGACGAGTGTTGCGGCGCGAGGGCTGCCATCGAGTATCTTCAGGGCGATCGTCGTGGCGTCTGGGGCGACCATGACCATGACTCCTTCGGCGCCGAGCTTCGCGACGACGCCGAGCGACTCGATTGCGACGGTGTTCGCCCGTCCCGGCCCGTCGATCGCCCACGGATGCGCAAGGATCGCGCTCGCGAGTGCAGAACCCTCGTGCGACGAGCTCCCCACCGTGACGCGCCGCACGGCGGTCGCGAGTCCCGTCAGCGACAGCGCGTGCACGGGAGCGCCGCAACCGTCGACTCCCGAGTGCACGATCGGCTCACCGCTCAGCTCTTCAACCACGCGCTTGATGTGCAGTTGCAGCGGATGCGCCGGGTCGAGATAACTAGGCAGCGGCCAATCGTTCTGAACGCACGTCGCAAGAAACGACGCGTGTTTGCCTGAGCAGTTCATCATGATGGCGAGCGGACTGCCGCCTGCGCTCGCGTGCTCGCGCCTGGCACCGGCATCCGCTGGCCAGTCTGCGGGACATCGGAGAGCGGACGCATCGAGGTGCGCGTCGGCGAGGATGCGCTCGACGACGCGCACATGAGCGGGGGTGCCCGCGTGGCTGGCCGCGGCCAGAACCAATCGCTCGCCGTCGAGATTCGCGCCGGCTCGCTGCACAGCGATCGCCTGCACGAGTTTCAAACACGATCGCGGATAGATCAGCGCGTCGATTGCGCCCAGCGTTCGGTCGACCGCACCGTGCGGGCCCAGCATGACCGCCGCCCCGAGGTGGCGAGATTCGATCATGCCTGAGCGCTCGATCACCGCGAGTTCTACACAACCGGCGGCATCGAGCGGAGCCGTCACAGTTGTGCCAGGGCGCCCCGCAGGACATCGAGCGCATCGAACAGGAGCGCGTCACTGATCGCAAGACTGGGCAGGAACCGAATGACGTTCCCGTAGGTGCCGGCGGTGAGCAGGATCACACCATTCTTCGCGGCATACGCCGAGATGGCCGAAACTGCATCCGCGTTGGGGGCATGGGTGTCGGGGTCGACGAACTCAATCGCAATCATGGCGCCGATGCCACGCACCTCCGCGATCACCGGGTACTGCGCCTGCAACGCGACAAGAGCAGGCTTTAGTATGCTCTCGATGCGCTTCGCCTCGCCGAGCAGGTTGTGTCGTTCGATCTGCTCGAACACCGCCACCGCGGCCGCGGCAGACACCGGGTTTCCGCCGAAGGTTCCGCCGAGGCCGCCAGGCTGGCTAGAGTCCATGATCTCAGCGCGGCCGGTAACGCCCGCGAGGGGCAGGCCGCCGGCGATTCCCTTGGCGCTCAGCACCATGTCGGGCACAAGGCCGAAGTGCTCGCTGGCGAAGTATGCACCCGTGCGCGCCATTCCGCTCTGAATCTCATCGGCGATGAAGACGATACCGTTTTCGGTGCACCACTCCTGCAGCGCCGGGAGGTATCCGTCGGCCGGCACCACGAAGCCGCCCTCGCCTTGGATCGGCTCGACGACGAGACAGGCGAGATCGGATGCGCCAACCGTCTTCTCGAGGTAGCCGATCGTGCGCGCCGCGGCGGCCTCGCCGCTCAAACCGTCGTGCAACGGGTAGGAATTAGGGGCCCGGTAAACGTCACCGGCGAACGGACCGAATCCGGTCGAGTAGGGCGCGGCCTTGTAGTTCATTGCCATGGTGAGGTTCGTTCGCCCGTGGTAAGCGTGCTCGAGCACCGCGATGCCGTAGCGGCCGGTGTGCTTGCGGGCGATCTTCACGCCGTTCTCGACGGCTTCGGCGCCGGAATTGACGAGCACGGTCTTTTTCGCGTGCTTGCCCGGGGTGTGCTCGGCGAGCAGCTCTGCTACGCGCACATACGACTCGTAGGGCGTGATCGTGAACAAGGTGTGCGTCACGCTCTGCAGCTGCGCGGTCGCCGCGGCGACCACGGCTTCATCGGTGTGGCCGATCGTCGTCACGCCGATGCCGGCGCCCAGATCGATGAGGTGATTGCCGTCGACGTCGACGACGATCGCGCCGTGAGCACGTTCGATGTAGACCGGCATCATCGACGCGACGCCGACGGGCACGCTCGCAACTCGTCGTGCGTGCAGAGCGAGTGACTTCGGACCGGGAATCTCGGTCACGATGCGACGCTCCTGAGGAACCGCGGTCAGGCTGGGGGTTGCAAGCGTGTCAGTCATGGTGAGATGAGTCTACGTGCCGGGAATACGGGGAAGTCGGAGGACGCACATGCGACTGGAGCATCACTACCGTGTGCGCGTTGAATGGACCGGCGCGCGCGGAATCGGAACGCGCGACTACAAGTCGTACGGGCGGGATCACGTCGTGACCGCCGACGGGAAGCCCGCCATCCTCGGTTCGAGCGACCGCGCGTTCCGGGGCGACGTCGAACGCTGGAACCCCGAAGACCTGCTGTTAGCGGCACTGGCCGAATGCCACATGCTCAGTTACCTCCACGTGGCCGCGATGCACGGGGTCGTCGTGGTCGAATACCTCGACGCAGCGACCGCGACCATGGAACAGTCGCGCGATGGCGGTGGTCGGTTCACGCAGGCGACGCTGAATCCTCGGGTGACCATAGTGGCGGGAGACCCCGCCCTGGCCACGGAACTCCATGCGCTGGCGAACGAGAAATGCTTCATCGCGTCGTCGGTCGCGTTCCCTGTGAACCACAGGGCGACGACCGTTGTGCGCGGTTGATGGCCGCGAAACGCTTGGCGGATCCTCAGCGTTCGCGTCAGAGGCTCAGCGCTACATGCGTCAGACTGGATACTTCGTTTTCTCGAGGATCAGAAGAGGTATGTCGTGCGCTCAGGAGCAGCACTGGTAGTCGCCGTGGGATTGGCCGTGTCGCTTGCGGGTTGCACGAGCGGCTCGGCCGAGGACTCGTCGTGCGATGTCACCGCGGCGGGCACGTCGTCGGACAGCATCTCGGTATCGGGCGATCTTGGCTCGAAGCCCGAGGTGACGATGGATGCCCCGGTAACCGCGTCGAGCACCGAACGCACGGTCGTTACCACCGGTGACGGTGCACTCGCCAACACCGGCGACAAGGTCACCGTCGAGTACTCGATTTTCAACGGTGCGAGTGGCGACGTGATCGATGCCACCAGCTACGACGACGCCTCGCCGGCGGAGTGGACGCTCGACGAAACGCTCATCCCCGGGCTCACCAAGACTCTCATCTGCTCGACCGTCGGATCCCGGGTGGTCGGTGTCATTTCACCCGATGACGGGCTCGCGGAAGAGGCGCTCAGCCAGCTCGGGATGACCGCGGAAGACTCCCTGGTCGTGGTGGCCGACATCGTCGACGTGTCGACGCCGATAGCGCCACTGCCCAAAGCGGACGGCACCGACCAGCCGCTGCCCGAAGACTTCCCCGGCATCGAGGTAGTGATCGCCGACGACGCTGACGGCACGCCGACCGTGACCTTGCCCGACGGGGATGCGCCTTCCGAGTTGCAGATCGCCGTGCTCAAGAAAGGCGACGGCGCTGAAGTCGAAAGCGCCGACTCCGTTGTGCTCAACTACCAGGGCGTGCAGTGGGACAACAAGGAGATCTTCGACCAGAGCTGGGGAACCGACGGCGCTGCGGCCGCACCAGCCACGTTCCAGACCACTGGCCTCATCCCGGGCTTCACACAGGCGCTCGAGGGCCAGACCGTCGGATCGCAGGTTCTCGTGGTGATTCCACCGGCACTCGCCTACGGCGAGGCGAGCGACGAGAACACTGCGGCCCTGGCCGGAAAGACGCTTGTGTTCCTGATCGATATTCTCGGAATCGCCTGAGTCGCGGTCGGCCCCGGTAGGTTTTGCTCGTGCGAAGAGTCATCGTTCTGGGGTCGACCGGATCGATCGGTGTGCAAGCGCTCGAGGTCATCGAA
This sequence comes from Microbacteriaceae bacterium, assembly GCA_031428675.1. GTDB lineage: Bacteria > Actinomycetota > Actinomycetes > Actinomycetales > Microbacteriaceae > JANOYC01. The sequence goes on along the minus strand of JANOYC010000142.1, from coordinate 5,401 downwards.
GCGCACCCCGATCGTTTCGAACTCGTCGGACTTGCCGCGGGATCCAACCGCGACCTCGTGACCGCTCAGGCCGAGAAATTCGGCATCAACGACGTTGCTCTCGGCGCCGACGAGGCAACGCAACTCGTGCGGTCGGTGTCAGCAGACGTCGTGCTCAACGGCATCACCGGTTCTGTCGGGCTCGGCCCCACGCTCGCCGCGCTCGAATCGGGAGCCACGCTCGCTCTCGCCAACAAGGAAAGCCTCATCGTCGGTGGTGAGCTCGTGACGAGGCTCGCGGCGCCCGGTCAGATCGTCCCTGTCGACTCCGAGCACTCGGCGATCGCACAAGCACTTCGTTCGGGCGCAGCGGGCGAGGTGCGGCGGCTCTTGCTCACTGCTTCCGGCGGACCGTTCCGCGGACGATCACGCGCGTCGCTCGCCGACGTCACTCCCAGGGATGCCTTGGCGCATCCGACCTGGGACATGGGACTCGTGATCACGACCAATTCGGCAACCCTCGTGAACAAGGGGCTCGAAGTGATCGAAGCGCATTTGCTCTTCGACGTGGCCTACGACGACATCGACGTGACGGTGCATCCGCAATCTATCGTCCACTCCATGGTGGAATTCGTCGACGGATCGACGATCGCGCAGGCGTCGCCCCCCGACATGCGGCTGCCGATTTCACTCGGGCTCGACTGGCCGCGGCGGGTGCCCGGGGTGGGCGCGCCCCTCGACTGGACCCGCGCCTCCACGTGGACGTTCGAGCCTCTCGACAGCGAGGCGTTCCCGGCGGTCGAACTCGCCAAGCAGGTCGGAAGGGCCGGCTCCACCTGGCCGGCGGTATTCAATGCAGCGAACGAGCAGGCCGTGTTGGCGTTCCACGCGGGGACTGTGCCGTTTCTGAGCATACTCGACACCGTTACTCGAGTCGTCGAGGCGCACACCGGTGGCGAGTTATCGCTCGAGGGCGTCCTCGATGCCGAACGCTGGGCGCGCGCCGAGGCGGATGCAATAATCGCCCGCAGCTGACGTGGCTCAGTCGTCGTCTTTGTCGTTCTTGTCCGAGTTGCCTTTTTCGTCGGAGTTGCCGCGGCTCTCGTCAGGCTCCTCCTCGACCGGCGCTGGCGCGGGAGCGGGGGGAGGGGTGTCCCGAACGGTGATGGCGGCCGTGATGTCGGCGCGCACAAGCGCGATGGCGGCGAGAATCGCGGTGTGGCGTTCGGCGCTGATCGACTCGTCTGCACGGGCGGCGTTCGCCATTGCCTCGAGTTCATCGAGTCGAGTGAGCGTGCCCTCGAGCTCACCCGCAGCCGACGCTTCACTGACCGCGAGCACCTGCTTCTGGAGCTCCGACGCGGCCTCGGGGGAGTAGCTCGGCGCACTTTGCGCGCACCCGGCCAGCAGGGCGAGAAGGATTGTTGCGAGGAAGATTCTCATGGTGCGACGCTCTCCTGGAGGATCGTGAGGTGCTCTCCCAGCGTGCCCTCGACGGCTGGGTACTCGATCGCGGGCGCTGTTGGCGTCGGGCTGGGCGACAGCGTCGCGTTCGACGACACCGCAATGGCGACGACAACGAGCGCGGCCGCGATGCCCGCCGCGACCAGCCACATTCGGTTATCGCGGGGTCGGGAGATTGGGGCGCTTTTCGGCGGTCGAGTCTGCGTGACTGAAATGGCGGGCGTAGCTGGCGTTCCCGGGAAGCGCATGGTCGGAGTGGGCATGACGGTGGTCGCGGTCATCGCGGCTGTCGTGTCTGCACCGGTCATCGCGGCAGTCGCATCAGCATCGGCTGATGCCGTCATCACCGCGGTCTCATCGGCGACGGGCATGGCGATGGTTGGGTCGTACTCGGCCGCTAACCCACGGTCGCCGCGAATGTCAGCGTCGAGACCCGCGACAGCGAGGTCTCGCAGCCGCGTCGTCACCTCGGCCGCGGTGGGGCGATCGAGGGGTTCGCGGGCCGTCATCGCCGAGAGCAATTGGGCCACGCGCGGCTCGATGTTGTCGGGAATCACTGGATCGCGAGACAGGCGCGCGATCGCCGCTTCGACGCCGTTGCCAGGGAACGACTTCTCGCCGGTGAGGCATTCGAGCAACACGAGGCCCAGCGAATAGATGTCACTCGCCGAGGTGACGTGGTGGCCGAGAGCTTGCTCCGGGCTGAGGTAACTGGCGGTGCCGAGCACCGAGCCCGTCATCGTGATCCGAGCGGCATCGATCAGGCGGGCGATGCCGAAATCGGCGAGCTTGCCGGCAAGCGCGCCTGGCACCGTGCTCGACGCGGTCACAAGGATGTTGCCCGGCTTGATGTCGCGGTGCACCACCCCGCGCTCGTGAACATAGGAGAGTGCGCTCGCAATGTCGATGCCGATCGCGACTGTGTCGTTGATGTCGACGGAGTCTTGGATGAGCCGCTCGCGCAGATCGTCGCCCTCCACGAACTCCAGAACGAGAAACGCTCGGCCGTCATCGTCGGCGACCGCGTCGAAGAGAGTCACCAGCGAAGGATGGTTGAGCGCGGCGAGCATCCGCACCTCGTCCTGCTGGCGTCGCAGGTCGTCCGCGCTCGCGAGCGCGGGCGAGAACATCTTGATTGCCACGGTTCTTCCGAGCGAACTGTCTTCGGCGCGGTACACCGACGACATACCGCCCACGCCAATGAGGGACTCGAGAACGTACCGGCCGGCGAGCGTTTGCCCCGTGCGATCGTCGGGGGTGAGCGACGGATCTGTTTGGGCTGTCACGGTAGTCCATCGTACCCGTGCGGTAGAGCACAGCGAATCTCTACCATTGCGCGGATACAGTTAGGCCCGTGGAATCGGTACTTCTCTATCTGCTCGGCATCCTGATCGTCGTGGTCGGGCTCGCTGTATCGATCGGTCTGCACGAGGTCGGTCACCTATACCCGGCGAAGAAGTTCGGTGTCAAAGTCGGGCAATACATGATCGGGTTCGGTCCCACCCTCTTCTCTCGGCGCTTCGGAGAAACCGAATACGGTTTCAAGGCGATTCCGCTCGGCGGTTACATCTCGATGGCGGGGATGTTCCCCCCAGCGCGAGGCGGCGCGGCCCGCACGGCGAGCACCGGATTCTTCCAGACGCTCGTTCAAGACGCGCGCACCGCATCCGCCGAATCGATCACGACCGGTGACGAGGAGCGCGTCTTCTACAAACTGCCCGTATACAAGCGCATCATCATCATGCTCGGGGGACCGATGATGAACCTGCTGATCGCGATAGCGCTCTACGCGGTGCTGCTGAGCGGCTTCGGCATCGCGCAAGCGAGCACCACGATCGGCAGCGTGTCGGAGTGCGTGATTCCCGCAACGAGCGAGCAAACAGAATGCCTGGCCAGTGACCCCGCGGCGCCGGCGGCGGCGGCGGGCATCCGTCCGGGCGACAGGCTCGTCTCGATGAACGGAGAGGCCGTCACTTCCTGGAATCAGACCATCGAACTCATCCGGGAGGCCGCCGGCGACGAACTTGTCGTTGTCGTCGACCGCGATGGCGTTGAGGTCGAACTGATCGCGACTCCGCTTCTCACCGAGCGGTACGTGACCGACGACAATGGGCAGATCCAAGAGAATCCGGATGGAACGCCGCAGACCCACAAGGTGGGATTTCTGGGCATCGGGCCGGCATCCGTCATCGTTCAGCAACCGCTCACGAGCGTGCTGCCCGCGGTCGGCGACAACATCGCGCAGGTGGCCACCATCATCCTGAACCTGCCGCAGCGACTCATCGACGTCGCCAACGCGGCCTTCGGCCCAGACGAGCGCGACCCCAACGGCCCGGTGAGTGTCGTCGGTGTCGGGCGCCTCGCCGGTGAGATCGCGAGCATCAACTCGGTGCCGTGGGCCGAGCGCGCTGCGGCGCTCGTCGGCCTGCTCGCATCCCTCAATGTTGCACTGTTCGTCTTCAACCTGATCCCGCTCATGCCGCTCGACGGCGGGCACGTCGCTGGAGCACTGTGGGAAGGGCTCAGGCGGTGGCTGTCGAAGCTTGCCCGCCGACCCGACCCCGGGCCGGTTGATGTGGCGAAAGTGCTGCCCGTCACGTTCGCGGTCGTCATTCTTCTCGGCGGAATGAGTGTGCTGCTCATCTACGCGGACCTCGTGAAGCCCATCAGCATCCTCTAGACCAGCCGAACTAAGCTGGCACGGTGCCCGCTATAAATCTCGGAATGCCCAAGGCCCCCGAAGTACTGGCCCCGCGTCGCAAGACTCGGCAGATCCACGTCGGGAAGGTCGCGGTCGGCGGCGACGCCCCAGTGAGCGTGCAATCGATGACAACCACCCAGACGACCAACATCAACGCGACGCTGCAGCAGATCGCCGAATTGACCGCAACCGGCTGCGACATCGTGCGCGTCGCCGTGCCGCACCAGGACGACGCCGATGTGTTGCACATCATCGCCGCCAAGAGTCAGATCCCGGTCATCGCCGACATCCACTTCCAGCCGCGCTACGTCTTCGCGGCGATCGACGCAGGCGTCGGCGCCGTGCGCGTGAATCCGGGCAACATCCGCAAGTTCGATGATCAGGTCGGCAAGATCGCGGCGGCGGCCAAGTCAGCCAACGTCTCGATTCGCATCGGCGTAAACGCTGGGTCGCTGGAGCCGAGTCTGCTGCAGAAGTACGGCAAGGCAACGGCGGAGGCGCTCGTCGAGAGCGCGGTCTGGGAGGCGAGCCTGTTCGAGGAACACGACTTCCACGACTTCAAAATCTCGGTCAAACACAACGACCCGATTGTCATGGTCAAGGCGTACCGCCAGCTCGCCGAGCGCGGTGATTGGCCGCTGCATTTGGGCGTGACCGAAGCCGGCCCCGCGTTTCAAGGCACGATTAAAAGCGCGACGGCGTTCGGCATCCTGTTGTCTGAAGGAATCGGAGACACCATTCGTGTCTCGCTTTCTGCTCCGCCAGCCGAAGAAGTGAAGGTGGGCTTGCAGATTCTGCAGTCGCTCAACTTGCGAGAGCGCCGGCTCGAGATCGTGTCGTGCCCCAGCTGTGGCCGGGCCCAGGTCGACGTGTACACCCTCGCGAATGATGTGACCGCCGGACTTGAGGGAATGACGGTGCCGTTGCGCGTCGCGGTCATGGGGTGCGTCGTGAACGGGCCCGGGGAAGCGCGAGAAGCCGATCTTGGTGTCGCGAGTGGAAACGGCAGAGGGCAGATCTTCGTCAAGGGAGAGGTCATCAAGACCGTTCCTGAGGCGGACATCGTCGCGACGCTCATCGAAGAAGCCAATCGGCTCGCCGCTGAGATGCCAGCCGGCGCGATCGGCTCGCCCGAGGTCGTCACCGCCTGATTCCCCTCCCGCCGAGTGAGCACTTTAGGGGGGCATTGGGGGCGGAATTGATCAGGAAAATGGGACACCGGGGGAGAGGGGGGGGGGGGGGTGGGTGGGGGGGGGT
>JANOYC010000141.1:0-2001 GCA_031428675.1 Microbacteriaceae bacterium | reverse complement strand
GGAGCGATCGCGATCATCACGACTCCTGCATCCGTCGAACGCGATAAGAATTTGGTGACCGCGATGCACGAGGCTGGCCTCGGCGTGCTTCTGTACACCCTCAACAGCAAAGGCCGCTGGAGTGACGCCCTTGCCCACGGCGTGGACGGGATCATCACCGATAGACCGTCGCGATTAGACGCGTGGCTTGCGGATACCGCCCCTGGAACCTGACGATATGAGGCCCTTCCGGCTACCCTTGGTTCACGTCACCACGTTCCACGGAAGGATTGATCCCGCCGATGTCCTCAACCGCAGATTCAGAGTCCGGCTCCACGATCGTGTTCATCGGTGATTCGCTCACTGCGACCATCGACTGGTCGGAAGCGCTCCCCGGCTATCAGGTGCACAATCTGGGACGGCCGGGCGCGACCTCGGACGATCTCATAGCACTGCTTCCCGCCATCGTCGAGATCACCCCTGACGACGTTGCCATCATGATCGGATCCAACGATTTCGGCGCCGGGCGCAATGTCGAGCATGTCGTGCGCAATATCGAGTTCTTCCTCGTGAGCCTGCGCAAAGAACTGCCTGAGGTGCGCACGCTGCTTCAATCGATCCTCCCTCGTGGTCGGGAGTACAGTGCGCGGGTCAAAGACGCGAACCGTCACTTGCGGCAGTTTTCCGCGACGGTGCACGCGCAGTTCCTCGACCTGTGGCCGACCCTCGCACTTGACGACGGAGAGCTCAGCCCCGAGTTCACCGAAGACCGCCTGAGGCTCAATGAAGCTGGTGCGAAAGCGTGGATTTCCGAATTCGGCCCGGCGATCGACCGATTGCGAAATGCACCGCCGATGAGCGGAATCATCTCGGTCATTCCCCAGCGCTGACGGTCGCCAGCATGCAGCCGCCCACCGTCAACCCGCCACACCACGCCACGCCGTCACTCTGGCGCGACCACGCCGCCGAGATCGAAACCGACGACTTCGAGCCGCAATCGATGTTCGACGAAGTGATAGTCGGGGCCGGCATCACGGGCCTCGTGACCGCGCTCCTGCTGGCTCGTCAAGGTCGACGGGTTCAGGTGCTTGAGGCGCGCAGCGTTGGGGCGGGCGCAACAGGCAACACCACCGCGAAGGTGACCATGTTGCAGGGCACGCAATTCCAACGGGTGCTCGATCACGGCTATCGCGAGGTCCTTGAGGCCTACGCGGACGCGAATCGGTACGGGTTCGAGTGGCTTCTCGGCTACGTGGAGTCCAACACCGTTACGGTCGAGCGTCGTGATGCTGTCACCTACGCCGGCACGCCGAGTGGCAGTCACCGGGTCGAGCGCGAGCACGCGCTCGCGAAGTCGCTCGGATTCGACGTGCGGTTGCAGGCGGATGCCGGGCTTCCGTTCCCGACCTTCTCCGCTGTCCGCCTTCCCGAACAAGCGCAGATCAACCCCATGGAGCTGCTCTCCGCGCTTGCTGCCGATGTGCGCGCGCTGGGCGGACGCATCAGCGTCGGAGTTCGCGTCACCGGAGTGCGCGCGTCAACACCGGCCCGTGTGCACACCTCCCGCGGTGAGGTGCTCGCCCAGCACGTCATCATCGCGACGGGGGCGCCGATTCTCAATCGAGGACTGTACTTCGTGAAATCCTCGGCTCACCGGAGCTATGCCCAGGCGTTCCAGGTTCGTGAGGAAAGCCTTCCCGACGGCATGTATCTCAACGTCGAATCGTCGACGCGTAGCGTGCGCACCTCCAACGGGCTCCTACTTACGGGAGGTAACGGCCACTCGGTGGGGCGCGATCCGTCACCGCAGGCTCGCGCCGATGAGCTCACCGCCTGGACCAAGCGATACTGGCCGGAGGCACAGCTCACGCACGCGTGGTCGGCGCAGGACTACAGCGCCGCACACCATGTGCCCTTCGTTGGCTGGTTGCCTCGCGGGCGGGGGCGCATCTTTTTGGCGACGGGCTACGACAAGTGGGGAATGACCAACGCCGTTGCGGCCGCGCTGACCATCGTGGCCGA
>JANOYC010000140.1:0-15602 GCA_031428675.1 Microbacteriaceae bacterium | reverse complement strand
TGCTTTCAGGAGCTTTTCTACGGTCCGTATTTCGGGATCATCGAAGATCCGAAGTATTACGAGTACGCCGAATCCGTGCCCGGTCCGACGGTCGAGCGATTCCAAGCGCTCGCGAAAGAACTCGGAATGGTGATCGTCGCCCCGGTTTACGAAGAGGAGATGCCGGGTGTGTACTACAACACTGCGGCCGTTATCGACGCGGATGGCAGCTATCTCGGCAAGTACCGCAAGCACCACATTCCGAATCTTCCGCAGTTCTGGGAGAAGTTCTACTTCCGCCCCGGCAACCTCGGCTATCCGGTGTTCGACACGGCTGTCGGCAAGGTCGGCGTGTACATCTGCTACGACCGCCACTTTCCCGAGGGATGGCGTGAACTCGGCTTGAACGGCGCCCAGATCGTGTTCAATCCGTCGGCGACCAAGCCGGGGCTGTCGAACCGGCTGTGGGAACTGGAACAACCGGCAGCGGCGGCGGCGAACCAGTACTTCATCGGAGCGAACAATCGGATCGGAACCGAGAGCGACGAGTTCGGCGACCAGGCCGTGACCTTTTACGGCTCGAGTTACTTCGTCGACCCCCGCGGCAACTACGTCGGAGACGTGGCGAGCACCGACCAGACCGAGATCGTCATCCGGGACATCGACCTCAGCGTGCTCCGGGAGGTGCGCAACGCCTGGCAATTCTACCGTGACCGGCGACCGGACTCCTACGAGGCGACGGTGAAGCCCTGATGACAACGACGCTTATCACCGGCGGCACCGTCGTCTCGGCCACCGGTCGCGCTCTCGCGGATGTTCTGATCGACGGCCAGACCATCGTGGCGGTGCTCACTCCGGGCTCGCAACTGCTCGGCAGTGACCTCACTCGTTCGGTCGATCGGGTGATCGACGCGACCGGAAAATACGTGATTCCGGGGGGCATCGACGCACACACCCACATGGAGCTGCCTTTCGGCGGAACGGCGGCATCCGACACGTTCGAAACGGGCACCCGCGCTGCGGCATGGGGCGGTACCACCACGATTATTGACTTCGCCGTGCAGAGCTACGGTCAACGGGTGATGGATGGGCTGGCCGCGTGGCACGAGAAAGCAGCGGGCAACTGCGCCATCGACTACGGCTTCCATCAGATCATCGGCGACATCAACAAGGATTCGTTGCAGGCCATGGACGGGCTGGTTGGCGAGGGAGTGTCGAGCTTCAAACTCTTCATGGCATACCCCGGCGTTTTCTACTCGGATGACGCGCAGATTCTGCGAGCGATGCAGAAGTCTGCCGAGACCGGCATGATGACGATGATGCACGCCGAGAACGGTCCCGCGATCGACGTGCTTGTCGAGCAACTGCTTGCACAGGGAAAGACCGATCCGTACTACCACGGGGTCGCTCGCGCTTGGCAGATGGAGGAAGAGGCCACCCACCGCGCGATCATGCTCGCGAATCTCACCGGCGCACCGCTCTACGTTGTGCACGTGAGCGCCAAGCAAGCGGTAGAACAGCTCGCTGCCGCGCGCGACGTCGGTCAGAACGTATTCGGTGAGACCTGCCCGCAGTACCTTTACTTGTCGCTCGAGGAGCAGTTGGGCGCGCCCGGCTTCGAAGGTGCCAAGTGGGTGTGCTCGACCCCGTTGCGCTCTCGCGAGGAGGGCCACCAATCGCACATGTGGCAGAGCCTTCGCACCAACGACCTGCAGATGGTGTCGACCGACCACTGTCCCTTCTGCATGAAGGGCCAGAAAGACTTGGGCCTCGGCAACTTCTCCAAGATTCCCAACGGTATCGGCTCCATCGAACACCGCATGGACCTGCTCTACCAGGGTGTGGTCGATGGCCAGATCACCCTCGAGCGATGGGTTGAGATCACCTCGACCACCCCGGCCCGGATGTTCGGCCTCTATGGCAAGAAGGGCGTCATCCAGCCGGGCGCCGACGGTGACATCGTCATCTACGACCCGAACGGGCACACCTCCATCGGCTATGACGTCGATGACAATGGGCAGCCGACCGGCAAGAAGCACCACATGAACATGGACCACTCCGCGTGGGAGGGCTTCGAGATCGACGGCCACATCGACACGGTGCTGTCGAAGGGAAAGGTCGTCATCGCGAACGACGAGTACCTCGGCGCCAAGGGCGACGGGGCCTATCTCAAGCGCGGCCTCTCGCAGTACCTCATCTGACACGAGAATCGACACAGCCATGGACTTCGGCGTTGTTCTGCAGACCAACCCTCCCGCATCCCGCACCGTGCATCTGGCGAAACTTGCCGAGCAGTTTGGGTTCAGCCACGTGTGGACGTTCGATTCGCACCTGCTGTGGCAGGAGCCGTACGTGATCTACAGCCAGATCCTCGCCGAGACGAACCGCGTGACCGTCGGCCCGATGGTCACGAATCCGGCCACGAGAGATTGGACGGTTACTGCTTCGATCTTCGCGACGCTCAATGAGATGTACGGCAACCGTACGATCTGCGGCATCGGTCGCGGTGACTCTGCCGTGCGGGTGACGAATGGCGCTCCGACCACGCTGCGCACCCTTCGTGAGTCGATCCACGTCATCCGGGAGCTCGCGAACTCGCGATCCGTCGAATACAACGGCGCCGAACTGCGGTTTCCGTGGAGTCGCGGCTCTCAACTGGATATCTGGGTCGCCGCCTACGGCCCGCTCGCGCTCAAGCTCACCGGAGAAGTCGGCGACGGCTTCATCCTGCAATTGGCCGATCTCGATATCGCCGCGTGGATGATCACGACGGTGCGGGATGCCGCAGACAACGCCGGCCGCGATCCGATGGCAATCAGGTTCTGCGTCGCGGCGCCGATGTACATCGGCGACGACTGGCAGCACATGCGTGACCAGACCAGGTGGTTCGGCGGAATGGTCGGCAACCATGTCGCCGACATCGTCAGCAAATACGGCTCGGATGGCGCGGTTCCGCAGGCCCTCACCGATTACATCGCCGGGCGCCAAGAATATGACTACAACGAGCACGGCCGCGCCGGGAACTCGCACACCACGTTCGTCCCCGACGACATCGTCGACCGGTTCTGCGTGCTCGGTAGCGCCGATGACCACATCGAGAAACTCACCCAGTTGAAGCAACTGGGAGTCGACCAGTTCGCTGGCTACCTGCAGCACGACAATAAGGAAGAGACCCTCCGCGTCTACGGGGAGACGGTCATCCCCGCGCTGCGTGACGTCATCGTGGCCAAGGCATGAGGCGGTGGGGCGCATTGGGCTGGGGCGTGGTCGGAGTAGTCGCGCTCGGCCTGCTGTGGGAGGGCTACAAGGCATTCGGCCCGGTCGGCGGTTTCGACGTAGCTGGGCTGCAGTTGCTGCCGCGCACGACTGATTCCGCGATGCCGCACATCGCCGACATGGTCGCGCGCGCGTTCCAACCGGTGAACTCGGCGCCGGGCTCCCCGGCGGTGTGGCTCGCCGTCTCTACGGCCGCGCTGTCGAGTCTGGGCACAGCATCCATGGGACTCGTGCTCGGAAGTGGCGTTGGAGTCGCGCTGGCGCTCGTCATGCTGCGCTTTCGGATCGCGCGATCGGCGGTACTGCCGTGGCTCATCCTCAGCCAAACAGTGCCCCTTATCGCACTCGCCCCGCTCGTCGTGAGCTGGGGCGGTCGGTTGCAGCTCGGCGACCTCACCTGGGAGCGCTGGATGTCGGTCGCAGTCATCGCGAGCTACCTCGCGTTCTTCCCCGTGGCGGTCGGCGCGCTCCGCGGACTGTCGTCCCCCGACACCATTCACACCGAACTCATGCACAGTTACGCCGTCGGCTGGTGGAAGACCCTGGTCTTCTTGCGACTGCCGTCCAGCGTGCCGTACCTGCTGCCCGCGGTGCGGCTCGGCGCCGCCAGCGCGATCATCGGCACAGTCGTTGCGGAGGTATCGACCGGAGCGAAAGGGGGAATCGGCCGGCTCATCATCGAATACGCGCAATCGGGATCGGCCGATCCAGCGAAGGCGTGGTCCCCGATCGCCGGCGCTGTCGTGATGGGCTTGGTCGCGGCGGGAATCGTCGCGGCGTTCGGCGCCACGCTCGGCCGCTTTCGACGCAACGAGGTGGCGGCGTGACAAACGCAACGACGGCCTCAGTCCCCGCCGTCGATGTGCGCGGGGTCACCAAGACCTTCCCGAGCCGCCGCGGCGACGATGTCACCGCACTGCTCGACGTGAGCCTTTCCGTGCACGCGGGAGAGTTCGTATCGCTCATCGGTCCATCCGGATGCGGCAAGTCGACGCTGCTCCGAATCATCGCCGACCTCGACAGCCCCACCTCGGGCGAGGTCAGCGTTTTCGGCAAATCGGCCTCCGGTGCCCGGAGAGACCAGGACTACGGCATCGCCTTCCAGAGTGCTGGCCTCCTGCCGTGGCGGACCGTCGCTGCCAATATCGAGCTGCCGTTGCAATTGCACGGGATGACGCGCCCGGCACGGCGCGCGCGGGTCAGCGAGCTGGTGGAACTGGTCGGACTATCGTCGTTCGCCTCCAGCTATCCCGACCAACTGTCGGGAGGCATGCAGCAGCGCGTCGCCATCGCCAGGGCGCTCGCTGAAAGCCCCCGCCTCCTTCTCATGGACGAACCCTTCGGTGCACTCGACGAAATGACCCGCGAGTACATGCAGTCGGAGCTCGTGCGGATTGCCGACGAGAGCGCAGCGGCGGTCGTCTTCGTCACGCATTCGATTCCCGAGGCGGTGTTCCTCTCAAACCGTGTGGTTGTCATGTCGCCGCGACCCGGTCGCATCCAGACCATCGTCGATGTCGATCTCGGAAGCAATCGAGGCGAGCGGCTGCGGGAGGATGCGCACTTCTTCGAGAAAGTCACAATTGTGCGAGAAGCGCTGCACGGAACGCCTGCGCCGCACAGCGCGAGCCGCGGAGTGGACCACCGGTGAACGCGATGATCGTGCGCCGGGTCATTCCGCCCGTCCTCCTCGGGCTGGCGGCCCTTGTGCTGTGGGAAGCGCTCGTCATCGTTGCCGATATCCAGCCCTACCTGCTGCCAGCGCCGACGGCAATCGGCGCTCAACTCGCGATGGTAGCGCCGGCATTGCTCTCCGCGATGGCGGCGACCGGCTCCAATGCGCTCATCGGGCTGGTTGCCGGCGCGGCTATCGCGGTCACCTTCGCGCTCCTCGCGTCGCGCATCCCGGCGATCGACCATCTCATCGCGCCGATCGTGGCGGCGATCGCTGTGGTACCGATCGTCGCCCTCGCTCCCGTGCTGACGAGCATGTTCGGAGCCACGAGTGAGTCTCCGCGCCGCGTGGTCGTCGCGATCGTGGTCTTTGTTCCCGTATTCGTGAACGCACTCAGAGGGCTTCGCCAGGTGCGGCCGGTGCACCGCGATCTCATGCGGTCCTACGCGGCGACCAATGGGCAACTCACGCGCCATGTGACTCTCCCCGGAGCGCTCCCGTTCGTGATGACCGGTCTCAACGTCGCGTCATCGCTCGCGGTGATCTCCGCCATCGTCGCGGAGTACTTCGGGGGGTTGCAGAACGGGCTGGGTTCTCGCATCACCTCGGCCGCCGCGAATAGCGCATACCCGAGGGCGTGGGCATACGTCGTCGGCGCGATCGTGCTCGGGCTCATCTTCTACGGCATCACCCTGGCTATCGAGGCGGCGACCAACCGTCGGAGATAACCGACGACCGCAGCCCCGCTCCGTCCTCCCGCCCACTACGGGATGGCAGCTCCACCCGCAGTATCCGCACAGGCATCACATCAGAGGCACCACCCACAAGGAGGATCCATGAAACGCTCGCATCGCGCCATCCTGGCCATCACGGCCGCCGCAGCATCCGTTGTTCTCGTTCTGTCCGGTTGCAGCGCCGGATCAGATTCGGAGCCAGCGCCCACGAACGACGGCGGCCTCACACCCGTCAAGCTGCAACTGCAGTGGTTCACCCAAGCCCAGTTCGCCGGAATCTACGCGGCCGAGGCCGAGGGCTACTTCGAAGACGAGGGACTCGAAGTGGAGATCATCGAGGGTGGCGTCGACATCGTGCCACAGACCGTGCTCGCCGACGGCCAGGTCGACTTCGCTGTCGCGTGGGTGCCCAAGGCGCTCGCCTCGCGTGAAGCCGGGGCCGGCATCACCAACATCGCCCAGATCTTCCAGCGCTCGGGAACGCTCCAAGTCTCGTTCGCCGACGCGGGCATCGAGACGGCGGCAGACCTCGAAGGAAAGGTCGTCGGCAACTGGGGCTTCGGCAACGAGTTCGAGCTCTTCGCCGGCATCTCCAACGCCGGTCTCGACCCGGCAACCGACGTGACGCTCGCGCAGCAGAACTTCGACATGAACGCGCTGCTCGCCGGAGACATCGACGCCGCGCAGGCGATGACCTACAACGAGTACGCGCAGGTGCTCGAGACGGTCAACCCCGACACTGGAGAGTTGTACACCGCCGACGATTTCTCGACGATCGATTGGAACGACGAGGGAACGGCGATGCTGCAGGATGCGATCTGGGCGAACACCGAGCGACTCGAGAGCGACTCCGACTACCAGGACACAGCGGTCAAGTTCCTGAAGGCCATCGTCAAGGGCTGGGTCTTCGCGCGCGACTTCCCCCAGGAAGCCGCAGACACTGTGCTCGCTGCCGGACCTCAGCTGGGTGCGAGCCACCAGCTCTGGCAGACCAACGAGGTCAACAAGCTCATCTGGCCGTCGCCGGATGGCATCGGAATCGTGGACGCGGACGCGTGGGCGCAGACCGTCGAGGTAGCACTCACCGCCAAGAACCTCGAAGGCTCGACCGTGATCACGACAGAACCCGATGACAAGGCCTTCACGAACGAGTGGATCCAGAAAGCACTCGACGAGCTCATCGCCGAAGGGATCGACGTGACGGGAGAGAGCTTCGCTCCGATCGACGTAACCCTCAACGAGGGCGGAAACTAGTCCACCGGTGGGGCGGCGTCTCGCGCCGCCCCACCACTCATCGACAACGGAGTTAGCCATGCACGACCTTGACCCCGCCGACGGGCAGCGCGCGTACGACCTCGATCGCGCCCACGTCTTCCATTCCTGGTCGGCGCAAGCAACTCTGTCGCCGATGGTGATCGCCGGCGGAGCGGGCGCGCGACTGTGGGGCTTCGACGGCACGAGCTATCTCGATTTCTCGAGTCAGCTCGTCAACGTCAATATCGGCCACCAGCATCCGAAAGTCGTCGCCGCGATCAAGGCGCAAGCCGACGTGCTCACGACCATCGCGCCCGGCACAGCAAACCTCGCCCGGGGCGAAGCGGCGCAGCGCATCGTGAACGTAGCCGGAAACGCCGAATTCTCCAAGGTCTTCTTCACGAACGGTGGCGCCGACGCCAACGAGAATGCCATCCGGATGGCGCGTCTGGTGACCGGGCGCGACAAGATCCTCTCGACCTACCGCTCCTACCACGGCAACACCGGGGCTGCAATCGTGGCGACGGGCGACTGGCGGCGCATGCCCAACGAATTCGCCCGCGGCCACGCGCACTTCTTCGGGCCGTTCGCCTATCGCTCGGAGTTCTGGTCGACATCTGTCGAGCAGGAGAGCGAGCGAGCGCTTCGCCACCTCGAGCGAATCATCCAGGCCGAAGGTCCGGCGACGATCGCGGCGATCCTCATCGAGACCATCCCCGGAACGGCGGGGGTGATCATGCCGCCGCCCGGCTACCTCGCTGGAGTGCGAAAGATCGCGGATCGCTATGACCTGCTTGTGATCACCGACGAGGTTATGGCCGGTTTCGGTCGCACCGGACAGTGGTTCGCGTGGCAGGGATACGACTTCACACCCGACCTCATCACCTTCGCGAAGGGCGTCAACTCCGGTTACGTGCCCGTTGGCGGGGTGATCATCCCGCCACGGATCGCCAGTGCTTTTGACGACCGCGTCTTCCCTGGCGGACTGACATACTCGGGGCACCCCCTCGCCATGGCGTCGATCAACGCCACGATCGATGCGATGACAGAAGAAGGCGTGGTCGAGAACGCGGCGATGATCGGTCGCGACCACCTCGAACCGGGGCTCGCTGAACTCGCCGAACGGCACTCCGTCATCGGGGAGGTGCGCGGCGTCGGCGTTTTCTGGGCGCTCGACCTCGTCACCGACCGCGAGACGCGCGAACCCGTGTCTGCCGCGGTCATCGGCGAGCTCAAGAAGCTGTTGGTGCAGCGGGGCCTGCTTCCTTTTGCTGCCGACAACCGCATCCACGTCGTGCCGCCGTGCATCGTGACGCCCGACGAGGTAGCCGAAGCCCTCGCGATCTACGACGACGCGTTCACTGCTTTCGCGGCACAGTAGCGTCGCGCATCCTCACCACCGCGCAGTTCGCCGAGGTTCCTCGAGCCGCACGCGTACAATCGACGATCGTGTCCCACTCCACGCGCGACCCCTTTGATCTGCCCGTCTTCGATCTCATGCACCGTCCGGGACAGATGCGCGAGCGTACGCTCGACGTCGTCCTCACCGATGACATGGCGACCGAGGTGATCGGTGTTCGCGTCGGCGATCCCGTGCACGTCGAGGCGCGCTTGGAGTCGCTGCACGATGGCGTTCTGGTGAGCGCGGCGATCTCTGCCGTTGCGACCGGAGAGTGCGTTCGATGCCTCACCGACGTCGAGTTGCCGCTCGAAGTCGAGTTTCAGGAGCTTTTCGCGTATTCTGTCGACGAAGCTTTTGACTACACGGTTCACGATGATCACGTGAATCTTGAACCGGTGGTCAGGGACGCGGTCGTGCTTGCACTGCCGTTTCAACCGGTCTGTCGTCCGGACTGTCCAGGGCTCGACCCCGAAACGGGAGAGCGACTGGCAGACAACCCGGACAGGAAACCCCGTGAAGTGATCGACCCGCGATGGGCCGCGCTCCAGGAGTTCCAGGCCGCCGAATCAGACCCGCAAGGCGTCCACAATGATGCCGAGAGAGAAAAGAGTTAATCATGGCTGTTCCCAAGAGGAAGATGTCACGAGCATCCACCCGCATGCGCCGCGCGCAGTGGAAGGCGAGCCTTCCGACGCTCGTCAAGACGGTGGAGAACGGCAAAACCACCTACAGCCTCCCGCACCGCGCGAAGGTCGTTGAGGATTCCGCTGGCACGCCCCTGTACATGGAGTACAAGGGCCGCAAGGTCGCGGACGTCTAACCATTAGCACCAAGAGTCGGCCCGAGTCTGGCGTCACCGCCAGCCGGGCCGATCTCCTGTCTGCGCTCGGTGTCACGATCAGTGACGAGCTCCTCGAGCTCGCTCTGACACACCGATCTTTCGCGTACGAAAACGGAGCCGTCCCGCATAACGAACGGCTCGAGTTCTTGGGCGACTCGATCCTCGGTCAGGCCGTCACAGTGAAACTTTTCACCGAGAATCCTGAACTGGATGAAGGCGAGCTCGCCAAGCGCCGCTCCAGCCTGGTTTCGAGTGTTGCACTCGCGGAGATCGCTCGCGCGATCGGGCTCGGCGAACACATCCGTCTCGGTCGCGGCGAAGAACTCACCGGCGGGCGCGACAAGTCGTCGATCCTCGCCGACACAGTGGAAGCAGTGATTGGCGCCGCCTTCCTGTCTGCTGGCGCCAACGAGGCGACGGCGCTGGTGCTTCGTCTCGTCGAGCCCCTCATGGAAGATCCTGAGCGGTTCGGCGCCGCCATGGACCCCAAGACGAGCCTGCAGGAGCTCGCCGCTCAGCTGGGGCACGCGCATCCAGCCTATGAAGTGTCGGAGAGCGGCCCCGACCATTCGAAGAAGTTCCACGCGACCGTTCATGTCGGCGGCGAAGCGATTGCGACCGGACACGGTACGAGCAAGAAACAAGCGGAGATGGGTGCGGCGCTCGACGCCTGGGGAATCCTTCAGGCACGCAAGCGCAGCTGACACATGCCCGAACTCCCCGAAGTCGAGGTTGTTCGAGCGGGACTCGCTCCTGCGGTCACCGGCGCGATAGTCACGGGAGTCGAGATCCTCGATGAGCGCTCGCTCAGGCGGCACGTCGGCCCGCCCGAGGATTTCGTTCATCGCATCCTCGGCCGACGCATGTTCACGCCGGAGCGCCGCGGAAAGTTCTTCTGGATTCCGCTGGAGAGTGCCGAATCCGCCCCTGAGGCGCTTGCCGCACATCTCGGGATGAGCGGCCAAGTTCTCTTGCGCCCGCACGACGTCGACGACCTGCGCACGCGCATCCGCTTCGACATCGAACATCCGGAGCAGGGCAGGTTGCGGTTGAACTTCGTCGATCAGCGGATCTTCGGGTCAATGGCGATCGATCGGCTCGTGCCGACGGCTGACGTGCCGGAGCAGTCGGTTCCCAGTCGGGTCGCGCACATTGCTCGCGACCCACTTGATCCTGCTTTCGTGGATGCTCGTTTCTTCGTGTCGCTCGCCAAACGCTCGTCCGGCATCAAGCGTGCTCTGCTTGATCAGACTCTCATCAGCGGCATCGGCAACATCTACGCCGACGAATCGCTGTGGGCTGCTCGGCTGCATTTCGATCAGCCGGCGTCATCGCTGTCGAGTCCGCGTGCTCGCCTGCTGCTCAACGAGGTCAGGGGAGTGTTGCGCCGGGCGCTCGCGGAGGGCGGCACGAGTTTCGACGCGCAATACGTGAACGTCAACGGGGCATCCGGCTACTTTTCGCAGTCGCTGAATGTCTACGGGCAGCAGGGTTCGCCGTGTCCGAGGTGTGGCTCCGAGTTGCGCCGCGTCTCGTTCATGAATCGCGGCTCGCACCTCTGTCCCGTCTGCCAGCGCCTGCGCCGCCCCTAACTCGCCGAGGGTCCCCGTTTGCCCACACGTCACCCGCCAGGGCCCCCGTTTGCCCACACGTCACCCGCCAGGCCCCCCGTTTGCCCACATTTGTCGTCTAATCGCCCCATGACGCGACCAAAGTGGGCAAGTCAGCGGGATTGTCGTTGTCTCTCTCGCGCCCTGCGTCATTCCCGACGCTGCGTCGCGCTTGGGCCGCCGCGCCGCCCCTCTCCGCTACCGTAGACGGCAGGGTTTTGCCTGCGAAAGGGAGGGAGGCGCGTGTATCTCAAGAGCCTCACACTCAAGGGCTTCAAGTCGTTCGCGCAGCCCACCACATTCGCCTTCGAGACTGGCGTTACGTGTGTGGTCGGTCCGAACGGCTCAGGTAAGAGCAACGTCGTCGATGCGCTCGCCTGGGTGATGGGTGAACAGGGCGCGAAAACGCTGCGCGGCGGCAAAATGGACGACGTCATCTTCGCGGGCACCGCGACACGCGGACCTCTGGGGCGTGCCGAGGTCGTTCTCACCATTGACAACTCCGACGGCGCGCTTCCGATCGAGTACTCCGAGGTCACGATCAGCCGGACGCTGTTCCGCAACGGTGGCAGCGACTACGCCATCAACGGTCAGAACTGCCGATTGCTCGATGTGCAGGAGTTGTTGTCTGACTCCGGCCTCGGCCGGGAGATGCACGTGATCGTCGGTCAAGGTCAACTTGACGCGGTACTTCGGGCGTCCCCGGAGGAGCGACGCGGCTTCATCGAAGAGGCGGCCGGGATCCTCAAGCACCGTCGCCGCAAGGAAAAGACACTCCGCAAGCTCGACGCGATGCAAGCCAACCTCACCCGCTTGAGCGACCTCGCGGGCGAGATCCGCCGCCAATTGAAGCCACTCGGGCATCAGGCCGAGATTGCGCGAGAGGCACAGACGATCGCGGCGATTGTGCGAGACGCGCGAGCGCGCATCCTTGCGGATGACGTGGTTGCGTTGCGTGCCGAACTCACGACTTTGGCGCGAAGCGAGTCCGAGCGCAAGACTCGCCGCATCGTGTTGCAGGAGCAACTCGATCAGGCCAAGCTTCGCGAGCAGCGCATCGAACAGCTCATGGTCGGCGACGCCGTCGACGGCGCCCGGCGCACCTCGTTCGCGCTGGAGTCGGCGCAAGAGCGGCTTCGCGGTTTGTATTCGCTGGCGAATCAACGCATCGCCCTGCTCGGTCAGCAAATGGATGTGCCCGGAACCGGGTCAACGGTCACGCCCGCGATGGTTCAGGAAGCGAGCGAGGAAGCAGATCGGATGCGTGCCGGCGTTGCCGAGGCAGAAGTCGCGTCCCAGCGGGCGGCGGCGAATGCGGCAGCGGTGCGTGCGGCGTTGGATGCCTTGGATGAGGAGATCAGCGCCCAATCGGCACTGGTTTCACAGCATGACCTCGAGGCCGCGCGTCTCGTCTCCCACGTCGACGTCGCGCAGTCGCGACTTGCCGCAGCGCGTGGCGACCTACTGCGTCAGCAGACGTCGGTCGATCAAGCGGAGGCCCGACGCGCCTCCGCGACACGCGAACTTGCGGCTGTCGAAAACGAAGGGATCCCCGCGTCTGGCGACCAGATGCCCTCCGAGGAGAGCGTTGCCGAGCTCGAAAGGCAGGTCGCGTCCGCGCAGGCAGCACTTGATCGCAACCGCGACGAGGTGCACGCGCTCGAGCGCGAACGCGATGCGCTCGCCGCCAAGACCTCCGCCCTCGCGATGGCGCTCGATCGAAGGGATGGCGGCGGGTCCATCTCTGGTGCGGCGGGTATCCGAGGTCTGGTCGCGGAACATATCACGGTCGCCGACGGCTACGAAGCCGCGATCGCGGCGGCCCTCGGCACTCTGGCGGACGCGCTGCTCGCCGACACCGCCGCTGCCGCGATCGCAGCCCTTGAGTCCGTTGCGGCGAATGACGCCGGTCGCGTGGAAATCGTCGTGGCCGAAGCGCGCAGCGATCGTCGCGTGACGCGCATCGACGGTCTCGTGTCGGCGACCTCTGTGGTCACCGGTCCGGCGGGTGTGCACAGCCTGCTCTCCTCGGTCTGCATTGCGCCCGATCTCGCCACCGCGCGATCCACGTGGGGCCAGGTTGAAGCCAGTGAACCGGATGTCACGATCGTCACGAAAGCGGGCGACGTGCTCACCCGCTTCGTGCTACGCGGCGGAAGCGGAGCCGAGCGCAGCCGACTGGAGCTTGCCGCTGAACGGGATGCAGCGAGCACGCGGCTCGACACTGTTGTTTCGCGGGTCGATCGGGCGCGAGCGGCACTGGCCCACACGATGGCGAACCTTGATGGCGTTAAGCAGGAGGCGTCAGCCGCGCGGTCGGCCCTTCGAGCGCACGACGCGGCCACCGCAGCGCGAGCCTCGCGACTTGGTCGAGCGAAAGCAGCGCTCGAAGCGTCGGATGCGGAGATCGCGCGGTTAGTTGCGACGCTGGCGACGGCATCCGGGGCGGTTGAGGCCGCGGCCGCTGGCGGCGATCGAGCCGTCGTCGAACGCGACGAGTATGCGGCGATGCCACGACCGATGCTCGACGTGTCGGTCCGCGACGCGCTGCTACATGAACTCGACGAAGCTCGTGCGCTCGAGATGGAGTCGCGCATCCGGCTCGAAACCGCGCGGGAGCGCGTGCGAGCGGAGGAATCGCGAGCGGCTGCTCTTCGTCGTCGACGGGACGCGGAGCAGACCGCGGCGGACGAGCGTGCGCGCCTCATGGTGATCCGGCGGCGGCAGATCGAATCGGCCACCCTCGTCGCCGATGCACTGCCCGCCGTCCTGAATGCAGCCGATCGCTCGGTCGCTGAGGCGCGAGTGACTCTCGCGGCGGCCGAGGCCGCGCGCAACAAACAGAACGCCGAGCTCGCCGAACTGCGGAGAAACGAATCGATCCTGCGGGCCACGTTCACCGAGCTGAGCGACGAGGTGCATACGGTCGAGATGCAGGTCTATGAGAAGAAACTGCACCTGTCGGCACTTCTCGAGCGCGCCGGCTCAGAACTCGGGCTCGTCGAGGACGTGCTCGTGGCCGAGTACGGCCCGCACACCCTCGTGCCGGACGACGCGGTCCTCCCCGCCGCCGCGTCGACCCCCGCCCCCGCCACGCCCTCCTCCGCCGCGTCCGAAATTCAGGCACCACGAACAGACGCCCCGCGTGGCGAGGGTCAACACGCCGACGTGAAGGACGCGGTGCCTGAATTTCGCGCGGGCGAAGGGGGAAGTGGGGGTGAAAGCGTGGAGGACGCCCCCGCTGGTAAGCCTTTCGTGCGCGCCGAGCAGCAATCGCGACTCACTCGCGCCGAACGCAAGCTCGCCCAGCTGGGGCGCGTCAATCCGTTGGCGCTCGAGGAGTTCGCAGCCCTTGAGCAGCGCCACAGGTTCCTGACGGCGCAGCTCTCCGACCTCAGCAACACCCGCCGCGACCTCCTCACGATCATCGATGAGATCGACCAGAAGATGCAGGACATCTTCGCGAGTGCGTTCGACGACACGCGAGACGCCTTCAACCGGGTGTTCCCGGTGTTGTTTCCCGGCGGAACAGGCAGCTTGGAACTCACCGATCCCGGGAACCTGCTGACAACCGGCATCGAGGTGACCGTTCGTCCGGCGGGTAAGAAGATCGAGCGACTCAGTCTGCTCAGCGGGGGCGAGCGGTCTCTTGCAGCGGTGGCTCTGCTGATCGCGATCTTCAAGGCACGACCAAGCCCGTTCTACATCATGGACGAGGTCGAGGCGGCGCTCGACGACGCCAACCTCGGCCGACTATTGGAGATTTTCGAAGACCTGCGTGAGAAATCCCAGTTAATTGTCATCACGCACCAGAAACGCACGATGGAGATAGCGGATGCGCTCTATGGTGTCTCGATGAGACAGGATGGCGTGAGCGCTGTCGTCGGCCAACGCGTCGAGTCGAGAACTGTGAAGGCGAGTTGAGCATGGCCGAACGAGCCGCGTGGTCCCTCGGAGCTGCCTTGTCGGGCATGTTCGCCAAGAAGAGCATCGATGCCGACACTTGGGACGATCTCGAAGACGCGCTGATCAAGGCCGACTTCGGGCCCGACATCACCGAGGCGGTCGTCGATGACCTGCGCGACAAAGTCGAACGGTACCGCACGACCGATCCGAAGGACTTGCGTCGGATGCTCCGCGAAACGCTCGAGGAACGCTTCGCCAAACTTGACTCCACCCTCACACTCAGCAACCGTCCTGCGGTGGTGCTCGTCGTCGGAGTCAACGGGGTGGGCAAGACGACGACGATCGGCAAGTTTGCGAAGTTTCTCAGCAACTACGGACGAAGCGTCGTCGTGGGGGCGGCGGACACTTTTCGTGCGGCTGCCGTTGAGCAGCTTGCCACCTGGGCGGAGCGCGGCGGAGCCCAGATCGTGCGACCTCAGCAGCAGGGGCAGGATCCGGCATCGGTCGCGTTTCAGACGGTCGAGAAGGCACAGAACGAGGGCATCGAGATCGTGCTTATCGACACCGCTGGTCGATTGCAGACCAAGAGTGGCCTCATGGATGAGCTCGCGAAGGTGCGCCGTGTGATCGAGAAGCAAGCTCCGATCGCCGAGGTGCTCCTCGTGCTCGACGCGACAACCGGGCAGAATGGCCTCGCTCAAGCTCAAGCATTCATCGAGCACGCCGGCGTGACCGGCCTTGTGCTCACGAAGCTCGACGGCTCGGCGAAGGGCGGCTTCGTGCTTGCGGTCCAGGAGAAAACGGGCATTCCGATCAAGCTCGTCGGGCAGGGCGAGAAAATTGGTGACTTGACCGGCTTCACCCCACACGTGTTCGTGCAGAACCTGATTGGCTAGCCGACTGACCGACTGACCGACTGACCGAC
>JANOYC010000139.1:0-6239 GCA_031428675.1 Microbacteriaceae bacterium | reverse complement strand
GAGTCAAGTCCTCGGTTGCTTTGCGCGGCGCCCGCCGGCCGCATTGCGCACCGCAGAGAGGGCAACCGAACGGCGGCGATCAGCCGCGGGATTAGGGATCGTGGGGGCACGCAGAATGTCGTTTCGCGAACCTTGCTTGCCAAGTCTACCGCGTGCCGTCAAACGGGCGTTGTCAGAGCAACGATTGGCGCTGCCGCGTCGACGGGATCAGCGCCCGAGCGCGATCCCCGCGCCCGGGATCGCGGCAAGCAATTCACGCGTGTAGGCATCCTTCGGATCGTCGAACACTTCATCTGTTGTCGCCGCTTCGACGATCGTGCCAGCCCGCATCACGCAGACCTGATCAGCAATAACCCGAACGACAGCAAGATCATGGGTGATGAAGAGGTAGGTGAGCCCCAGCTCCGCCTGAAGCTCAGCGAGCAGGTTGAGGATCTGCCCCTGGACGAGAACATCGAGCGCTGAGACCGCCTCGTCAAGCACCACGATCTCGGGCTTGAGCGCGAGGGCCCGCGCGATCGCAACCCGCTGGCGTTGGCCACCGGAAAGTTCATTCGGATATCGAGTCATCACGCTCTGCGGCAATGACACCTGGTCGAGAAGTTCTTGCACGCGAGCGCGCCGCGACGTCCGGTTGCCCACGCGATGCACCACGAGCGGCTCAGCGATCGTGTTATGGATGTTTCGCAGTGGGTCCAGCGACCCATAAGGGTCTTGGAACACGGGCTGCATCGTGCTTCGCAGGTCGAAAAGCTGACGTCCGTTCATGCCGGCCGTGTCTTTGCCATCGACCCGAATCGTGCCCGCGCTGGGCTTCTCCAGCCCGAGGAGAAGCTTGGCCACGGTCGACTTGCCCGAACCGGATTCGCCGACGAGCGCCATGGTCGTTCCCCGCGCCACCGTGAAGGAGACGTTGTCGACCGCGGTGAAGTCCGTGGACGAGAAGCCGCCTTGGCGGATCTTGAATACCTTGGAGACTTCTACGAGCTCGATTGCTGGTGGCGCACTAGCGGCGTGCTCGGTAGCTCCGCGGTGCCTTGTCGCTGCGGTGACGAGGTCGACGCCGACCGCGCTTGTGATCGCGGGCGATTCCTGGGCGCGGCCATTCGCGCCCGCTTGGATCCGCTTGGAGGCCAGGCTGGGAGCGGCGGCGACCAACCGCTGCGTGTACGGGTGTTGCGGATTCTGGAGGATCTCGAGCGCCGGCCCCGATTCGACGATCTTGCCGCGGTACATCACGACGATGTTCTCGGCGCGCTCGGCGGCCAGGCCCAAGTCGTGGGTGATGAAGATGACCGCGGTATTGCGTTGCGTCGTGAGTGTTTCGAGATGATCGAGAATTCGCCGCTGCACCGTGACATCGAGCGCCGAGGTCGGCTCGTCGGCGATGAGCAGCTTCGGGTTTGCAGACAGTCCGATCCCGATCAAGACACGTTGACGCATGCCCCCCGAGAACTGGTGTGGGAACTGGCTGAGTCGCTTCTCGGCGTCTGCAAGCCCGGCCTCGTGAAGCACGGCGATCGCACGCTTGCGCACGTCGCGCTTGTCCTTGGCGATTCCGTTCGCACGGATCGCCTCCTCGACCTGGAAGCCGATGCTCCAGACCGGGTTGAGATTCGACATCGGGTCTTGCGGAACCAACCCGATCAGGCGCCCGCGCACGGACTCCATCTCAGCGCGCTTCATTGCCGTCAGGTCGCGGCCCTCGAAGAGAACCGTGCCGCCCGTTATTCGGCCACTGCCGGGGAGGAGGTTGATGATCGCGTGCGCGGTCGTCGACTTGCCCGAACCGGATTCACCCACGATTGCGAGAGTTTCTCCGGGCATGAGCGTGAGGTTGATGCCTCGAACGGCCGGGATGACCCCTTCGTGGGTTTGGAAGCCGACCTGGAGGTTGGATATCTCGAGCAGCGGCACCTGCGTTGCGGTCTCGCTCATCGTGTGGCCCTCGCCTTCGGGTCTAAGGCATCGCGGACGACCTCGCCAAGCATGATGAAGCTCAATACGGTAATAGACAGGGCGAGAGAGGGATAGATGAGCACCTGCGGAGCGGTGCGCAGGTCGTTCTGCGCTGCCGCAATGTCATTGCCCCACGACATGAACGACGGCGGGAGTCCGACGCCGAGAAATGACAACGTCGCCTCTGCGGTGATTGCCGCGGCCAGCGAGATGGTTGTCACGACGATCACGGGCGCGATCGCATTCGGCAGCACGTGCCTCAGCATGATGCGGAACGGCGAGAGGCCGATCGCGGTCGCCGCCACGACGAAGTCCGCCTGTTTGACCCGCAGAACCTCCGAACGGAGGATGCGCGCGGTCGACGGCCAAGCGAACGCCCCGATCGCCAGCGAGATGATCAGAACGTTCCGGTAGGCGGAGAAGACCGACATGATCACAACAGCGGCGAGGATGTAGGGAATCGCGAAGAAGATGTCTCCGGCCCGCGAGAGCACCGAATCAACCCACCCACCGTAGAAGCCGGCAATCGCGCCGAAAACGATGCCCAATACGGCCACAAGGATCGTCACGATAAAACCGACCGACAGCGAGGTGGAGGTTCCGTGCACGATGCGGGAGAACACGTCGCACCCCTGGCGGGTGAAGCCGAGGGGGTGTCCGGCGGTCGGACCTCCGTTGCTGTTCGCCAACAGGCAATCGTCGTTCGGTGGAACCTGAGTGAACAACGTGGGAAACAAAGCCACCACGATCACGAGCAGGATCAGCGATCCAGATAGATAGAACATCGGTCTCTTGCGCAGGTCCCGCCACGCGTCGATCCAGAGGTTGCTGCGTTTCTCGCTTGTGCGCACGGAATCGACCGCTCCGAGATCGTCTTCCACGGGCGCGACGAAGTGCGATTTGGAAGGGCGTTTCGGGGAATTGTTACTTGACATAGCGGATCCTCGGGTCGAGCACGGCATAGAGCAGGTCGACGAGCAGATTGACGATGAGGTAGAGCAACACCATGACTGTCACGAAGGACACCACGGTGGGTCCTTCGCTGCGGATGATGGCTTGGAAGAGCGTGCGACCGACGCCCGGCACGTTGAAGATTCCCTCTGTCACGGTCGCGCCGACGATGAGGATGCCGAAGTCAGCGCCGAGCGATGTGGCAACCGGGATGAGCGAGTTTCGCAGAATGTGCACCGGAATCACGCGCCCGCGTGACAGGCCCTTCCCATACGCGGTGCGCACGAAATCGAGGTTGCTCGTCTCGATCACGGAGGAGCGGGTCAGTCGCACCACGATAGCGAAGTTGATGCTCGCGAGCACCATCGCCGGAAGAATCAGATCCTGAATCGGGGCGCCACTGCCCACGGTCGTCCTGAACAAACCAAGTTTGATGCCGAACACGAACTGCGCAGTGAACGCGATGACGAAGATCGGCAGCGAGATGAGCACGAGGCTCACGAGCAGCGAGACCGAATCGAACCATCGCCCCTTGCGCAGGCCGCTGATGAGTCCGACCGTGATTCCCGCGATCATCTCGATGACGATCGCGAGCACCGCTAGCCGCAACGTCACGGGGAAGGTCTGGGCAAGGATGCTCGCCACCGGCTGGCCGGAGAACGAGGTGCCAAGATCGCCTTGGAAGATCCCGCCGATGTAGAGCAGATATTGAACAATGAACGGCTGGTCGAGGTTGTATTGGGCGCGGAGTCGCTCTACGACGGCCGGGTTTGGCGTCTTGTCGCCGAAAAGGGCAATGATCGGGTCGCCGGGTAGGGCGAACACCATGAAATAAATGAGGAACGTTGTTCCGATGAATACCGGGACGGCCTGGAGCAATCTCCGGAGGATGTAGCCGGTCACCGTCCGGCATCCCGCGTTGTTATAGGGGGCATAAAGGGGCCTACCTGTCTAGGGCGCGCGGCCCGTCAATGCTGACTGGAAACCACGCGGCGGGCGACCGAAGTCGCCCACCGCGCGGTGTCGGCGTTACCAGGAGAGTCGGCTGAAACTACTCTTTGGTTACTTGGTAGTACAGCGGCACGGAGTGCCAGTCGATTGCGACATTGCTGACAGCCTCACTGTGACCTCCCTGCACCGTGGAGTACCACAGCGGGATGGCAGGAAGGTCACGGAAGAGGATCTCCTGTGCTTCCTGGAAGAAGGCGTTCGCCTCTTCGGTTGTGTCGGCAGACGAGCCCTTTGCCAGTAGTTCGTCGAACTCCGCGTTCGAGTAGTCGCCGTCGTTGGAACCCGCGTTGGTCGCGTAGATCGGGCCGAGGAAGTTGAACAGACCCGGGTAGTCGGCCTGCCATCCGGTGCGGAACGCCGTCATGATGGTGCGATCGGTGATCGCTGTGCGCGCTTCGGCGAACGTCGGGTAGGGAACGCCTGCCGCATCGATTCCGAGCGTGTTCTTCAGGCTGTTCGCGACCGCATCGACCCAGCCCTGGTGTCCGCCATCGGCGTTGTACGCGATTTCGAATGTGCCGGTCCACGGCGAGATGGCGTCGGCCTCAGCCCAGGCTGCCTGTGCCGCCTCCGGGTTGAAGTCGAGCACTTCGGAGCCGGGAACCTCTTCCGAGTAGCCGTCGATGACGGGCGAGGTGAAGTCGCGCGCCGGTGTGCGAGTTCCCGCGAAGATCACATCCGTGATTTCCTGACGGTTGATCGCCATCGAGATGGCCGCGCGTCGCAGTTTGCCCTCTTCACCGCCGAAGTGCTCGAGGCGGCCCGGAATCGTAAACGACTGGAAAATCGCGGCCGGCTGGTCGATCGCACGATCGCCCAGCTCATCTTTGAACGTCGAGAAGGCGCTCTCGGGGATCGCATCGAGAATGTCGAGGTTGCCACCGAGGAGGTCGGCGTACGCGGCTTCCTGCGTGGCGTAGAAGATGATCGACAGACCGTCGTTCTGGGCCTTGCGTCCGCCTTCGTAGTCGGGGTTAACGACCAGATCGATCTTCTCATTGTGCTTCCATGCGCCCTCGCCCTCGAGCATGTACGGGCCGTTGCCGATCGGGTTCTCCCCGAAGGCAGCCATGTCTTCGTATGCGACTGACGGCAATGGGTAGAAGGCGGAGTACCCGAGGCGGAGCGGGAAGTCCGCAAGCTTCGACTTGAGCTTGACTGTGAAAGTCTGGTCGTCAACGACGGTAAGACCGGTGAGCTCGCTGTCTTCGTCGTAGCTGAAGCCCTCGATGTCCTCGAAGAAGTAACTGCTCAACTGTTCGTTGCTCGCGAGCGCGCCATAGTTCCACGCGTCGACGAACGACTGTGCCGTGAC
This sequence comes from Microbacteriaceae bacterium, assembly GCA_031428675.1. Taxonomy (GTDB): domain Bacteria; phylum Actinomycetota; class Actinomycetes; order Actinomycetales; family Microbacteriaceae; genus JANOYC01. The sequence continues at coordinate 1,003 of JANOYC010000139.1, read as the reverse complement.
TGCCTCGCCGTTCGTGAAGGTCGTGCCGCTCTTGACCGTGATCGTATAAGTCTGCGAGTCGTTGGTCTCGATGGACTCTGCGACGTCATTCAGCGGTGCGCCGCTCTCGTCGTAGTACACAAGTCCGGCGAAAATGTTATCGATGATCTTTCCGCCACCGGTCTCGTTGGTGTTGGTCGGAACGAGCGGGTTCTGTGGTTCAGACCCGTTCGCCGTGATGATCGACCCAGCGGCGCTACCCCCGGTCGATTCCGCTGACGCACATCCTGACAGCGCGAGAGCTGACGCGAGCGTCAGTCCTCCCGCCGCCAGCGCGAACTTGTTGATCCTCAATTTTTCCTCCTGTGCAAGGTGAAAGACGGCGCGGCAGTTTGTGACAGCTGTGCCGTCGTGGACAGACGTGGACGAGCCCATGCGCAGTCGCGCGACAGACACTCGCACACTGTAAACGCTGAATTGTTTAGAGATAAATCACAGTCATACATTTTGAGTAAAATCAGCGAATTTATGCGTTGAACCCACGCTTTGCGCAGCTTTATTGCACGCGCATCTGAGCAGGCGGCAGATTCAACGCGCATATGAGCATGAAGTGTCCAAAAAATGTGCACCAGCCACCTGTGCATTATGCACAAGTGAGCGTCGCATTCTCGGAAAATCCGTGGCGTCGATCGATTACGGTGACATCGTGAGCACACGCCGAATTCGAGCGGAGATCCTGATCGTGCTGGGCCTCTCGCTCGGCGCATCCGCTATTTATTCGCTCGTAGCGCTGCTGGCGCGCGTAACGAGAGATACCCCGCTCGCGCAGCAGACTGCGACCCTCAACGCACCATTGAGCGACCGTGAACTGTTCGATCTCGGCTACCAGCTACTCTCGGTGATCTTCGACCTCGTGCCCGTGGCTCTTGTGGTGTTCTTGCTGTGGTCACCGACGCGGCCGCATCTCGCCCGCGTCGGTATCACGGCCGGCAATCTCGGGAAAGACACAGCCTTCGGTGTCGGG
>JANOYC010000138.1:0-5407 GCA_031428675.1 Microbacteriaceae bacterium | reverse complement strand
GCTCTGTTTCCGCCCGACATCGACGCCGCCCGCAACGGGGTAAGCTATGTTCTCGGTGCGCGTGCGAGCCTCCCCCAAGAGCCTCGCACCCGCACAAGTCACGGGCTGTGGCGCAGCTTGGTAGCGCACTTGACTGGGGGTTAAGTGGTTTACCACTCTTCGGTCGGCCCGAACAACTGAAAAACAATGCCACGGGCTGTGGCGCAGCTTGGTAGCGCACTTGACTGGGGGTCAAGGGGTCGCAGGTTCAAATCCTGTCAGCCCGACAGAAAATCCCTGATGAGAAGCAATTTTCATCAGGGGTTTGCTGTTTCTGAACGTCGTTTTCTCTGGTCCCCCTCTGGCCCCCCGGGGCCGATTCGTAGGGTCGACCTGTGGATAACAGAATCCGCTGCGATGCCCCGGCTGTGGATAAGGGGACCAAAAGGGGACCACGACGGTGCAGACCCGCGTCGGAGCCGTCACAGCCCGCGTCCGACGCCTTGCCGTGGCCGTCCTGAAGTCTTCGGGCGGGCGTCTCTGCTGAGGAAGGCGTTGGCTTGTTCCGCGGCGGAGGCGAGGTGGCGGTCATCGGGGTGGAGATAGCCGCGTGTTGTCTCGATTGAGGCGTGTCCGAGGATCTCTTGGAGGACATGGAGGGGCACTCCGGCGTCGGCGAGCCAGGTGGCACCGGTGTGTCGGAGACCGTGTCGGGTGAGATTCGGCAGCCCGAGGTCAGCAACAACCTGGTCCCAGCTGGTCGCATCGCGAACGGTGGCCGTCGTGAGGAAGCCGCCACGCGGACCGACGAGGAGAGGCGTTTCCGGCTGCTTGAACGCGCAGAGTCGCTTCAGGACCGGCCGGAGTGGGTCGAGAATCGGCACGCGACGCTCTTTGCGGCTCTTGGTTTGCTTGGTGATGAGGCCGCCCCTGCCGGGGAAGACCTGTCGTCTGATGATGACAAGGTTCTTTGTGAAGTCCACGTCTCCGACTTGAAGTCCGGAGACTTCGGAAGAACGTGCTGCCAGTAGAGCGGCGAGCATCACGAAGTCTGAATAGGACTGATGTACGGCACCGCAGGCGGAGGCGAGCTGGTTCAGCTTCTGCAGGTCAGGGATCGCGTGCGCACGCGAAGCAGCATCTTCGGCCGGTTGAACTCGGAACGCGTTTCGATGGAGACTCCGCTTCGCACGGTGCTTGGCGGGATTGATTGTGATCAGGCCGTCACGAACGGCTTCGTCGAGTACCCGCACGAGTGGGGCGATGGTGTTCTTGATCGTCGATGCGCCGTACTGCTTCTCCCAGTCATCGATCGTGCGGTCGATCATTCCCGCGGTGATCTGAGTGACGGGCAGATGGCCAAGCGCCGGGAGCACTCGGAGCCGAAGACCATACCGGTAGTTGTCTCCGGTGGAAGTCATATCGAGGCCGCGTGCCCATCGATCGTCGATCGAGGTGAAGAACTCCAGGAGCGTCATGGAGACGTCCATTCCCTTGACCGAAGAGTTCCGGAGCGTTTCGAAGAATGCCCGCGCGGTTGCCTCGTCCTTCACGATCTCGGTACGGATCACGCGCTGCTTGCTGAGCGGATCGGTCCAGCGTGCGCGCGCTCGAATTCCGTAGGAGCGTCGTTCCATGTCGGTGGAGATCCTCACCCCGATCGGTGGCACCGGACGGGGTGAGGACTCTGGCATTGGCTCAGTTGGGCGGGCCATGGTGCGGCTCCAAGTTCTGCAGCCATTCGTCGATTGCTTCGAGCCGGTATCGGGCGATACCGCCGAGCTTGATGAATGGTGGTCCGGTCTCTGCGGAGCGCCATCGAGACAATGTCGATTCGGAGACCTTCAGGTACGAGGCGACCTCCCGGCTATCCAGCAATGGTGAGACTGGCGCAGTCGCTTCGGCCGCGTTGCTCATGATTCCTCCAGCGGAGGGTTGCCGAGTGAACGGTAGAACTCGTCCTCGGCTGCCTGACGTCGCTGAACGTCATCAACGACGAACTCGACGAAGTCGGCTTCCCGGTCGGTGATCATCGCTTCTTCGGAGGGAATGGACGGCTCTTCTCCGGGCCAAGTGGCTTGCCGTGTGGGGCGATCACGATCGAGTCGAGTCCCGCAGGTAGCTACCCAATCGCGGAGTCGGAGACGAGCGTCCGCAAAGTCGCGATGCCACCCCAACGGTGCGGATCCATTTTGGTTGGGGTCGTAGGCGCACAGCCAGTGCAGGTGCAGCGCTGACAGCTCCCAGACGAGCTCGGGGTGACGATGCCAGTAGGGCGGGATCACTGCTGCCGGGAGTCCGTATGTTCGGCGGAGCCAGTCGATCCAGCGATTCAGTTCCAGCCACTCGACCTCCGCGTCGTTCGCAGTGAGGAGATTCCAGTTGATCGGATGCGGTGGTTCAGCGACGAATGATTCGTCGTAGTCATCCGCGTCACGCCCTTCGTGTGCTTCGGGGCTGGGGATGAAGTCAGTCACGATGACCGCTCCTACTCAGATGCTGACCGCAGGAGCGGCATCTGACTGCGCTCGCGCTCGGGCAGGTGCTTCAAAAGGGGAGGCATCACGACCAGTCGCCTCGCGCATGTTGCTGTCGCGATGAGGTCCGCGATCGACCTCGTATCGGGTGCGTGCAACGTCGTGACCGAAGCGGGAGACGATGAACTCCTCGGCTGCGACAGTCTGACCGTCCTTCTCGTAGCTGTACTCGCGCACGCGCCCGGTGGCGATGAACTTGTCTCCTTTGTGGAATCGCGCGACTCCTTCTTCGGCTGCGCGCCGGAAGGCGCTCATGTCGTGGAACGACGGGTCGAGCTGCGTGAAGCTTCCGTCTGGGTCCTGCCGCGAATGCTCTATGCCGATCCGCGCGTAGAACCGCGCGGTACCGTCGTCGGTGTAGGTCAGACGGGGCTCGGTCGCGATGAATCCTGTGATGGCCTGTTGGGTGTCGATGGACATGACGACTCCTTGATCTGTTGGGGCGGCCATCCGATGTGGTGACCACTGCAACAGACAGGTGCGCGCCGCGCCCCAGAGCGGATCAGTGCGCTGCAGGGCGACCCAACAGCGACTCAACCGCCGCACGATCTGCTTTGAGCTGTTCACCATCGGGGCGCTTAGGCCAGGGGTGGAGGTCCGTGATGATCGGTGGAGCGGATCGGAGCAAAATGACCCCTGTTCCAAACGGCAATGCGCGAATGCGGTCGGGCGGCAAGATCGGTACGCGACGGATGGAACGCTGGTTGGAGCGCGAGCCATGGTCGCCGAGAGTGACGGAGTCGGTGAACTCGTCGCGTTCGCCGATCAGCGTGGAGAGGTCCTGAAGGTCTCGCGAGTTCGAGGCGCCTCCAAGGATGATCTTCGCGATACTGGCGTCCCAGATCGCCGCCGCTTTGTGCTCTGACCATTTGTCCCGCGCCTGGGCAAGGGATTGAAGCACCGGCATCGTTGTGATGCCGGTGCCGCCACCTTCCGCCATGAGTGTGGGCAGCGAGGGTAGTGGCGCGAGGTTTCCGATTTCGTCGAGCGCAAACAGCAGCGGTGGGTCGAGCCGTGCGCCGGGTGATCGAGCAGCCATGCGACGGGCGGTCTCAACGAGGTCTTCGACGAATGCTGCGACGAGAGCTGCACTGTTCCCGGCCCCAACACCGGTCGCCAGAAGATACAGCGTGCCACGGTCGCGGATGAAGCTCTCGGGATCGAACTGCTCGCCGTCTTCAGGGCTGACGGCATCAAGCACTCTGGGGTCGGCCAGCGCTGACAGTGCGAGCGAAACGCCCTGCCAGATGCTGTCACGTGTGCGCGGGTCGGCGTCGAGCGTTGCGTCCAGCGAATCTGCCCAGCCCGTGGCAGCCAACGGTGAGCCCGTCAGGATGGCGACAGCCTCGGCGGCTGCCGATGGGTCGAGAGTCCACCGGAACAGCTCAGCCGGACTTCGGCAATCGAGCGCGGCCGCATGTAGTAGCGCCTGCAGAGCGATGCGGGTCTTTCCCTCCCAGAACCCTCCACCCTCGACGCCCCCAGCGGACAGTTCGGTGGCCGCAGCGAGACCAGTGGCGCGGATCATCGCGGTCAGTGGATCCTGACACCCCCGAATGGGCGACCACCGCAGCCCCGAGGAGACGCCTTCAGCAAGATGCTGAGGATCGAACACAGCGACCGGACCGACCCGTTCGCGTGCGCACATCGTTGCCGTCAGGTTGTCGGGCCTGGTCGACGTCGTCACGACGGCACCCGGCGCATCGAGGATCGCCGGGATCACAATGTGCAGACCCTTGCCCGAACGCGGCGGACCGATGAGGAGGATCGAGTCTTCGACGCTCGCCCACACCTGCTTGCCGTGCGAGCGCCCGAGGAGGTAGCCCACTTCCTCGGGTTTCGGCTGATCCAGCGAAGGCCGAAGCGTCGCAGCCCGGCGCAGGAGCGCCTTCGCCGACGCGCTCGTTACGACCTCATGACTGCTGGCTGTTCCGGCAAGCCGCCGTGGATCGGTATCAACTTTGTGGGCGTGCCGACGCCAACAGACCCAAGCCCACCCGTTAACGCCGCCGAGCACCAGGAGCAGTAGGACTGCAATCGACCAGTAGAGGATCGTATTCAGCCCGGGGGCCAGCAGCACCTCTGCCGGGTTCGATGGGCTGAACAGCACGGCGACTCCGCCGGCAATCCCGACCTGGGGCTGTCCAGAGCCAGTGAGCAATGCCGCAATGGAACCCGCAACTCGCAAGACGGCGGCGACGCCGAAGACGGCGACCAGCGCGATCATCAGAAAGTTGGTCAACTCATCACCGAGACCCCGTCCCTGACCGTGTGGGGCGCTCATGACGGCAAAGGCTCGGTGATGATGACGCCGGAGACGCGTCCGATGAGGAGGATCTCCGACCGGTGATCCATGAGTTGGCTCAAATCGATGACCGCGCGAGCGCTCCCGTCAGCGGATCCTTCAGCGCCGCAGACTGGCAGTGCGACGGTGACGTCTTCGCCAGGGATGAATCCGGACCCGGTGACCTCGATGAGCTGATGTGTTGGGCGGTGTCGCGCCCGCCGTATCACGCTGGGTGGCTGAACGTCCACGATGGCTTGTTCCCGTTGCACCGCATGGATGATGTCGGTGAACACCGAGCCATCCAACTCGTGCACTTCAACTCGGACGGTGCGAGTGCGGTGGTCGGAGACTGCGTCGAGAAGATCACCAAAGCCCGCCTGACTCCAAAAGGCGTCCGGCGTTGGAGGCGGGAAGTCGCGCCCGTCGTAGATGACGGTCATGGTGCCGCGCTCGTTAACCGTGATTACTGCGAGCGGGAGGGCGGAGGGCGATCCGGGCGGCGTTTCCGCAGGGCTGTTGCGATTGCTCATGCCACTGAGGTGCGCGTCGCAGCCCACCCATCGTTCAGCTGATCATGCGGCTGGTGGTGCTGTCGATGATCGCG
>JANOYC010000137.1:0-13550 GCA_031428675.1 Microbacteriaceae bacterium | reverse complement strand
CTAGTCTTTTTGTCGCGAGCCAACGACGGCTCGCTTCGTCGGCTCAGTAGGCTAGGTCACTATGGCTCGCATCACGAAGGTTCTGATCGCCAACCGAGGAGAGATTGCGGTGCGGGTCATTCGCGCCGCCCGCGACAGCGGGATCTCGTCGGTTGCCGTCTACGCTGACCAGGATCGTGACGCACGTCACGTCAAGCTCGCCGACGAGGCGTTCGCACTCGAAGGCTCAACGAGCGCCGAGACCTACCTTGTGATCGACAAGATCCTCTCGGTAGCTCGACGCTCTGGAGCCGACGCGATCCACCCGGGCTACGGGTTTCTCGCTGAGAACGCCGATTTCGCCCGCGCCGTCATCGACGCTGGTCTGATCTGGATCGGACCTTCTCCCGATGCGATCGAGAAGCTCGGCGACAAGGTCTCCGCCCGCCACATCGCCGAGAAAGTGGGGGCGCCGCTCGCGCCTGGCACGCTCAACCCCGTGAGTGGCGCCGCCGAGGTGCTCGACTTCGTCGACGTGCACGGCTTGCCCGTCGCCATCAAGGCGGCTTTCGGCGGCGGTGGCCGCGGTCTCAAAGTCGCCCGAACGCGAGAAGAGGTGCCGGAGCTTTTCGACTCGGCAACGCGCGAAGCGATCGCCGCGTTCGGTCGCGGCGAGTGTTTTGTCGAGAAGTACCTTGACCAGCCCCGCCACGTCGAAACGCAATGTCTGGCGGATGCGCACGGCAACGTCGTCGTGATCTCCACGCGCGACTGCTCGCTCCAGCGTCGTCACCAGAAGCTCGTGGAAGAGGCGCCAGCACCGTTCCTCTCAGCACAGCAGAACGCACAGCTCTACTCGGCGTCAAAGGCCATCCTCAAGGAGGTCGGCTATCTGGGCGCGGGCACGTGCGAGTTCCTGATCGGCAAAGACGGCACGATCTCCTTCCTCGAGGTCAACACCCGGCTGCAAGTCGAGCACCCAGTCTCGGAGGAAGTCACCGGCATCGACCTCGTGCGCGAGCAGTTCCGTCTCGCCGAGGGTGGCGTTCTCGACTACGCCGACCCGGAGCCCCAGGGGCACTCCTTCGAATTCCGCATCAACGGCGAAGATCCCGGCCTCGGCTTCATGCCGTCGCCCGGCCCCGTGCATGTTCTGCGCTTTCCGGGCGGCCCGGGCGTTCGCGTCGACAGCGGCGTGACGACGGGTGACGTCATCAGCGGAGCGTTCGACTCCCTGCTCGCCAAACTGATCGTGACCGGCAAGAATCGCGACGATGCGCTCGAGCGTTCGCGACGCGCACTCGACGAGTTCGACGTCGCGGGACTGCCGACGGTTCTGCCGTTCCACCGCAAAGTCGTGCGCGACCCAGCCTTCACCTCGTCGCCGTTCTCGGTGTACACGCGATGGATCGAGACGGAATTCATCAATGACATCGAGCCGTGGAGCGGTGAGCTGCCCGAATCGTCGCCCGCCGCGGAACGCCGCAGCGTCGTCGTCGAGGTCAACGGCAAGCGCGTGCAGGTATCGCTACCGTCGAAACTCATTCCGGCGTCGGCGACGGCAGGCGTTCCAGCGCCACGTCGCAGCGCGGGACACTCCGTGAGCACGGTGACCGGCGACTCTGTGAAGGCGCCCATGCAGGCGACCGTCGTGAAACTCGCGGTGGCCGAGGGCGACCGCGTCGTCAAGGGCGACCTCGTGCTCGTCCTTGAAGCGATGAAGATGGAACAGCCGATCGCTGCCCACAAAGATGGCACCATCACGGGCGTCAACGCGAGCGTCGGAACGACCGTGTCATCCGGTCATTTGTTGCTCTCCATCACCGACTGACCGTCGGCAGTTGCCGACTCAGTTGACGATGTGCATCGCCCGGGCGGCATCGGTGATGCTGCCCGTGAGCGATGGATAGACCGAGAACGCCTGCGCGAGCTGGTCCACCGTCAGGCGGTGCTCCACCGCGAGCGACACAGCGAGAATCAGCTCGGATGCATGCGGAGCGACGATGACGCCGCCGATCACGGTGCCCGACCCGGTGCGCGCGAACAATTTCACGAAGCCGTCTTTGATTCCCATCATCTTCGCCCTCGGGTTCGAGGCAAGCGGCAACTTGTAGATCTCGCCTTGCGCGATGCCGTCTTCGATCTGCTTCTGGCTCCAGCCAACGGTCGCGATCTCGGGCTGCGTGAAGATGTTCGATGTGACATTGCGCAGTTCGGTGGGGTTCACGCTGTCACCGAGCGCATGGAAGACCGCCGTGCGGCCTTGCATCGACGCGACGGATGCGAGGGGGAGGAACGTCGTGCAGTCTCCGGCCGCATATATGGACGGCATTGACGTGCGCGCCACGCGGTTCACGCGGATGTGGCCGGACTCGGTCAGTTGCACCCCCGCCTGTTCCAGGCCGATTCCTGCCGTGTTCGGAATCGAACCGACGGCCATGAGGCAGTGGCTTCCCTCGACGGTTCGTCCATCGGAGAGAGTCGCGATCACGCCGTTCTCCGTGCGTTCCACCGATTCGGCTCGCGATTTGGAGAGCACGGTCATCCCGTTGCGCGTGAAGACATCCTCGATCACGCGCGCGGCGTCGGCATCCTCGCCCGGCAGAACCTGGTCGCGACTGGAGATCAGCGTCACCTTCGAGCCGAGAGCGGTGTACGCCGACGCGAACTCGGCGCCGGTCACACCGGAGCCCACGACAATGAGGTGCTTCGGAGTTTCTTTGAGCGTATAGAGCTGGGTCCAGCCGAGGATGCGCTCACCATCGGGCTTCGCCGTCGGCAACACGCGCGGCGTCGCGCCGACCGACACGACGATCGTGTCGGCGTCGATGGCATCGAAGTCAGTGCCTTTGCCGCCGGTTGCCGTGGAGACGATGACGCGCTGAGCGCCGTCGAGGCGACCGTCGCCCTGGATGATCCGGACGCCCGCCTTGATGAGCTGCGACTTCATGTCTTCCGACTGCTGACGCGCCAATCGAAGCAACCGGGCGTTGACGGCTGCGAGATTGACCGTCACCTCCGGCCGCACCGGGTGGCCTGCCTCGGATCGAGTGAAGAACTGCACGCCGAGGTCGGTTGCCTCGGCTATGGCGTTGGTCGCTTCCGCGGTTGCTATCAGCGTCTTCGATGGCACGACGTCGGTGAGCACCGCGGAGCCTCCGATACCGGCTCGCTCGATCACGGTCACCTCTGCGCCGAGCTGCGCTCCCGTGAGGGCGGCTTCGTATCCGCCGGGCCCTCCGCCGAGTACAGCAATGCGGTGCTTTCGCTCGAACTCATAGCCCATCCCCCAATTGTCGTGGTTCGGCAAGCCCTAGCAAAACCGATAGCGACAAGTGCCGAGGGAATTAGTCTGGGAGCATGTCGACGTTGCACCCGCCCCATCCCCTCGATGACCCCGCAACCAGCCCGTTCGAGGTGGCAGAGGAAGCGGCCCGGCAGGTCGCTGAGGCAACCGGCGTCGAGCGGCACGACATCGCACTCACCCTGGGAAGCGGGTGGGCAAAGGCCGCGGACCTCCTCGGCGAGACGACCGCAATCGTTCCGGCCACGGAGATCACCGGATTTTCGACGCCCGCACTCGAGGGTCACGTCGGGACACTTCGCTCGGTGCTGCTGCCGAGTGGGAAGCGAGCTCTGGTCATCGGCGCACGCACCCACTTCTATGAGGGCCTCGGTGTGCGCCGTGTTGTGCATTCGGTGCGCACCGCGGCGGCTGCCGGAGCCACCGTGATGATCCTCACCAATGGCGCAGGCGGTATTCGGGAATCCTGGACGCCCGGCACCCCCGTGCTGATCAGCGACCACATCAATCTCACCGCGAGCTCGCCCCTCGAAGGCGCGACATTCGTCGATCTCACTGACCTGTACAGCGCCCGGCTACGCGCGATCGCCACGTCGATCGATCCGACACTCGACGAAGGCGTGTACACGCAGTTCCGTGGCCCGCACTACGAAACCCCCGCCGAAGTGCGGATGGCACGTGCGATCGGCGGCGACATCGTCGGCATGTCCACGGCTTTGGAGGCAATCGCCGCACGCGAAGCTGGCATGGAGATTCTCGGAATGTCGCTCATCACCAACCTCGCCGCCGGCATCCAGAAGACGCCGCTCAGCCACGACGAGGTCATCCAGGCCGGTCGCGATGCCGAAGCGGTCATCAGTTCGCTACTCGCTCGGATCGTGGCCGCACTGTGAGCGCCGCGATCGAGAGCGCGGTCAGCTGGCGCGATCAAGATCCGGATGCGGCGACTCGTGCCGAACTGGACGCCCTCATCACGGCGGCTGCCGACGGCGATCCCACGGCGACCGCCGACCTCGAGTCGCGCTTCGCCACGCGACTCGAGTTCGGCACCGCCGGTCTCCGGGGCGAGCTCGGCGCCGGTCCGAATCGCATGAACCGAGTGCTCGTGTCTCAAGCCGCCGCCGGACTCGCCGCTTTCCTCCTGTCACGTCCGAACGCCGGCGACAGACCGAGTGTCGTGATCGGCTACGACGGACGGACCAACTCGGCCATCTTCGCCACGGACAGTGCCGAGATCATGGCTGGTGCCGGCATCCACGCCATCCTGCTCCCCCGGCTACTGCCCACCCCTGTGCTCGCATTCGCGGTGCGCCATCTCGGCACGAGCGCTGGGGTCATGGTGACGGCGAGCCACAATCCGGCATCCGACAATGGCTACAAGGTCTACCTCGGCGGCGATGACGACGGATCGCAGATCGTTGCGCCCGTCGATGCGGCCATTGCGGCGCACATCGACGACGTCGCTCGCACGATGACAATTCAGGAATTGCCGCGTTCCGATGACTACACGCTCGCGCCGGAGTCGTTGATCGATGACTACGTCGAGCGCACCGCCGCCCTTGCTCCCGAGAAGACAGCGCCCATCCGGTGTGCATATACGGCGATGCACGGGGTCGGCTTCGACACGGCGAGCCGCGTGTTCACCGCTGCGGGATTCACCCTGGTGACGTCGGTAGCAGAGCAAGAATCCCCAAATCCTGAATTTCCGACGGTGGCGTTTCCCAATCCGGAGGAGCCGGGCGCGATGGACCTCGTCATCGACCTCGCGAAGCGCATCCACGCGGACATCGCCATTGCCAATGATCCCGACGCCGACCGGTTCGCGGCGGCGATTCCGACGTCCGATGGATGGCGCGCCCTCACCGGCAACGAGGTCGGCGCGCTGCTCGGGTGGCGCGCCGCCGAGCGTTTGCGCGCCACCGATTCGGACGGCACGCTCGCGGCGTCGGTGGTGTCGTCACCGGCCCTCGCCGCGATCGCCCACGCCTACAACCTCGGCTATGCCGAAACGCTCACCGGTTTCAAGTGGGTGTCGCGCGTCAATGGTCTGGCCTACGGCTACGAGGAGGCCCTCGGCTACCTGGTCGACCCTGGCAAGGTGCGAGACAAAGACGGCATCTCGGCTGCAGTGGACTTCCTTGGCCTCGTCTCCGACCTGACGCTTGCTGGGCGCACTCTCGAGCAGCACCTCGACGATTTCGCCACGACCTTTGGCGCTTTCGCGTCGGCGCAAGTCTCCTTGCGGATGAGTGACCGGAGCGAAATTCCGAGATTGATGTCGATGCTGCGCAATCAGCCGCCGTCGACCATCGGCGACTACAGGGTTGACCGCATGGATGACATGCGGCAAGGTTTCGGCGCCCTGCCGCCGAGCAATATCCTGCGCATCCAACTCGACGGTGGTGCCAGAGTGCTCGTGCGCCCGAGCGGAACCGAGCCGAAGCTCAAGGTGTACATCGACGCCTCGTGCGACACCGGAACGGCGAGCGAACGTCGTGCGACGGCGCTCAATACGGTCAATGACATCGCTGCCGCGATGCGCGCCTTACTGGTCTGACATCAGCCGAGCGAAGCTTCGAGCTTGGCACTCAGTTCTTCGGTGTCGAAGTAGTTCTCAACGACGATGACGTCGGCATTGGTCGCGCCTATCGCGTCAACGAACTCGGGACCGGTGAGAATCACTTGGGCGTCGGCCCCGACGTCAGCGATCGATGCGAGGTCGGCGGCAGTGACGGTGGCGGTGATTCCCAGTCTCGCGAGAACCCGCTCGGTGTTGATCTTCAGGATGCCGGACGTGCCGATCCCCGCTCCGCAAATCGCAACAATCTTCATTATTCGCTCCCCATTATGTGTCGGACATCGGCGGGTGTTTCGGCTGCAGCGAGTTCGGCGACCACGTTCGAGTCGTTGAAGACGTTGGCGATATCAGCGATCATTTCGAGGTGATCGGAGGCCGAGGCGATGGCCAGGCCCAATACGACGGATACCGGGTCGTTGTGCGCGTGGCCGAACGCCACCGGCGTCGCGAGAGTGACGACCGCCAGTCCGCCATCCAGCACCGTAGGTCCCGGGCGCGCGTGAGCGAGAGCGAGCCCCGGGGCGATCACGATATACGGACCGTGCTCCTCGATCATGCGGATCATTTCATCGGAGTAGGCCGGCGTGGCCGCGCCAGCCGCGGCCAGGGCTTCTCCCGAGGCGAGCACGGCCGAGCGCCAGTCCGCAGCGTCATAGCCCAGGACGATAGCCTCGTCGGCAATACGCGGCAGCGCCATCAGGCGGCGTCGAATCCGGCCACGATGCGCTCGGCGAGCTCCTCGCGGTCGTCAATGCTCACGAAGGCCGAGGCTGCGGCGTTCAGCTGGAACGTCTCGAGATCGTCGAGGTCGTAGGCGAATACGTCGGCAAGCAGTGACAGTTCTTTGCTGAGAGTCGTGTTGCTCATGAGTCGGTTGTCGGTGTTGACCGTCACCCGAAATCCCAGCTGGTACAGCAGGTCAAACGGGTGGTCCGCAAGCTCGTCGCCCCATTGCGCGAACGACGCCGTCTGAAGGTTGCTCGACGGGCTCATCTCGAGCGCGATTTCGCGATCCTTGACCCACTGGGCGACCGGGCCGAGGGTCACGTAGGTGTTCTCGTCGTCTTGGCGCTCGATGCGCACATCCTCCGCGAGCCGCACGCCATGGCCGAGTCGAAGCGCGCGCCCATCGAAGAGCGCTCCAGCGATGCTGTCGAGGCCCGCGGCCTCCCCCGCATGCACCGTTGCGGGAAAGTAATGCTGAGCGAGGTAGTCGAACGCGTCGCGCATTCTGCCGGCGGGAAATCCGTCTTCTGCGCCGGCAATGTCAAAACCGACGACGCCGTTGTTGCGGTGCCTGACCGCGAGTTTCGCGATCTCGAGGCCGCGGTCGGCATGGCGCATGGCGCTCACCAGCTGACCCACTCGGATGTCTCCACCGCCCGCCCGCACGTCGTCGATACCCTGCTCCAGGCCCTCCTGCACCGCCACGACGACCTCGTCAAGAGACAGCCCGCCGTGCAAGTGCTGCTCGGGAGCCCACCGCACTTCGCCGTAGATCACGCCGTCGCGGCCAAGGTCTTGCACAAATTCTCGAGCGACTCGCTCGAGGCCTTCTGCGCTCTGCATCACCGCCGTGGTGAGGTCGAAAGTCTTGAGGTACTCGACTAGAGACCCAGAATCTGACTTCGCGGCGAACCAATCAGCGAGCGCGCCCGCGTCGGTCTCGGGCAGGTCGAGGTCGATCGCGTCGGCGAGTTCGATGATCGTCTGCGGTCGGAGTCCGCCATCCAGATGATCGTGCAACGACACTTTCGGGAGCGCGGTGATATTGGCGCGACCGCCGGGAAGAAGATAGTCCGCGTGCGGTGTGTTCATGGCTATTACGTTACCGCTGATGCCTTGGTCAGCCGATGCGCCCGGCGATGAGCGGACCACCGTCGTGCACCTCGTCGCCCGGATTCCCGATTCGGTATGCACCCTCGAGTGCCTCAAGCGCACGGTCGAACCGTTGAGGCTCGTCGGCGTGAAGGGTGAACAGGGGCTGACCCATGGCGATCTCGTCCCCGGGCTTCGCGTGCAAATCGATGCCCGCCGCGTGCGAGACCGGATCTTCTTGACGCGCGCGACCGGCGCCGAGCCGCCATGCAGCGATGCCGAACGGGAGCGCGTGCTGTTCGACGAGGATCCCTGAGCGCTCAGCGCGCACCACGTGCGTTTCCCGGGCGACCGGAAGTGGGGCATCCGGGTCCCCGCCTTGAGCGGCGATCATTGCCCGCCACGTATCCATGGCTCTGCCGTTGCGGAGGCCCTCGGCGACATCCACGCCGTAAACGCCCGCGAGGGCGAGCATCTCGGTGGCCAAGGCGACCGTGAGTTCGATCACGTCGGCGGGGCCACCACCGGACAGCACCTCGACCGACTCGCGCACCTCGTTGGCGTTGCCGATGGCGAGCCCCAGGGGAACATTCATGTTGGTCAGGAACGCGGTCGTGGCGACGCCGGCATCGGTACCGAGCTGCACCATTGTCTCGGCCAATTCTCGGGACCTCGCGATGTCGGTGAGGAACGCGCCGGAGCCGAATTTCACGTCGAGCACGAGCGCCGCCGTGCCCTCCGCGATCTTCTTGCTCATGATCGATGACGCGATGAGCGGGATCGACTCCACGGTGCCCGTGATGTCCCTGAGGGCGTACAGCCGGCCGTCTGCCGGTGCAAGCCCCGTGCCGGCGGCGCAAATGACCGCGCCGACGTCTTTCAGCTGCTCGAAGAATTCGTTGTTGCTGATGGACGCGCGCCAGCCGGGAATGCTCTCCAGTTTGTCGAGCGTGCCTCCGGTGTGGCCGAGCCCGCGACCGGACAGTTGGGGAACGGCGACGCCGAACGAAGCAACGAGCGGCGCGAGCGGGAGGGTGATCTTGTCACCGACGCCACCGGTCGAGTGCTTGTCGGTGGTTCGCTTCGGGAGGTTCCCGAAATCCATGCGCTCGCCGCTCGCGATCATCGCGAGGGTAAGGTCTCGAATCTCCGCCCGATCCATCCCGTTGAGGAAGATCGCCATCGTGAGAGCCGACATCTGCTCGTCGGCGACGTACCCCCTCGTGTAGGCGGAGATCAGCCAGTCGATCTGGGCGGTGCCGAGTCGGCCCCCATCTCGTTTGGTGCGAATGATGTCGACCGCATCGAATTGCTCAACCATTGCTGTTCTCGTATTCGTCAAGCTGTCGGGGTCCGAAGGCGTCGGGCAGCACGTCATCGATCGTCCGGATGCCGGACACCGTGGCGAGCACCATGCCCGGCGCCGAGTTCTCGTAGAGAAGTTGTCGACAGCGACCGCAGGGCATGAGAACGTCACCGTTTCCGTCTACGCAACTGAACGCCACCAGGCGACCGCCGCCGGTCATGTGGAGGTTGCCGACGAGACCGCACTCGGCGCACAGCCCGACTCCGTAGCTGGCATTCTCCACGTTGCAACCCGACACGATCCGCCCGTCGTCGACGAGCGCCGCCGCCCCGACGGGGAAGTTGGAATACGGAGCGTACGCGTGGCGCATGGCCTCCACTGCGCGATCGTGCAGGGCGTCCCAATCGATCGCGATCATGATTTGATGTACGGCTTGCCGACCGCGGCCGGACCGACCGCCCGACCGACGAGGCCGGCGACCGCGATAAGGGTCACCAGGTATGGCGTCATGGCGATCAGGTCGGGCGGAATCGTCGACCCCGCCTGTCCGGCGAAAATACGAAAGTTGCGGGAGAAGCCGAACAACAGCGCGGCCATCGCTGCGAGCCAGGGATTCCACCGTCCGAGGATCACCGCGGCGAGAGCGATGAAGCCCTGTCCAGCAGACATCTCCCGCACGAAGGCGCCGACCGAACCGAGCGTGAGAGCGCCGCCGCCGAGGCCGGCGATCATTCCAGCGAGGGTGACCGTCCAAAACCGGGTGCGCTTGACGTTGATTCCCACTGTGTCGGCTGCGAGCGGGTGCTCTCCCACCGCGCGGATGCGAAGACCCCAGCGGGTCTTGAACAGGATGAACCACACCAGCGGCACCAGCACGAACATCGCGTAGGTGGTGATGCGCTGGTCGAAGAGCACCCCGCCGATGATCGGGATCTCCGACAGCAGGGGGATGGGCAGAAAAGGCAGTGTCCCTGGGAAATTGAACGCCCGCGAGTTGTCGCTCAGCACCGCGGAATAGAAGAAGTTCGTAATTCCGAGCGCGAGGGCGTTGAGAACCACGCCGACAATGATCTGATCGACGAGGTACTTGATTGAGAAGGCGGCGAGAACGAGCGACACCAGGGAGCCGCCGAGCATGGCCGCGAACAGTCCTGCGGCGAGGCTGCCGGTCACGCTCGCGGTCACTGCCGACAGGAACGCGCCCATCAGCAATTGACCCTCGATGGCGATGTTGACCACGCCGACGCGCTCGCCGATGACACCCGCGAGCGAGCCGAACACGATCGGAGTCGACAGCGCGAGTGCCCCGGTGAGCAGGAATTCCACCGGGACGCGGCCGCCAGCGCCGACCCATCCGACGAGGGCCCAGACGAAGAGCACTCCGAAAGGCACGATGAGCCACATTGGAGATTTGCGTCGGTGCCACGCGAACCACCACGAAACCGCCGCCATGATGGTCATGATCACGCCAAGCGCGGTGCAGAACACGAGCGAGTTGACTTTCAGGTCATCCAACCGGAGGGCGTCTCCCGCGTCCGACCAACCGAAGGCGACGTGGCTGTCTTCTCCGAAGAATCCGAATGCGACGAGCACGAGGAGGGCGAGCATCGTGAGCGCGATCGGAGCCTTCCAGCTGCGTGGGGTATCCGCCGATGGCAGCGCCTTCGGCTGACGCTGGGTGGAGGTCGTCATGGCGCTCACTTTCGCACCGTTCCCTTCGTGATGAACCGCGATCTCCACCACTGGCGCACTAGGCCGCCGCTACTGGGTTTCGGCAATCGGAAGATGGCCCGAATGAGCGGCGGCGCCGCGATCACGAGCACAATGACGCCCTGCACGACACCGAGAACCTCGGGCGAGATGTCCTGCACCTGCATCGCCGGACCGCCCGCCTTCATGGCGCCGAACAGCAGTCCCGCCAGGAACACGCCGCCAGCAGTCGACCCGCCGAGCAACGCAACCGTGATGGCGTCGAACCCGATGCCCGAGTCGATCGTCGGCGTGAAGCCCGCCGTTCGCCCGAGGGCCTGGTTGACGCCCGCGATTCCCACGAAAGCAGCGGAGACAGCCATCGCGGCGACATAGATTCGACCGACGTTGATGCCCGCCGTGCGCGCGGCATGCGGATTGAGCCCGACCGCCCGAAAGCGATATCCGATCGTTGACCTCTCCATCAGCCACCAGTACCCGATCGTCGCGGCGATCACGATGAGGAATCCGAGGTGCAGCGCAAAGCCATCTCCCAACAGCAATGGCAGCTGCGCGGTTTCGGCGGGAGCTGGCGTCTTCGGATTTCCGCCCGCCGACTCGTCTTGCAACACGGGGGTGCGCATGAGGTAGGTCACGAGCGCTGCAGCGATGTAGTTGAGCATGATCGTCACGATGACCTCGTGCGCGCCCGTCTTCGCTTTGAGGAACCCGACGACCGCGCCCCACATCGACGCTCCGAGAATGCCGAAAATCACGGCTACGAGAAGGTGCACCCCCCACGGGAGTTCCCAGTGGAAACTCACGAAGCCAGCGAAAGCCGCACCGATGAGCAACTGGCCGGTACCGCCGATGTTGAACAGGCCGACTCGGAAACTCAGCGCGATGCCGAGGCCGGCGGCGATCAATGGGGTTGCCAGTCGAAGCGTCTCGGTGAGCGGCCGTAGCGCACCAGCGGGGGTCGAGGCGCTCGCGTTGAAGATCGACCCGCGGAACAGGGCGCCGTAGCCCGACGAAACGGCGTCCCACGCCGCAAAGAGCATGTCCCCCGGTCTGGCGAAGAAGTACCGTGATGCTGCGATCACGTCGCTGTTCGTGGCAATGATGAGGATCGCCCCGACAGCGAATCCGAGCACGATCGCGAGGATGGTGCGCACGACTCCGCCGCCGAGGATCTCCCTGATCAGTTCTCGGGCAACTGATGGCTCCGGCTCCGGCACAGTCGTTGCCAGCCCGCTCGGCACATCGCCGGGCACTCGATCGTGGCTCATGCGGCGATCCCCGCCATCATTTCTCCCAAGGTGCTTCGCGGTGTGTCAGCGTCGACGATTCCGACGATTCTGCCGCGATACATCACGGCGATCCGGTCGGCGAGGGCGACGACTTCGTCGAGTTCGGTCGACACGATGAGCACCGGCACTCCGGCATCTCGCGTCTGCACGATGCGTTCATGCACGAACTCGATCGATCCGACGTCGAGCCCGCGAGTGGGCTGCGACGCGATGAAGAGATTCAGTTCTCGCGAGAGCTCGCGCGCGAGAACCACTTTCTGCTGGTTTCCCCCGCTCAGCCTTCCGGCCAACGCGGTCGGGCCTTGCGTGCGGATATCGAATTCCTTGATCGACTCCTGGGCGAACCGCTCCAGTTCGGCGAAACGAATGTTCAGCCCCGATGCGAACGGAGCGCCGTCGCTCCGATCCAGCATGAGGTTCTCGGCAACGGTGAACGCCGCCACAAGCCCGTCTTTGGTTCGGTCTTCGGGAACAAAGCCCACTCCCGCGTCGAGCACTTGTCGCACAGAGGATCCGACTAGCTCGGTTCCGTTGAGGGTGATGGAGCCGCGCACGTGTCCGCGAAGGCCGAGGATAGCCTCGGTGAGTTCCGTCTGGCCGTTGCCCTGAACCCCGGCGATGGCGAGGATCTCGCCGCCGCGGATCGTGAAGGACACGTCGTCCAGGATGTGATTACCGTGCTGGTCGAGCACGGTAAGGCCGGCGACGGCGAGTTCCTTGTCGGTCAACACCGGCTCGCCCTTGTCGACAGTGAGGTCAACGGCTCGCCCCACCATGAGCGAGGCAAGCTCGGTCGTGGATGCCGACGGCTCGGCGATGCCGACGACTTTCCCCAGTCGAATGACCGTGATGCGGTCGGCCACTTGTTTGACTTCGCGCAGCTTGTGCGTGATGAAGACGATGGATGTTCCGGTGTCGGCCAACTGACGCATGATGGCCATGAGCTCGTCGGTCTCCTGGGGGGTGAGCACCGCTGTCGGCTCATCCAACACAAGGACTCGGGCATCCCGGGCAAGCGCCTTGATGATCTCGACCCGCTGCTGCACCCCGACCGGGAGATCGCCGACGAGCGCGTCGGGATCGACTTCGAAGCCGAAGCGCTCAGAAATTTCGCGCACGAGCTCGCGAGCAGCGTTCACATCGAGCACGATTCCGCCGCTCGTCGGTTCGTGGCCGAGCATCACGTTCTCGGCGACCGTGAATACGGGGATCAGCATGAAATGCTGGTGGACCATTCCGATGCCAGCTGCCATCGCTTCGCCCGGCCCGGTGAACGTCACGGGCTTGTCGTCGAGGAGGATCTCACCCTCGTCGGCGTGATACAGCCCGTAAAGCACGTTCATCAGGGTCGACTTGCCCGCCCCGTTCTCGCCGAGCAGACAGTGAATCTCACCCGGCTCGACCACGATGCTGATGTGGTCGTTGGCGACGAGTGAGCCGAATTTTTTCGTGATGCCACGCAATTCGAGCTTCATTGATTGTGGAACCTCCCGTGCACGGGCGCGGCTGCGAGCGGGCCGCGATGCGCCGTATCGATTCTGTCATCTATGACCCCGGTCACGACGA
>JANOYC010000136.1:0-17077 GCA_031428675.1 Microbacteriaceae bacterium | reverse complement strand
CGAGTTTCCCGGCGTGCTCTACCGGGGCGGCGCAGAGCAGAAGATCCGGCAGTACCTGATCGACAACAACTACGTCGATGCGGTCATCCAGCTACCGCCTGATCTGTTTTTCGGCACCACGATCGCCACCTGCATCGTGGTGTTGAAGAAGTCGAAGACCGACAACTCGGTGCTGTTCATCAACGCCTCGAAAGAGTTCGTGCGCGGTGGCAACAAGAACAAACTCACCGATCTGAACCAACAAACGATTCTGGATGCGTTCGCCGCACGTGAGGATGTGGACCACTTCGCGAAACTCGTGCCGAACGCAGAACTCGCAGCGAACGCCTACAACATCGCCGTGTCTTCCTACGTCGAAGCGGAAGACACCAGCGAAACCGTCGACATCACCGCGCTGAACGCGGAGATCGCCCGCATCGTCGCCCGCCAGGCCGAACTGCGCATAGCGATCGACGAGATCGTCGTCGACCTCGAAGGCGCGCAGTGAGTCGCATCGAAGACCTCATCACCGAGCTTTGCCCCGATGGGGTCCGCTTTGAAATGCTGGGCGGGCTCGTAGAGCGAGTCGCGTCGATTAGGTGGTCCGACGTCGGCGAGCGGACGTTTCGCTATATCGACCTCACTTCAGTTGACCGCGTCACTCACAAGATCGGCAAAACCGACACGATCGCCCGCGATTCGGCTCCGAGCCGAGCGCAGCAGGTTGTTCGCGTCGGCGATGTGCTCTTTGGGACAACGCGACCCATGCTTAGGCGGTTTTGCGCAGTTGATGCGGAACACGATGGACAGATTGCGAGCACTGGATACTGCGTACTCAGGCCCGACCCAAGAGGTTTGTTAACGAGTTTCCTGTTTCATCTCATTGGCACGGCTGACTTTTACGCGTTCATTGAAGCCAACGAGCGCGGGGCAAGTTATCCCGCTATTCCGGACGGCGTCGTGAAACAATTTCGCATTCCGGTGCCGCCGTTGGAGGTGCAGCGGGAGATCGTGAGGATTCTGGATACCTTCACGGAGCTGGAAGCGGAGCTGGAAGCGGAGCTGGAAGCCCGACAACGTCAGTATGCCTATTTCCGCGTTTCGCTCCTAAACGCCCCTGAAGAATCTGGCGTGCGTTGGTCAACTCTTGGGGAGATTTCTGCCCGTGTTTCCTCCGGCGCGACACCACTTGCCGGTAGCCCTGAGTACTACGACGCTGGAACAATTCCGTGGCTTCGTACTCAAGAAGTTCGCTTCGTCGATATCTGGGACACCGACATTCGGATTACCGAGAAGGCACTCAAGAACACTGCCGCCAAGTGGATACCGGCGAACTGTGTGATCGTGGCAATCTCGGGCGCGACAGCGGGTCGTTCTGCTGTCAATCGGATCCCACTCGCAACGAACCAGCACTGCTGCAATTTTGAGATCGATCCAGTCCAGGCGAACTTCCGCTACGTCTTTTACTGGGCCCGCAGCCAGTACGAGCAGATCAAGGCGCTCGGGCAGGGCGCTCGATCCGACCTCAACGCAGGAATCATCAAGAGCGTGAGGATTCCGGTTCCACCGCTTGCAGAGCAGGAGCGGATCGTCGCGATCCTCGACAAGTTCGACGCGCTCGTGAACGACTTGAGCGTCGGACTTCCGGCGGAGTTGGCTGCGCGGCGGAAGCAGTATGAGCACTACCGCGACAAGCTGCTTTCGTTCGAGGAGCGGTCCGCGTGAGTGAGGCGACGCCGCTTGGCTACCAGCCAATTGTGGTGAGTTCCGAGAGCACGGTCGTGGCGGAGTTCGTTCCCGATGCGATGTCTGCGTCGGGGTATCAGTCGGAGGCCGACCTTGAGCGGGAGTTCATCCGGCTGCTCGAGTCGCAAGCGTATGAGTACCTCCCGATCGCGAGTGAAGCGCAGCTTGTTGCGAACCTGCGCGCGCAGCTGGAGGCGCTGAACGGCATCCAGTTTTCGGACGCGGAATGGGAGCGGTTCTTCACGGAGCGGATCGCGGGGGCGAACGAGGGGATTGCCGAGAAGACGGTTCGGGTGCAGGAGGACCATGTTCAGCTGATGGCTCGGGATGACGGGTCGACGAAGAACGTGATGCTGCTCGATAAGGCGAACATCCACAACAACCGGCTGCAGGTGGTGAACCAGTACGAGGTCGGTGCTGATTCTGGTGCGGGTGCCGCTGGTGCGTCGTTCGCGAACCGGTATGACGTGACCGTGCTGGTGAACGGCCTGCCGATGGTGCATGTCGAGTTGAAGCGGCGCGGTGTCGCGATCCGGGAGGCGTTCAATCAGATCGACCGGTATCAGCGGGACAGCTTCTGGTCGGGATCGGGCCTGTTCCAGTATGTGCAGCTGTTTGTGATCTCGAATGGCACGTCGACGAAGTACTACTCGAACACGACCAGACGCCATCACCTCGCTGAGGCGACGGGCGCGAAGAAGAAGGTGCGGAAGACGTCGAACTCGTTCGAGTTCACGTCATGGTGGGCGGATGGGCAGAACAAGCCGATTCAGGATCTCACCGCGTTCGCCCGCACCTTCTTCGCCCGGCACACGCTGCTCAACATCCTCACGAAGTACTGCGTGCTCACGGCGGACCGGATGCTGTTGGTGATGCGTCCGTATCAGATCGTGGCGACGGAGCGGATTCTGCAGCGCATCACCACATCCACGAATTACAAGAAGCTCGGCACGATCGGTGCCGGCGGGTACGTATGGCACACGACCGGGTCAGGCAAGACGCTCACCAGCTTCAAGACGGCGCAACTCGCATCCAAGATGCCAAGCGTCGACAAGGTGCTCTTCGTCGTCGACCGCAAGGACCTCGACTACCAGACGATGCGCGAGTACGACCGGTTCGAGAAGGGCGCAGCGAACTCGAATACATCGACGGCGGTGCTGAAGAAGCAGCTCGAAGACCCCAACGCGCGAATCATCATCACGACCATTCAGAAACTCGCGACGTTCATTGCCGCGCCGGCCAATAAGGGGCATGCAATCTTCGACGGGCATGTGGTGATCATTTTCGATGAGTGCCACCGGTCTCAGTTCGGCGACATGCACGCGTCGATCACGAAGGCGTTCAAGCGGTACAACCTATTCGGGTTCACCGGCACGCCGATCTTCGCCGCGAACTCGGGCAGTGGCGGCAATCCGCAATTGAAAACGACCGAGCAGGCGTTCGGGGAGAAGCTCCACACGTACACGATCGTGGATGCGATCACGGACAAGAACGTTCTGCCGTTCCGAATTGACTACGTCAATACGATCAAGGAGGGGCAGTTCGACGACAAGCTGGTGTCGGCGATTGACACCGAGCGGGTGCTGCTTGACCCGCTGCGCATCCAGCAGGTGGTCGACTACACGCTGGAACATTTCGATCAGAAGACCAGGCGCAGTGAGCATTACACGCTCGGCGAACGGCGGGTGCACGGTTTCAATGCCCTGTTCGCGACCGCGTCGATCGAGGCCGCGAAAACCTACTACAAGGCGTTCCGGTTCACGCAGCGGGATCTGCCTTCCGACCGGCGCCTGAAGGTCGCACTCATCTACTCGTATGCGGCGAACGAACCGGTCGAAGACGGTGCGCTCGACGAGGAAGGCTTCGAGACCGGCGGGCTCGATGCGTCGTCGAGGGATTTCCTCGAGGGCGCGATCGGGGATTTCAACGAGATGTTCGGCACGAGTTTCGATACCTCGGCGGATAGGTTCCAGAACTACTACAAAGACCTGTCGCTGCGATTGAAGAACCGCGAGATCGATCTCGCGATCGTCGTGAACATGTTCCTCACCGGTTTCGACGCCACGACGTTGAACACGTTGTGGGTGGATAAGAATCTGCGGGCGCACGGGCTGATTCAGGCGTATTCGCGCACGAACCGCATCCTGAATTCGGTGAAGACCTACGGCAACATCGTGTCGTTCCGTGACCTGGAAGAGCAGACGAATGACGCGATCGCGTTGTTCGGCAATGAGGATGCCCACGGCATCGTGCTGTTGAAGCCCTTCGGCGAGTATCACGCGGAGTATGCCGAGAAGGTCACCGAACTGCTGGCCACCTACCCGCTTGGTCAGCAGATCATCGGCGAGGCAGCGCAGAAGGCGTTCATCGCTCTGCTCGGCGCGATTCTGCGGCTGCAGAACATTCTGGCGTCGTTCGATGACTTCGCCGGCAATGAGATTCTCACCGAACGGCAAAGTCAGGACTACCGGAGCCTCTACCTCGACTTCTACCAGCAGTTCCGCGCCGACCGGGACGCCGACAAGGAGGCGATCAACGACGACGTTGAGTTCGAGATCGAACTCATCAAGCAAGTCGAGATCAACGTCGACTACATCCTGATGCTCGTGGGCAAGTATCGCGACGAGCGGGGCGACGGCGACGACAAAGAGATCCGCGCAACGATCACGCGCGCGGTCGATGCGTCACCGTCACTGCGCAACAAGAAAGACCTCATCGAAGCGTTCGTCGATTCCATTTCCACGAGCGGCGAGATCGATGAGGAATGGCGTGCCTTCGTGGCCGCGAAACGCGACGAAGAGCTCGACGCGATCATCGAAGCGGAATCCCTCCACCCCGTCGAGACTCGTGCGTTCATGAGCACCGCTTTCCAGGACGGCGCTATACCGACCGCAGGCACCGCGATTACGAAGGTGCTGCCGCCGGTCTCGCGCTTCGCCCCAGACGGTGGCCACGGCGAGAAGAAGCAGCGCGTGCTCACCAAACTCGGTGAATTCTTCGAGCGATTCTTCGGGCTGAGCTCGAATGGTTAACCGAGAAAAAGATCCCGCGACACGCCGAAACACTACATATAGGGGAATGACAACAGTGTCATTCCCGTTATATAGTGAATGCCTACCCCGCAGATGCGGGACACAACAGACTTGAAGGAGGTCCGCATGGACTACGACAACGACTCCGTCGGCGGCTACGCGGTTCCCGTCGACCCGATGGATCTTCTGCAGTGTGACTCCTGCCAGTAGGCAGACTCCACTCCACGATTCACCCGAAGCTCCCGGCAGACCAGTGTGGTCGCCGGGAGCTTTCGCGTGTGCGGGCTTCCGATTCTCACCCCCCAACTAAACTTGCTCGCGTGTCAGTGAACCCCGAACTGCAAGGGCGCGTGTTCGCGCCAACCGATCCCTATCTGGTGGGCCGTGAGAAGGTGCGGGAGTTCGCCAGAGCCGTCTTCTCCACGAGCGCCCTGAACTACGACCCCGAAGCTGCCATCGCCGCGGGCTATCCCGACATCGTCGCGCCGCCCACCTTTCCCGTGGTTGTTCAAGAAGCAACACTCGCGCAGCTTCTGGCCGAGCCGGATGCTGGCATTGACTTCTCGAGAGTCGTGCACGGCGAGCAGCGCTTCAGCTACTCTCGCCCAATCGTCGCCGGCGACGAACTCACCGCAACTCTGACGGTCGCGAGCATCAAGACGCTCGGCGGCAACTCGATGATCACGGCAGAATCCGCGATCACCGACGCCGACGGTGCCCACGTCGTGACCGCGACATCCACCCTCGTCGTGAGAGGCGACTCATGACTACCGAGGCCGAAACGCTCGACGACTTCGCTGGCTTATCGGTCGGCGACGTCATAGCCGAGCACATCTTCCCCATCACCCGCGATTCGCTCGTGCGCTACGCGGGTGCGTCCGGTGACTTCAACCCCATCCACTACCGCGACGACGTCGCGGCCGGCGTCGGGCTGCCGGGCGTGCTCGCCCACGGCATGCTCACCATGGGGCTGGCGGTACAACCGGTGGTCGACTGGCTCGGAAATCGAGGAAGTGTCTCGGACTACCAAGTGCGCTTCACTCGACCGGTCGTCGTCGATCCCGACACGGGTGCCACTATTTCGGTGATCGCTAAAGTCGGCGCGATCGACGACGTCGGATTGCGCATCGATCTGACCGTCTCGAGCGGGGGCGCAACGGTGCTCGGCAAGGCGCAGGTGCGCGTGATCGCAACCGGCGAATGAAACTCAGCGAACTCACCACGATGCGTGTCGGTGGTGAACCGCGGCAGCTCGTGACTCCGACCACGACAGACGACCTCGTCGCGATTGCTCTCGATGTCTGGTCCGATGGTGACGACTGGTTCGTTCTCGGGGGCGGCTCCAACGTGATTGCGGGCGATGACCCGTTTGACGGGACGGTCATCCGGGTGGCGACCCGCGGCATCCGACGCATCGACGACGAAGGCGGCGCAGACGGCGTGCGCCTGGTTGTTCACGCTGGTGAGAACTGGGACGATTTGGTCGCCTACGCTGTCGCGAACGGTTTGGCCGGAATCGAGGCGTTGTCGGGCATCCCGGGCACGGTCGGTGCCGCGCCAATTCAGAACATCGGCGCATACGGACAAGAGCTCGCGTCGAGTCTCGCCGCTATCGACTTTCTCGACTACGAGTCGGGGGAGTGCGAAAGGATTACCGCCGCAGACCTTGCCCTTGGCTACCGCACCTCGTCGCTCAAGCGCGGCAAGCAGGGCATTGTTCTCTCGGTTGAACTCCTGCTCATCCATACCGCTGACGGGCTCAGTTTGCCCATCGCCTACGACCAACTTGCCAGCGCTCTCGGTGTGGAGGTGGGGAAGCGGGTGCCGCTCAAAGCGGTGCGTGATGCCGTGCTCACCGTGCGTGCTTCCAAGGGCATGGTGCTCGACCCTGCCGACGCCGACTCGACGAGCGCCGGCTCGTTCTTCACGAATCCGATCGTTGGCGAGAACTTCGCGCGCGGTCTGCCTGTGGATGCCCCGCGCTGGCCGGTCGGGGACGAGCAAAGCGATCGTGTGGTCGCGTTGGGCGAGGTGCCCGCCATTCCTCCTTCGTTCGAGGAGCGGCGCGTGAAGTTGAGCGCCGCGTGGTTAATCGAGCGCTCGGGCATCAGGCGGGGATTCTCTCTACCGGGCTCGCGTGCTGCCATCTCGTCGAAACACACCCTCGCGATCACCAACCGAGGTGGTGCGACTGCAGCGGAAGTCATCGAACTCGCCCGCTTCGTGCAAACCCGCGTGCTCTCGGAGTTCGGGGTCGTGCTGGTGCCGGAGCCCGTGTTCCTCGGGGTGTACGGCTAGCCCTGCGCCCATCCTCTCCCTCCCTCTCTCCCTCCCTCCCTCCCTCCCTCCCTCCCATGCCCTCCCATTCCGCCGAGTTGCCCCAGATTGTGGTTCCCTCTCCTCGCGAACCACGATTTGGGGCAACTCGCGCTCGTCGAGGAGGGGGCTGCCTCGTCGAGGAGGGCGCTGCCTAGCGTTGTGCGAGCACGCGACGGATGCGCGACACCAGTTCGACGGGATCATCGAGATCGCGCGCGCCGACGAGAATCACTCTCCACCCATCCGCCTCCAACCGGGAGGCTCGCGTCATGTCAGCGGCGAACTGCTCCGGCGTTCGGTGGTAGTCGCCCTGATACTCCACAATCACCTTTTCCGCCATGAACACCAGATCGCCGCGGTAAGTAAAGCCACCGCTTGTGACGATCGTCGGGTTGGCAGTGAGCTGCGGGAGGCCGGCGCGAACCAAAATGAGGCGGAGCCTGGTCTCCTGGCGCGAGTCGCTCGAGTCGCACAGCAGCGGATACGCCGCACGCATCGCTACCACGCCGCGTCGACCGGCGAACTCGTGCGTAATCATTTCGAGGTCGAGGGCGGTCGTGAAAGGGCGTCGCCGGTTTATCAGAGAGTCGCCCGCGGCCACCAGATCGTCAATCCCGAGCATCGTCGCGAGTTCGCACCACACCCGCTCAGGCGGGCTCAGCCTCAGCCCGTGCAACTCCACCGTCTGATGTGGCTCGCGGTCGAACTCGTGACCGCGGATAGCCTGGCCTTTGGGGGCACGAGTGCCACGGGGAACAGCGACGTGAAGCGGCAACAGCGATTCGCGCCGCCGCGGTAGCGGAACCCCCATCAGGAGCGCGGCGGTGGGGCCGCAGAATCTGCCGAGCGGGTGCATAGTCAACTGATATCCGGAACAGAGAACTAAAAGGTTCGGATCGACGGAGCGTGGAATCCGAATGCCGTGGAACGGTGCGTTGAGATCCGGCCCGCGGAGGCGATTCTCGCTCAGTCCGACGTCGGCGCCTCGCGCCGTCGTGAAGGCGCGGTCTTTGACCTCAACCGGGAGTGGGATTCTGGGCTTCACGCCACTAGGTTGGCCGCTTCGACTTAGTGCGCGCGGCCGATCCCGCAGCATGTGGTGGAGCGTCTTGTAAGAGTCCGCGTTGAGGAGTCATGCGCGCTTCCCCCCACCCCCCGCGAGTTGCCCCAAATCGTGCTTCCCCGCCTCACGCAAGCACGATTTGGGGCAACTCGACGGAGATGGGGAGATGGGGGGA
The DNA here is from genome assembly GCA_031428675.1 of Microbacteriaceae bacterium. Classification (GTDB taxonomy): domain Bacteria; phylum Actinomycetota; class Actinomycetes; order Actinomycetales; family Microbacteriaceae; genus JANOYC01. The sequence continues at coordinate 8,763 of JANOYC010000136.1, read as the reverse complement.
GGGGGAGGGGGCGCGCTAGGCGAACAGGCGCTGTAGGCGCTGCACTCCCTCAAGAAGCGGGGCATCGCCGAGAGCGTAGGAGAGACGCACATAGCCACTCGGGCCGAACGCTTCGCCCGGCACGACAGCGACTTCGGCCTTGTCGAGGATGAGGTCGGCAAGCTCGAGAGACGTGGTCGGGGTGACGCCGTCCCATTCCCGACCGAGCAGGCCCGTGACATCCGGATACACGTAGAACGCGCCCTGAGGCATCGGCGCCATCACGCCGTCGATCTTGTTGAGCTCCGCGACGATGAGCTTTCGCCGCCGATCGAACGCCTGGCGCATCTCTTCGACGGCATCTTGGGGGCCGGTGAGGGCAGCGATCGCGGCCCGCTGGGAGATGTTCGACACGTTCGACGACAAGTGCGATTGCAGGTTCGCGGCAGCCTTGATGACGTCGGCAGGGCCGACCATCCAGCCGACCCGCCAGCCGGTCATCGCATAGGTCTTGGCGACACCGTTGACGAGGATGGTGCGGTCGGCGAGCGCGGGAACGGCCTCGACGATCGATAGCGCACGGATGCCGTCGTAGACGAGGTTCTGATAGATCTCGTCGGTGATGACCCACAGTCCGTGCGCTTCCGCCCACTCGCCGATGGCGCGCGTCTGCTCGGGGGAGTACACCGCTCCGGTCGGGTTCGACGGCGACACGAACAGCAGCACCTTGGTCTGCGGGGTGCGCGCGGCCTCGAGTTGTTCAACCGTGACGAGATAGTTCTGGTCAGAGCCGGCGAAAACTTCGACTGGCACACCGCCTGCGAGTTTGATCGCCTCGGGATAAGTGGTCCAGAACGGCGCCGGCAGCAACACCTCGTCACCAGGGTCAAGCAGTGCGGCGAAGGATTGGTACACGGCCTGCTTGCCGCCGTTGGTGATGACAACGTGCGCGGCATCGACCCCAAGCCCGCTGTCGCGCTGGGTTTTGGCGGCAACCGCTTCGCGCAACTCCGGCAATCCGGCGGCCGGGGTATAGCGGTAGTTCTTCGGGTCAAGCACTGCTGCGGATGCGGCCTCGACGATGTACGACGGGGTTGCGAAATCCGGTTCACCGGCGGCGAAGCTGATGACCGGCCTGCCAGCCGCCTGCAGGGACTTGGCTTTGGCATCCACCTTGAGGGTTGCCGATTCGCTGATCGCCCCGATTCGAGAGCTGACTCTCGGCTTCATCGACGAGGTGGATGTTTCTGAGGTACGGTGTTCGCTTGCCACGCATCGAGCCTAACGGCTGTCGGTAGGCATGCACCGGCCCGATAGGCAGGTCGTAAAGCATGCCTTACACTGGTGGGTGGTAGTTGAAATCTGCCAAGCTTCGTCGCGCCTGCGTCCGGGTTTCTATCCTGTTTGCGCGCGGTCGAGTTGGGTAGATTTCTCGCCGTAGGGCGGTGGCTCAATTGGTAGAGCAGCGGTCTCCAAAACCGCAGGTTGCAGGTTCGAGTCCTGTCCGCCCTGCAAGTCGTCAAACGCACTCCGCGTGAGGCGACGGCCGGTTGAAAGGTTGTGAGTGTGGCACGCAAAGTGATTGACGAACCCAGCGAGGATGTCGTCGCCAATGCGAGGAACGAACGCGCCACCAGGCGCGGACCGTTTGCCCGTTTCGCGCTCTTCATCCGCCAAGTAATCAATGAACTGAAAAAAGTCGTCACCCCCACCCGCAAAGAACTTTTCAGCTACACCGGGGTCGTTCTCGTCTTCGTCGTCATCATGATGGCGCTCGTCGGCGGCTTCGACTGGGTGTTCAGCAGCCTCGTCATCTGGCTGTTCGGGGACGCGTCGCTCGCCACCGGCTAGCGCACCGACGCAACCATCCGCGGCCATGCCGCACATGTACGAAGAAATGGAATGAGATCCCGTGTCAGCAAGTGACCGCCCGGACATCGACCTCGCGACGGCTGCCGAGCAGTCCTCCGAGGAGGACGAGGCGCAGGAGGGCAACCCGCTTGCGGTAGAAGAAGCCTCCGTCGACTCTGCCGAGCACCTGGCCATCCACATCGTCGATGAAGACGCCGACGACGTAGACGACGAGGGCGATCTCGCAGGGCTACTCGAAGAGCTTCAGGGCGTCCGCGACCCCGAGGCTGACGAGGTTGTCGACGACGCACTCGACATCGACACCGTCGACGAGGCAGAAGCCGCAGTCGAAGCGATTATCGACCAAGCCGTCACCGAACTCGAAGACGCGGATGAGTCGCCCGCCGACCCGTACGAGGAATTCCGCCAGGAACTGCGTTCGAAGCCGGGCAAGTGGTACGTCATTCACTCCTACGCCGGATTCGAGAAGCGTGTGAAATCGAACATCGAGAACCGCAAGGTCTCGATGGCGATGGAGGACTTCGTTTTCGAGGTTCAGGTTCCGATGGAAGACGTCGTCGAGATCAAGAACGGCCAGCGCAAGCTCGTGAACCGGGTGCGCATTCCGGGCTACGTGCTCGTTCGCATGGATCTGAACGAAGACAGCTGGTCTGTGGTTCGTCATACGCCGGGGGTCACCGGCTTTGTCGGCAACTCGCACAACCCGACGCCGTTGCGTTTCGAGGAGGCTTTCTCGATGCTGAAGAGCCTCGTGCAGGTCGTCGAGACGCCGACCGCGAAGTCGGGAGGCGGTAAGGGCAAGGTCGCTTCACGCGTCATTCCCGCAGAGATCGACTTCGAGATCGGCGAGACCATCACGATCAAGGAAGGTTCGTTCGCGGGCCTCCCGGGAACGATCAGCGAGATTAAGCCCGAGAGCGGCAAGCTCACTGTGCTTGTGTCACTGTTCGAGCGCGAGACGCCAGTCGAGTTGAGCTTCGACCAGGTCACGAAGCTCTAAACCCACCAACCACCGCATCCGGGATTGGCCCGGATGGCGGGAGCGTCGCCCTTGGGCGGCACGACAAGAAAAGAGAAGAAATGGCACCGAAAAAGAAGGTCACGGGTCTGATCAAGCTTCAGATCAAGGCCGGCGCCGCCAACCCAGCACCGCCCATCGGGCCGGCACTGGGACAGCATGGCGTCAACATCATGGAGTTCTGCAAGGCGTACAACGCGGCGACCGAAGCCCAGCGTGGCAACGTCATCCCTGTTGAGATCACCGTCTACGAAGACCGCTCGTTCACCTTTATCCTTAAGACCCCGCCGGCTGCTGAGCTCATCAAGCAGGCCGCGGGTGTTGCCAAGGGATCATCGACCCCGCACACCGTCAAGGTGGCGAAGCTCACCAAGGAGCAGGTTCGTTCGATCGCGGAGCAGAAGCAGGTCGACTTGAACGCGAACGACATCGACGCGGCAATAAAGATCATCGCGGGCACCGCTCGCTCGATGGGAATTACGGTGGAAGCATAATGGCGCAGAAGTCCAAGGCCTACCGGGCCGCCGCCGAGAAGATCGAGGCTGGCAAGTACTACACCCCCACCGAGGCGGTTTCGGTCGCGCGTGAAACGGGTTCGGCGAACTTCAACTCGACCGTAGAGGTCGCACTGAAGCTCGGCGTTGATCCCCGCAAGGCTGACCAGATGGTGCGCGGCACCGTCATCCTTCCGCACGGCACCGGCAAGACTGCCCGCGTTGTAGTCTTCGCAACCGGACCGGCAGCAGAAGCGGCGATCGCTGCTGGAGCTGACGAGGTCGGTGGAGCCGAGCTCATCGAGAAGGTCGCCGCTGGCTACACCTCGTTCGATGCCGCAGTGTCCACCCCGGAGCTCATGGGTCAGGTTGGTCGTCTCGGAAAGGTGCTCGGCCCCCGTGGGCTCATGCCCAACCCGAAGACCGGCACCGTCACGCCGGACGTGGCCAAGGCCGTGTCTGACATCAAGGGCGGAAAGATCGAGTTCCGCGTCGACAAGCACGCCAACGTTCACTTCGTGATCGGCAAGGCTGGCTTCTCCGAGGAGCAGCTCAGCGAGAACCTCAAGACGGCTCTCGATGAGATCGTTCGCGTGAAGCCGAGCTCATCCAAGGGTCGCTACATCACCAAGGGCGCCTTGTCGACCACGTTCGGTCCTGGCATCCCGCTCGACGTCAACGCCATCTAGTCACGCGTACGCGTCTGCCATGCACGACGAAAAGGGTCCGCTTCGGCGGGCCCTTTTCGCCGTTCCGGGCGATCTCCGCGTGCGCGCCGCCCAGCGCCGTGACGCTCGTGCCCTGCACGAACTCGCGGCTGCCACGTTCGCGCTCGCTTGCCCGCCGTCGACAACGGCGTCATCCATTTCGACCTTCATTGCCGGCAACCTGAGCGAGGAGTGTTTTCGTGCTCACCTTGCCGACCCGACACGGCTGATTCTCGTCGTCGACGATCAACCAGCCGGTCGACTCGCGGGTTACACCATGACGGTCTTCGAGGCTCCGAGCGATCCGGATGTCGTGGCCGCGCTCACGAGGCACCCCACGGCCGAACTCAGCAAGTTCTACCTGCGCGCCGAGCACCACGGGTCGGGCATTTCGCTCGCGCTCATGGTCGCCACCATCGAAGCGGTCGCCGTCCGGGATTGCGCCGGGCTCTGGCTCGGCGTCAATCAACAGAACGCCCGGGCTAATCGCTTCTATGACAAGCACGGCTTTGACGTTGTCGGTACGAAGCGTTTTTTGGTGGGGGAGCGGTGGGAGGACGATTTCGTGCGCTCGCCGTGCCGGGCGCCCTGCTCTAGCCGTCGCTGACGGAAAGCACGATCTTGCCGCGGGTGTGCCCGTTTTCAATGGCTGTGTGTGCGTCTGCGGCATCCGCGAGATCGAAAACTTGGTCGACGAACACGCGAACGTCGCCGGACTCGAGCAAACGGGAGATGACACTGAGGGTGGCGCCGTCGGCAGACACCTTGTAGTCGGTGCCGCGCACGCCAGCAGCAGCCGCGTCATCGAAGAACGTGGGCCAACTGCCGGTGGGCGCATTGATGATAAGGCCGCCCGGTCGCAGGATCTTGAGCGAGCGGGTGCCCGTGTTGTCGTGCACGTTGCCGATCAGGTCGATAACGACATCGACCTTGGGGATGACCTCTTCGAATCTCGTCGTGGTGTGGTCGATCACTTGGTCGGCACCGAGCTCTCGTAGCCAACTCACGTTTCGGGTGGACCCGGTGGCGATAACCCACGCGCCGAAGTACGACGCGAACTGCACCGCGAAATGGCCGACGCCACCGGCGCCGGCGTGAATGAGGATGCGTTGGCCCTCGTGCGCTTTTGCGATTTCGACGACCATGCCCCACGCGGTGAGAGCCGCGAGAGGAACGCCGGCCGCTTCGACGTGCGAGAGCGCCTTGGGCTTGCGCGTTACCCCGAGCGACGGCACCGAGATGTATTCGGCGTAGGTTCCACTGAAGCGGGGGACCATCGTCATGCCGTATACCTCGTCGCCGGGCTGCAACGGGTGCGCGGCATACGGGGTCTCGACGACGATGCCGCTGAAGTCGCAGCCGAGAACGGCGGGATACCCGGTGATCGCGCTCGACACACCGCGCCCGGCTCGCGTCTTCGCGTCGATCGGGTTCACGCCGGCCGCGACGACTTTGACGAGGATCTCGGCGCTCACCCGAGTTGGTCGTTCGATCTCGGCGCTCGTCAGTACCTCTGGCCCGCCGGTTCCGTCTATAACGATGGCCCGCATCGTGCTCATGTCTCTGGCCTCCCCGCCGTGTGGTTTACAGTAAACAGCTCGAATGAGTCGACGCTGTTACGGTGATGTCACCCCGCGGCAAACAGTCCTGAGAAGACGGGGTGAATCGTCGTCATTCTCGTTGCATGAGCTCGAGCAGGCGGTCGGCGAGTCCGACCAGCACGTGAATCTCATTGTCGTCGCGATCGACCCACAAACATTTCGGCTCGGTGTACATCGGCAGGAAGTTCTCGTGTTGCTCCCATACCACGAGCGTGCGGTCGGCGCCGAGCACGTATTGCTGCCACCACACCTGCCGGAGGTAGGAGCGCGGAATCGAGCGCCACGCTTTCGACGTGGTTTTGATTTCCGAGAGCACGAGTTCGCCGTTCCGGTGCCCGATGCCATCGGGCGTCGCGAGATGCAGCGGCTGCCCGGCAGCGTGAAAGAGTGAGTCACTCGTGCTGATGCCATGGGTGGCGTGCACCCACCGGGCGATGGCGGGTTCCCGCGCCCGACCGTGGTCGGTGAACGCGTTGCCGGAGAACCCCGTGCCCAGAATCTTGTCGCTAGCAACCGCTGCGAGAGCCCGCTCACTCGACAATCGCGCGACGTCGGTAGCGGTTACCCCGCGAGCACGGGCACGCAACCACGATGTGCGATCGCTCGCGTGCGAGACGACTCGCTGGCGATGATCCGGAGCCGGAGTGTCCCACAGGGGCAACATCGGCTGGAGCGTCATGACTCCATTGTCGCGCCAGAGAGCAGGGTTTCGATCGAGGATGGCGACAGCGCGTGTTCGATTGCGAGGTGACACGCGCCAACGATGGCCGCGTCGCCCCCGACGACCGATGGGGAGATCGTCAGGTGCTCCGTGGCGATCGGGGCCGATCGGGCATAGACGGCCTCGCGAACGCCCGCCATCAGATGCTCGCCTGCGAGAGCGAGCGAACCGCCGAGAACGATCACCGACGGGTTGATCATGCTGATCGCCACGCTCAGCACGTGTCCGATGTCGCGTCCGGCTTGCCTCGCGGCCAGGGCGGCGGTGGTATCTCCGTTCTGGATGCGCCGCACGAGGTCGGCGGTGGAGGTCGCAGATGCGGCGGCGGCCACCGCTGGCCCACCGGCGACGGCTTCGAGGCATCCCTCATTGCCGCAGCGGCACAGCACACCGAGCCCACGCGGCACGGCGACGTGGCCGATGTCGCCAGCAACCCCCTGTGCTCCTCGTTGCAGGTGGCCGCCGGAAATGATGCCAGCCCCGATGCCCGTGGCTACCTTGACGAACAGCAGGTTCTTGACGCCCGGCCAGGCGACGGTGCGTTCGCCGACGGCCATGAGATTGACGTCGTTGTCGACGAGGGCGGTCGTGCCGAGGCGCTCGCGCACAGCGCCAGGCACGTCGAAGTCATTCCAGCCCGGCATAATCGGTGGGTTGACCGGGCGACCGGTCTCGTGCTCGACGGGCCCGGGCAGGCCGATTCCGATCGCCATGACATCCGTAGCGCGATACCCAGCCCGCTCCGTGAGACCCGCGATGGCCTGAGCAATCCAGTCGAGGGATGCTTCCGGTCCCGACGTGATGTCGCGCCGCTCCCGCACGGTGCCGATGATGGCGCCGGAGAGGTCGGCGATCGATGCGGTGGCGTGAGTTGCACCGAGGTCGACCCCTCCGACGACCCGCGATCCTTTCGCCATGGCGAGTCGAGACGCCGGGCGACCGCCGCTGGACGCGGCGCTGTCGGTGGCTTCGATGAGGTTCGCCGAAGCGAGCGCGTCAAGCCGCACGCCCACTGTCGTGCGGGATAGCCCGGTGAGCTCGACCAGTTCCGCGCGGGTGAAGGAGGTTTCCGAGCGGAACAATTGGAAGAGTTCGCTCGCGCCAGCGGTCGGCCGGTCAGTCGCACTCGCGGTCATGCAACCAGTGAAGCATAAATGTCGAATTCGTTCGCACTTTTGTATACAAACCGACGGAAGTTGGTTATGGTGGGACACGAAACAACGCCCCCGATGAGAGGACCCCGTGTCGACCTCGCGCATTTCCCTTCAGCTCTACACTCTTCGGGACGCAATTGCGGCCGACCTCGACGCGACGCTCGCACGCGTCTCTGCGCTCGGATACACCCAGGTCGAGCCCTACGGTTTCGCCGACCGCGTCGAGGAGTACGTGGCTGCACTTGCCGCCACCGGGCTTTCCGCTCCGTCGGGGCACGCGCCGCTGCTGCAACTTGACGATGTAGCGGCCACCTTCGAAGCGGCGGCACGACTCGGTATGACGACCGTGATCGACCCGTTCGTCGCGCCCGACCAGTGGACCACGCGTGAGCAGATCGAGGCGACTGCTGCGAAGCTCAACGACCTCGTCCCTATCGCGGCACAGCACGGGTTGACGATCGGCTACCACAATCACGCGTGGGAGGTATCCGAGCGCGTCGACGGTGTCACCGCCATTGAGTTCTTCGAAACGCTGCTCGACCCCGCGATCGTTCTGGAAATCGACACCTACTGGTCGGCGGTGGGCGGCGTGCCCGCGCCGGACCTATTGGCTCGGCTGGGCGATCGAGTGCGGTTCATTCACGTGAAGGATGGAGACCTCACGGGTGACACCAAGGCACAGACCGCAGTGGGGGCTGGCAAGGCGCCGATCGAGAAGATCCTGGCGGCTGCGCCGACGGCGCTCCGCGTGGTCGAACTCGATGACTTCGACGGCGACGTGTTCGAGGCCGTCGCCGACAGCATCCGTTACCTCGTCTCGCTGGGAGAAAACGCGTGACCGGGCCAGTGGGCGTTGGCGTCATCGGCGCCGGCGTCATCAGCACGACCTACCTCGAAACCATGACGAAGTTCCCCGACCTCGCCGTGCTCTTCGTCGCCGACCTCGACCTGGAGCGCGCGGCGGCGCAGGCGGCCGCCCACGGCATCCCCGCCTCGGGCACGGTCGAGGAGCTGCTCGCTCACGACGACATCGAGATCGTGGTGAACCTCACGATTCCGGCGGTGCACGTGGAGGTCGCGATGCGCGCGCTTGACGCGGGCAAGCACGTGTGGAGCGAGAAGCCGTTTGCACTCGATCGCGAGAGCGGCCGGCAACTGCTCGAGAAGGCGAACGCGCTCGGGCTCCGTGTCGGGACCGCCCCAGACACGGTGCTCGG
>JANOYC010000135.1:0-5987 GCA_031428675.1 Microbacteriaceae bacterium | reverse complement strand
CGCGAAGCAGATCTCGTTCGGCAGCGGTGATGGGCGCGCGGTCATCGTGGTCAAGAGCGAGCTCGTTCGCCGCTTCCCTGATCTCATCATCCAAGCGGTCAGGAATCAGGGCACCGTGCGTGACCCCGTGTTCGAAACGGCGACGTCGCCGCAGCAGACCGCTCGAATCCTGTTCGCCGAGACGCTCGAACCCGACATCGCGCTCGTGGGCGTCGACCTGGGTGTCGACGAACTCGACGACGAGCAATGGTGGATCACGATTGCCGAGCATCCGAGCGCCACACGATTCGAGCGTCCCGCCGACGACCAATTGTCAGTCGGTCAACTCCACCTCACGGACACGGCGTCGGACTCCGCTGTCTACGCCGATGAGCGACTACACCGGCCGGTGCGCGTGGCGTTCCAGGCGACCGATCTGATCGTAAGAGAGGCCTAGACCATGCCCGTGGACACCCCGGATGTGCTGGCGGAGGCGCGCGAGCGAATCGCCTCGATTGTCGACGCCAGACGTGACGTCATCGCGCACCATGCGGTCGGCCGGGGTCGTCGCGATCTGTCCCGGTTCGACGTCGACCTATCTGAGATCATCGAATCACTGCGCGACCGCATCGACCCGTGTGACGCGTCGCCCGAGGTGCCCCTTGTTCTGCTGCCGGTGCGCATCGAGACGAAGCTCAGCGCTGATTCGACGACATTGCGCGTGCGGATCTCGCCCGATGAGGTGCACATCGACAGCCTGTTGCGCGCCGTGACCGACGCAGAGGTCGAAGCGGGGCAGGGCTACTGGGCCGCCCTGTGGCGCGGTGCGGACGCCAGCGGCACGTGGGCCGCGCTTATCGACGCCGTCGGAGCGGGACGTGCCGGCTGGATCGCGCAGGTGACGACACCGACGAATCTCGCCGCGCTCGGGCAGGGCGATCCACTCTTCCCGACGAGACCGGAAGATGTCGCGCACGGCACGGTAGCACGGTGTCTTCCCGACCAATTCGTGGTGCGCGTGTTCCCGCAATCCGCGGCGCCGATCACCGTTACGGGGTCACCGATCGCTCCGGACGTGCGGCTGTCGCCCATCGCATTCGGTGACGACGAGCTGACTGCAGTGTCGGGCATTCAGGTTCCGGCCGGATCGGAGTGGACCGTTGATTTCGCGCACGCGAAAGCTGCGGGGCTCGCGGTGGAGGTTCCGCTGCCCGCGGGCACGACGCACATCGATCGGATCGTTGTGGTCGGCACGCGCAACTCGATGACAGAGGAGCAGAACGCCGCCGATTTCGCCGAGTTGCTTCTCAGCCACCGCTTCACCGACGGCGTCTCGCTGCTCCCCGTTGGCACGGTCACCAACAATGCGGATGCGGCCCGCTCGCCGTATCGCACCGCCGCTACTGCCGCGGCCCCACCCACAAGCCCAACCGAACCATCGCCCGACGCGGTCAAGCTCGCCGAGACACTGGGTCTGGACGCCGCAGCGGTCGAGGAATGCGTAGACCCCACGGATGCTCCCTCGACCCTGGCGGCTACGGAGGCCGCAGCGAACACGGCACTGTGGTTCGCCACCTGGGAAACCGTGCTCGAGAGATTGGCCGAAGCGAACGTCACGGCGGTCACTCCGGCGAGCATTGAGTCGGCACGGCGCGTGCATCGCGACTTCGTGCGCGGAGCTGGAATCACTCCTGCGCTGAGGATTGGCGCTCAGCCCTATGGCGTGCTGCCGGTGTCAACGCTGAGGTCGTGGGCACCGCGCTCGGGTGAGCTGACCGCTCCCATGGTGCCGCTCATCCAGCGCACTCTCGATCGTTGGGCGAAACGATCCCGCGTGGTTGCCCGGGTGCGTCCCGGCGACGAGCTGAGCGATCAGGACCTCCTCGACATGATGGGAACGAGTTCAGTTTCGACGGGGGTGCGCGCCCGTCCGGCGGTCGACGGGCCAGAACTTGCAGCGTTCGCCGCTGCAACCGGTGCCGACGCCGCCCACCTGACGGCCGATCAGCACCTGCGCACGGCGATGCTCGCCCAATTCTCGGTACAGGCATCGAAAGTGATGCCGACTCCGGCGGTGCACGACGAATCCCGCACGATCGGCCTTCCCCTCGTCTCTGAGCGCGACGCCGAGGTGATCGATCAGATCCTCGCCGACGCGACACCGAAGGTCGACAGCGTGTTGCAGGCGCTGCTGGCAATCGCTTGGGACGAGGTGAAGCACTTGCGCTGGCGCGCCTCGCCGCAAGAATTTGTCAGCCCCCTTATTGACTTCGTGGGCCTCGATCCCGACATCGCTCGCATCGTGCGACTCGCGGTCTCCGCCGGTGGCGCGGCGGTCGACCCGCCCCCGCAACAATTCTTCGCGGCGGCCGAAGCGGTCGAGTCCGTGCGGTATTTCGCCGACCAACCGACCGAACGACTGACAATTGCCGCGATCGAGCCGATTTCGGAAGCGCGCACGTCACTGGCTCAGGTTGCCCTCGACATGGGCGACACGGCGAAGGCGAAGTGGGCCGGCTCGAGTGCGATCGCAGATTTGCTGTATGCCTTCGGGGTCAGCGGCGAGGTTCGCGAGGCGATGGCGGCCCTCGCGGCAGCCCCACTCGAGGAACGTCGGATGGCCGTCGCGCACTCGCTCGACATCGCATCGCACCGCGTCGATGCGTGGGCAACCGGAATCGCCGCGTCGCGGCGAGCGACTCTCGCCTCTGCGCATCCGGTCGGGATGACGATCGGCGCATTCGGCTATGTCGAGGAGATCCGACTCGGAGCCGATCGCCGCCACCCCGATGGCTGGATTCACGCGCCCAGCAGTTCGCACGCGGTCGCGGCCGGGGTGCTGGCAAGCGCTCACCGCTCGAACATCGGAGCGGTCGCCGGAACGCATCCGTTCGCTATCGACCTGTCCAGCCGGCGTGGTGCTGATCTTCGCCGCGTGCTCGAGGGCGTGCAAGCGGGACAATCGATCGGCGCCCTGCTCGGTTACCAGATCGAGCGGGGCCTCGCCGGCAGTTCGGCGGCCCGGTTCCAGCTCAGTCTGCGGGAGATCGCGCCAGTCAACACCGATGAGCTGGGGCATGCTGAAGCTCAGGAAATCGCCGCTGCACGCGTCGCTGCCGCCGATGTCATGGATGGAGCCGAATTGCTCCGCCTCTTTCCCGTGGCCTCCCTCGCGATCGCGAACCCACCGTTGCGGGCCCGACTGAATACCCGGCCGAACAACGCATTCGTCGACGCGTGGGCGCCAGTCAGCGACGCCGAATGGACAGACGTCGTGAGCGCCCTGCAGGATGCCGCTGCGACAGTGGATGCTGTGGCAGACGCCCTGCTCAGTGAAAGCGTTCTTCACTACGCGTCGGGCAATCCCTCGCGCGCCTCGGCCGCGATGGACGCGATGGCGAGCGGCGCCGCCGTTGACCCAGATCTCGGTATTCTCGGGGTGCGCCAGGCCGGCCGGGTGCTGACCCACGGGGCGTTCGCCGCCATTCCGCGAGGGGCAGTCGGCTGGTCGTCGACGCGCCCGCGCGCGATCGCCGAGCCGCGACTCGAGGCCTGGGCGGCCCGCCGACTGGGCTCCCCCGCGAACATCGTCGTCGCGGAGGACGGCGGCACGAGGCATACGCTCGCCGAGGCCGGATTCGCAGCCCTCGACCTCGTCTTTACCGATGACGTGGAGTCGCTCGACCGCGAACTGCGTTCGGCGATTCCTGCGATCGGCGACACCCCGCTCGCTGCTGATCGCGCGGCCAGCTGGCCGAGCGATGCGCGCCCGATCCTGGCCGTGGCCTCGCTCGCCGGAACCCTCCGCACTCTCATTGCGGGCGCTACACCGATCTCTCCCGACGGGCTCGTGCGCACCGGCGCGCCAGTCGAGCGCCGATTCGACACGCTCGAACTGCTCGCGCGCTGTGATCGCATGCTCGACACCCTCGCCGAGGTGCTCGATGATGGCGAGCCGGTCGTAGCCGCCATCGACCCCGATACGCTCGCAGTCGAGGAGTCCGCCGTCGCCGCCGTCGTTGCGGCCGTCAGCGGGCTTGCCGCCTTCGGAGTCCCGCTCGTTCCCGATGCCGACATCCCGTCGAACGTGGCGTGGGCGTGGGGTGCGTGGCAGGCAGCGGCATCCCGACTCGATCAGGCTCGAGCGGCGCTCGCGGACCTGCGCGACCCGGGCCGCGTGACCGCCGCCTCTGCCGAGGAGACCATCGACGTGTGCCGAGCTGTCGCCGAGGGGATCCTGGGCGACGGATTTCTGTTGTTGCCTCTTCTCGAGCTCGACCCGGCGTCGGGCGGGGCATCCGATTCGTTTGTCGATGCCCTGACGAATCCGGCGCTGGAGCAACCGAAACGTTCGCAGATCAACGCCTTCGTGCGTGATCACGCCACGGTGAAGGCAGGGATGGCGCGGCTCGCCGAAGCGCAACTGCTCGGGGGCGCGCTCGGTATGCCCGTTGCGCTCACCATTGCGCAGTTGACCGAGCGCGATGACGCGGGCTATCCTGCGCCGGGAACCGCGAGATGGCTGGCGGGGGCGCTACCCGATGACGTGCCGTGGCCCGCCTCCACCGCAACCCACCTCGTGCTCGAACTCGTGGGCGACGCCGCCGATTTCTCCGGCGCGTTCGCCGGACTCGCGTTTGACGCGTGGAGTGAGACGCTGCCGTTCCAGCCCGACCCGCGCGCGTTCGATCCGGCCGCACCCGACAACCCGCTTCGGGCCGCTCGCGCGACCACCGGTCTCGCGGTGCACGCGAACCAAGCATCGGCGCGAGCACCTCAAGTGCTGCTTTCGGCAGTCTCGCCCGATGGCCAACGCTGGACGACCGACTCGGTCGTGGCGACCGTGCTCGAGGCGATGAACCTCGCCAAAGCCCGACTCGTCACCTATGAGCACTCCCCCGGCGACGCCGCGATCCTCCCCGCCATCTACGTGGCAAGCCCGTGGCTGCAGGTCAGGACGGGCTTCAACTTCAAGGATCTCGCCGCGATCCGCTGGTCAGGTGCGGCGATTCCGTTCCTTTCGGAGGTGAAGTGATGCCCAAGATCGATCCGCTCGACATGATGGTCACGGCGGTCAGCAACCCTAATATCGTGGCGATCGTGGATCTGCTGCGAATCACTGATCCACCCGCCATGGTGCGGCTCGAGCCCGACTCGATCACCGGCGATCCCGCACCGGGCGCCGAAGCGCGAATCGGCGACCCGGCGTGGATGCTCGGGAGACAGTGGCAGTTCGGCGAACTGACGGGAGAGGATGCCGGCTCCGCCGTCGCGGTGCGCGCAATTTCGCGTGCCCTCCCGATCACGGCCTGGGCACCGTTGGCTGCATCGTCGGACGATCTGAGCGGCGTGACCTGGCGACCGTGGCGCGATGGCGCACTGCTCGAAGAACTCGTGCAGGACGTGCCCGAGCTTGCGTTCGGCGGCGGCCTTCGGCAACGTGCTGAGGCCGGAGCGCAGCTCGTGGACCTCCTCGTCGACGCGGGCGAAGAATCTCTCGCCCACTCGCTCGCCACGCGGCATCCGATCACGCTCGACGACGATCCAAACGACCCGCTCGGCCTCGTCGACCCGCAAGCTGGCCGCCTCTTCTCTGTGCTGAGCGGCGCCGTGCCCGACGGCGGCGCAATCGCCGCCGAAGCGCGCGCAACCGAACCCAGCTGGGTGAACGATGCCGCTGACCCGCAGGCCGCACGCGGGGTGATCGCCGAATGGCTCGACTGGCTCATCGGAGCACCGGACTCGGGCGGAGCCTGGTCGACGGAGCGACTCGAGTATCGCTTCGCGCTGCGATTCGGCGACGAGCAGAACACCGTGATCGCGCAGGGTACCCAATTCGGGTCGGCTGCGGTGCGCTGGAGCGATCTGGTGTGGATGGACGGCGAACGCGCCGACCTGCCTCACGGCGCTCCCGCGGGAACCCCGATTGAGACGACAGCGACGATGCTCGCTACTCCGCTGCGGTTTCCGGGGATGCCCGCCGACCGGTACTGGCAACTCGAAGACGG
>JANOYC010000134.1:0-35107 GCA_031428675.1 Microbacteriaceae bacterium | reverse complement strand
GTCGGCGCATCCGTCGAGTGGAGCGGCGACAAACTGCTCCTCAAAGCGAGCGCCGAAGAACGAGTCAAGGCCGTACTCGAAGTGCTCGAACAGAAATTCATCAAGCGAGGCGTATCACTTCGCAGTCTTGACGCCGGCGCTCCCTACGCGAGCGGCAAGGAGTATCGCATCGAGGTCTCGCTCAAGAACGGTATAGCGTCAGACGACGCCAAGAAGATCAGCAAGATCATCCGCGACGAGGGCCCGAAGAGCGTGAAGAGCCAGATTCAGGGCGACGAATTGCGCGTGCAATCGAAGAGCCGTGACGATCTGCAGGCGACGATGGCTCTGCTCAAAGGCAAAGATCTCGATGTCGCCTTGCAGTTCGTGAACTTCAGGTAACGGCAGGTGGATGTCGGGACCCTGGGGGCGATAGCTGCCGCGCTCGCGATCGCGATCGATCTCGCCATTCGTGTCATCGCCATCATCGTCGTTCCGGTTAATCGCAAGCCGCAGACCGCCACAGCCTGGTTGCTGGCGATCTTCCTCATCCCGTATCTCGGAATTCTGCTGTTCCTGCTCATCGGCAGTACCAAATTGCCCAAGGCGCGGCGAGACAAGCAGCAGGAGATCAATCGCTTCATCGTTGAGACGACCGAGGGAATCGACCGGGTGAGCCGTGACAAGCCCTGGCCGCCGTGGCTCGAGCCGATCGTCGAGCTCAACCGCACCCTAGGCGCCATGCCTCTCGTCGGCGGCAACACGGGCACGCTGTACCCCGGCTATGCGGAGTCGCTCGCGGCTATGACGGCCGACGTCGGCGCCGCAAACCGCTATGTGCACGTGGAGTTCTACATTCTGGCGTTCGACCGCACGACCGCCCCGTTCTTCACTGCAATGGAAGAAGCCGTCAAGCGCGGCGTCACCGTGCGGGTGTTGCTCGACCACGTGGCATCCCGCCGCTCTCCGGGCTATCGACGCACGATCAAAAAACTCCGACGGATCGGGGTGAAGTGGCAGTTGATGTTGCCGGTGCAGCCGTTGCGCGGCAAGTACCAACGCCCTGACTTGCGCAATCACCGCAAGCTCGTGGTCGTAGACGGCCGAGTCGCGTTCACCGGTTCGCAGAATATGGTTGACCGCAGCTACAACAAGAGGTCGAACAAGCGGCGGGGTTTGCAGTGGAAAGACCTCGTCGTGCGCTTTGAGGGCCCGATCGTCGCCGGAATCGATGCGCTCTTCATCACCGACTGGTACAGCGAAACCGACGAATTGCTCGTGCGTGAGACGGAACCGGTCGACCGCGCCACCACTGGCGCGACGCTTGACTGCCAGGTCGTGCCGAGCGGGCCGGGCTTCGAGGGCGAGAACAACCTGCGGCTGTTCAACTCCCTGCTGTACAGCGCGCAGGAGAAGATCATGATCTGCTCGCCGTACTTCGTGCCCGACGAATCGATGCTCTATGCCATCACGACGGCGGCGCAAAGTGGACTCGACGTGCAACTTTTCGTGTCAGAAATCGGCGACCAGCCCGTCGTGTACCACGCCCAGCGCAGCTACTACGAGGCCCTGCTCCGGGCTGGCGTTCGGATCTGGCTGTACCGCTCGCCGACGGTGCTGCACGCCAAGCACTTCACCATCGATGATCAGGTCGCGGTCATCGGATCGAGCAACATGGATATGCGCTCGTTCACGTTGAATCTCGAGATCTCGGTGATGGTGCGTGGCGAGAGCTTCGTCAGCACGCTACGCGACGTAGAGGCGGACTACCGCGAGAACAGCACCGAGCTAACTCTTGAGGCGTGGCTCGAACGGCCGTTTGCGAGCAAGGTGCTCGACAATCTCGCGCGGCTCACGGCCACCGTGCAGTAAATCAGCGGTCCGTCGGCGGTTAGGAGATTGCGCGCGAGCGCAGAGACAGCACGATCGAGTCGGCGACATCGGCCGGGAGTGCGATCGTGACCGCCGAGGTGCCAACGATCGTGCCGAACCCCACGAAACGGGAGTGCTCGATCGTAACCGCTCGAACGCTGCTGCCGTTCACAATGAGAGCGGAGTCACCGACGTCGCGCACATGCGGGATCGGATCCCACCGGATCCATTCCTCCAGTGACATGTCCTCCGGACGTTCGCCGGTGCTCCGCACGAGCTGTTCCAAGTGGTGCGCAGTCAATTGGGCGAGAGAAGCTGTCGGTTCGCGGGTGGTGCGCACGGCATCCCACAGGGTTGCGCGCGGGATCCGTTCGGCGGGGTCGGGAAAGTACCAGTAGGTCAACGCCACATCTGTGATGCGATCGCCAACACGCGTCGCGGTTGCTCCCGACTCGGCGATGTTCGACTGCTCGACAAAGGCGTAGATCGTTGATCCGAACTCTCTGCCGATCTCATCGGCAGAGAGCACGGTGGGTGGAGCGTCGGCTGCCATGGCTTTAGTACGAATTCGAGATGGCGACCATCTCGTCCCGCGGCACCACCTTGACGCGAACGCGGCCGTGGGGAGCGCCGAGGGCGAGTTCGTGCTGGTCGAGAGCGTGCCATCCTGCAAGAGTGGTGAATTCGATGCTCCTGCCGGCCAGGAGTTCGAGCACCGATGACTCCTCGGGATGCGCGGGAGACCACCAGTTCGCCTGGTCGTTGATGACGTGACGGATGGTCTCCATGGCGTCGCTCTTGGTGTGACCGATGAGCCCGACCGGACCGCGCTTGATCCACCCGGTGGCGTAGACGCCGGGCACTTTGTGATCGGCGTCGTCGATTACCTGACCCTCCCGGTTGGGAATCACGCCGCGCTTATCGTCGAACGGGATGCGATCCAACGGCGAGCCGAAGTACCCCACCGCGCGGTAGATAGCCTGCACCGGTACTTCCCGGATCTCGCCGGTTCCGATCACGCCACCCTCGCCGTCGGGCACGGTGCGCTCCCAACGGAATCCTTCAACGTGTGCGTCTCCGAGCACTGCGACGGGCTTGGCGTAGAAGTGCAAGTGCAGCCGACGTGACGCCGAGCCCACGTCGCGTTCACGCCATTTGGTGAGCACCCGGTCGATGACCATTACTTGCTTGTTCGTCTCAATCGCAGCCTTCGACGCCTCGTCGTAGTCGAAGTCCTCGTCGTGAAGGATCATGTCGACGTCATTCATCTCCCCCAGTTCACGAAGCTCCAACGGCGTGAACTTCACCTGTGCCGGCCCGCGGCGGCCGAAGACGTGCACGTCAGTCACCGGTGACGCCTTCAGCCCGCGATAAACGTTGTCGGGAATTTCGGTGGGCAAAAGGTCATCAGCGTGCTTCACGAGCATGCGAGCCACGTCGAGCGCGACGTTGCCGTTGCCGATCACGGCGATCTCCCTGGCGGCGAGGGGCCATTCCCGCGGAACGTCGGGGTGGCCGTCGTACCAACTCACGAAGTCGGCCGCGCCGTAACTCTCGGGAAGGTCGATTCCGGGGATGTCCAGTGGGGCATCCCGAATGGCACCGGTCGAGAAGATGACGGCGTTGTAGTGCTTCTTCAGGTCATCCAGCGTGATGTCGCGCCCGTAGGTGACGTTGCCGAACACGCGGATGTGGCCGGTATCGAGAACCTCCCGAAGGGCGGTGATAATGCCCTTGATGCGGGGGTGGTCGG
Source organism: Microbacteriaceae bacterium (assembly GCA_031428675.1). Lineage (GTDB taxonomy): Bacteria > Actinomycetota > Actinomycetes > Actinomycetales > Microbacteriaceae > JANOYC01. The sequence goes on along the minus strand of JANOYC010000134.1, from coordinate 31,503 downwards.
GCGCAACGCCGTAGCGCACCAGGCCGTACGGCGCGGGGAGCTGTTCGAAGAGGTCGATAGAGACGTCGAACTTGCGCTCAGCCTTCAGCAGGATGTCCGCTGCGTAGATTCCGGCGGGTCCGGCGCCTACGATGGCCAGCCTCAATTTGGTCATAGGGAAAACCTTTCGAGAGGTCGCGGGTCAGGTGGAACGGTCGATCACAGACTCGGCAAAGCGCGTCAGAGCTTTCTTCACCGGCCCTTCCGGAATCGGGGCCAATGCAGCCACGGCGTCGGCCGACCAGCGGCGCGCCTCGAGGAGAGTCTGGGCCGTCACATCATGGGCGCGGAGGGCGTCGATAGCGTTTGTGAGAGCGGTGTCGTCGCCGCCATCAGTGTACGAGCGCTCGAGTTCGTCGTCGATGCGCCGAAGTAGCGCCGCCGCTTCGTGGTCAGTTTCGGCGGCACGCCGCAAGAACAGCATGGGTAGCGTCGAGATTCCCGCACGGAGGTCGGTGCCGGGCTTCTTGCCCGAATCGCCGGCACTCGGGGCGAGATCGATGATGTCGTCGACAAGTTGGAAGGCGACGCCTACTTTCTCGCCGAAGGTGCGCACCGGCTCGGTGAACTCGGTGGGAGCACCGGAGAAGATCACGCCCACCTCGGCCGCGGTGGCGATCAACGAGCCCGTCTTGTCGGCGAGCACCTGCAGATAGTGGGCGATCGGGTCGTCGGTCGCCGCCGGACCGATCGTCTCGTGCAGTTGACCGAGGCAGAGCCGCTCGAAAGTGTTGGCCTGGAGGGAGATCGCGTCTTCTCCGAGTGACGCGATGAGCTTGCTCGCCCGAGCAAAAAGCAGATCGCCGGTGAGAATCGCGACCGAGTTGCCCCAGACGCTCTGAGCGCTGGGCACACCCCGTCGCATCTGCGCGTCATCCATCACATCGTCGTGGTACAGCGACGCTAGGTGCGTGATTTCGATCGCTTCTGCCGCAGTAATAACCGCGTCATTCACGCCCTCGCCGAGCTGAGCGGTGAGCAGAGTGAGGACGGGCCGCACGCGCTTTCCGCCCGCATCGAGCAGATACCGACTGGTCACGTCTGCGAGGTTGTCGGCGAATCGGGTCTCGCGAACGAGCCCGAGTTCGACCTGCTCGAGACCGGATTCGATCGCATCGATGAACTTCTTCTCTTCGGCCGAAGCGAAGAGCCGCTCACCAAAGCCGAGAGTCGAACTCAGGGTGTTTCCGCGGCGCGAGTGCACAACCGGCTTCACCAGGCGCCTCCTCGGCAGCTGATTCTGGTCATCACGGGGCAATCGTAGGAATGGGCCGCGTCATCGCGCTTTTGCGCTTGGCGACAGACGCGAGAACGGCAAGATCCACGGGCTTCCTGGCGCGGTGCAACGCGACCACGCCCGCCGTGAGGTTGCGATAGGCGACCCGAATAAACCCGGCACCGCGGATCCACTGGCTCAATTCGCCTTGGTCGGGCCAGTCCTTGATCGAGTCGGCGAGGTATTCGTAGGCGTCGGGCTGTGAGCTCGCTAGGTCGACCACAGTCGGCATGACGTATTTGAGGTACGCCCAGTACCCGGCACGCACGAACGCGACGGGCGGCTTCGAGAACTCGCAAATGACAAGTCGACCACCGGGTTTGAGCACGCGGTACATCTCTCCGAGTGCCACTTTGGGGTCGTGCACGTTGCGCAACCCGAAACTGATGGTGACCGCGTCGAATTCGTTGTCGCCGAACGGAAGCGATTCAGCGTTTGCTTCGACGAACTCGATGTTCGGATGTTTGCGCCGGCCTTCCGCGACCATCCCGGGCGAGAAGTCCACGGCCACGACCGCGGCCCCCGACTTTGACAGCGCAACGGAGCTCGTTCCCGTGCCCGCGGCCACGTCAAGGACGCGCTCACCGGGCTGCGGATCGACGGCTTTGACGGTCGCCATGCGCCACAGCACCGCGTTACCCATCGACAGCACGCCGTTGGTGCGGTCGTAGTGCTTGGCGACACCGTCAAACATTCCGGCGATCTCTTCGGGCTGTTTGCTCAGGTCGGCCTTGCTCACAACAGTCAAGTCTAGTTGTCGAGCGGGAGCGTAGGCTAAGGGGGTGAGCGAGACTGCGACCGTTGTGCCGCAGCTCACGGTAGAAACCCAGCTAATAGACGCCGACACCGCGCTCTTGGAAGTCGTGGATGCGCGTCATCCGCTGGTCTTCCTTCGTCGCGGCGACGGCGTGGTTGGCATCGGCGAAACCATCCGGCTCGAATTCAGCGGCCCATCGCGCTTCGTGGACGCTGCAGAAACGTGGCGCGCGATCACCGCCGCAGCTGTCGTCAGTGACGACGTCCGGCGACCAGGCTCCGGCCTCGTCGCTTTCGGCGCGTTCGCGTTCGACGACCATTCGGCCTGCACGAGCGTGCTCATCGTTCCCGAGGTGATCCTCGGGCGCCGGGGCGGCACGACCTGGATCACCCACATCAACGGTTCGACTCGAGCCGCGACGCGTACTCCGTTCGGGCGACCGTTCCGCGTGCCGATGCACGAGGGTGCAATGAGTTCGAAGCGATATACCGCGGCCGTCGCGTCGGCTATCGAGGCCATCGAGAGTGGTTTGTTGAGAAAAGTGGTGCTGGCGAGAGATCTCGTGGGAATTCTGCCGTCGGATTCGGATATCCGACGCATCCTCGCCGCCCTCACCGTGGACTATCCCGACACGTGGACGTTCTCGGTCGACGGACTCGTAGGCTCCAGCCCCGAAACGCTCGTGCGTGTCACGAGCGGAGCGGTGACGGCGCGCGTGCTCGCGGGAAGCATCGCTCGCGGTGTCGACGCCGACGCTGACCGTCTCGCTGCCGAAAGCCTGTCGCGATCGGTGAAAGACCGCGACGAGCATCGTTTCGCCGTCGACAGCGTGCTCGCATCGCTTGAACCGCTCTCTAGGAGTGCCACGGCGAGCGCCGAACCGTTTACCCTGCAACTGCCGAATCTGTGGCACCTGGCGAGCGATGTCGCGGGTGAGCTCGACGATTGGTCGTCGTCGCTCGATCTCCTCGCGGTGTTGCATCCGACGGCCGCCGTCGCTGGCGAACCGACGCGCGCTGCTCTCGACTTCATCGCCGCTCGCGAACCGTTCGACCGAGAGCGCTACGCCGGACCCGTCGGCTGGGTCGACGGCGACGGTGACGGTGTGTGGGCGATCGCCTTGCGCAGCGCTGAGATCAGCATTGCGGGTCGAGTGCGGGCATTCGCGGGCGCCGGTGTTGTTGCGGGCTCCGACCCGGAGGCAGAACTCGCCGAGACAGCGCTCAAGTTTCGACCTATCACCGGAGCGCTCGACTAGCGAGCTATTCGAGGGTGGCTGCCAGGCGCCGCTTCTCCTCGACAACGTCATAGTCCGCGGGCGGCCACTGCAGCCGAAATCCGCGAAGGGTCTCGACGAGCAGGCGCTGAACCGCTAGTCGCGCATACCACTTGCGGTCGGCGGGAACGACGAACCACGGCGCTGTATCGGTCGACGTCTCGCTGACGGCACGCTGGTACGCCGCCATGTAGTCGGGCCACAGCTCACGCTCATCAACGTCGCCGGGGTTGTATTTCCAGTGCTTGTCGGGCCGCTCCAGTCGAGACGCGAGACGATCGCCCTGCTCCTTCGCGCTGATGTGGAGCATGACTTTGATGATCGTCGTTCCTTTTCCGACGAGCGCGGACTCGAAGTCACGAATGAGTCCGTAACGCTCCTCGATGACCTCTGGTGAGGAGAACCCGCGCACCTTATGAATGAGCACATCTTCGTAGTGCGAGCGGTCGAACACCCCGAGTTGTCCGGCATCGGGCAGTTTTTTCCGGATGCGCCACAGGAAGTCGTGCTCCAGCTCTTCTGGCGTCGGCTTCGTGAACGCAGCCGATTGAACACCCTGCGGATTCACTTGCCCGATCACGTGGCGAAGAATGCCGCCCTTACCCGCGGTGTCCATCGCCTGCAGCACAAGGAGCACCGATCTCTCCGACCCGAACCTGCTCTCGGCATATAAGCGCTCCTGCAGGTTCGAGAACTCGTCGGCACCGGCCGCGAGGGCCGCAGTGCCCTCCGCCTTCCCGCCACTGAACCCCGGCGTCGACCGCGGATCGATGTCTGAGAGCGAAAAGGTGGACGGCGCGCGCAGAAAGTCCTTCATCGGCTGATCGTAACCCGAAGACTTACCGCGGCAGCGTGACCTCGATGAGGGTCGGACGATCGCCGCTCGTCAATGCTTGGTCGAGATCGCCGCGGTTGCCGACCTGCAGGTATTCCCATCCGTAGGCCGCGGCGAGCGCGTCGAAAGCGACCCGCTGGGGAGTCATCAGCACGCGATCGAATATTTGTGGGTCGGAGTCGCCGGCGACTTCCAGCCCGTCGAAGATCGTGCCGCCACCGTCGTTTCCCACGATGATCTGGATTCGGGGGCGCGGCTCGCCATCGCCAAGAAGCAGAGCGCCGACATCGTGCAGGGCGGCAAGGTCGCCGAGGAGCACGCGCGTCACCCCCCTGTCGTTGTGAACTTGGCTGGCGAGGGCGATGCCGAGTCCTGTGGCGATGGTGCCGTCAATCCCCGCCAGCCCCCGGTTGGCATGGACGCTGATTTTCTTGCCCGGCACCACCTTGTCGGCCTCGCGAATGAGCCGCGAGGCCCCGAGTACAAGCCGATCGTGCGGCCACGTAGCACCCCACACCGCGTTGACGAGGGCACGACGGGTTACCGCTTGCCGAACGCGAGCGAGTTCGCTGCGTGTGAAAGCCGCGCGAGACGTCGCGTCTGACAGCCTCGATGCCGTCGGTTCAAGTGCCGCTTGGCGCGTGCCGCCCTCTGCGACCGCGCGTGCATCCACAATCGCACGGGACGCCGACACCCACCCGGCCAGCCACGCTTGGGCGATCGTGAATGCGGCCGGGTCTGGTTCGACGATCACGTCGTCGACCACGTCATCCACCCGATGACCGGGGTTGTAGTCGTCGATACCCATCCCTCGCACGACCACCGTCGAAACGTCGTCGCGCGAGATGAGGGCGGGCACCTCGCGGCTGAGGGTCGGATGCCCGACGACGATCACGCGTTGCACTTGAGCGCCGAACTCGGCTTCGCCGAGCAGTTCGCGATAGCAGACCACGAGGTTGCGCCCGAACCTCGCTCCGCTGGACACTTCAGCAATCAGCGGCGCGCCGAGTTCGTGCGCGATGCGCTCGGCGTTGGGCCCAGCGCCGTGGCCGGCGATGACCACCGTGCCCGGGGCCGGGGAAGCGATCAGAATTCGTCGTGGTTGATCGTCGGCGACAGCGACGTCCGGATTCTCCAGTTCGGTCTGAGCGCTCGGGTCTGGGGCTGCTACCCGCGCGGCGAAGTCCGGTCCGGCACCGGAAAGCGGCTCGGAGAACGCGAGGTTGACGTGGACGGGACCCACCGCATCCGCCAGTACCGCTCGCGCCAGCAAGATTGCCGACTCGTGCTCACCGACGTTGCCTTCTGGCGCACCGACGTCATAGCTGCGCCGGGTTGCGCTGCCGAAGATGCCGACTTGGTCGGTGGTCTGGTTCGATCCGATGCCCCGCAGTTCATCGGGCCGGTCTGCGGTGATGACCACGAGCGGCACTCCGCTGTGATTCGCTTCGAGCACGGCGGGATGCAGGTTCGCTACCGCGGTTCCCGACGTCGTGATGATGACGACCGGCGTCGCGGATTCGACCGAAAGCCCGAGCGCGAGAAAGCCGGCCACGCGCTCATCGATCCGCACATGCAGAGTGATGCGGCCGGCACGTTCAAACTCCGCGGCGACGAGGGCGAGCGCTTGCGATCGAGATCCCGGGCTAAGAACGACGTGCCGCACGCCCAAGCGCACGAGTTCTTCGAGGAGAGCGAGCGCGAACGCGGTGGACGGTGCGTCAGTTGTTCGGCGGGTCATCGTCGAGATCGGCGAGTTCCTGCTCGAGTCGACGGATTCGCTCGTCTTGATCCTCCCGCGCGGAAAGGCCGCTGAGGAAGTTGGGGTCATCGTCGGGAGCGACACGTCTAACGTCGCCGCCCGAGCCCTTTCGGGCCTTTCCGATCGCGAGCCACAGCAGTCCGCCGATGACGGGCACAACGACGACAAGGAGAATCCACAGCGGCTTGTTGAGGGCGCGCACACGACGCTTGTCGGTGAGGAGGACGTCGACGATGGTGTAGATCACGAACGCGACGGCGACCACACCTGAGATGAAGAGCACCCGTGCCATTGTCCAATTCTATGGCGGCGGGCTGGACGGTTGCCGCGAGCCGCCTGTACGAGGGCGACCTAGACTGTTCCGGTGAAACCTTGGGTCAGCTATTCCCTCATCCGCATCGGCTTGTTCGCAGGCGTGTTCATTGTCCTCATGTTGCTGGGCATCGTGTGGTGGCTGTCTGCGATCATTGCCGCCATCGTCGGTTTCTCGATCGCCTACATCTTCTTCGGGCGACAGCGCGACGCTCTTGCCCGGAGCCTGTACGCGGCGCAGAACCCCGATCCCGATCTTTCCGCGGGCGATGATGAGGCGGCAGAGGACGCCGAGACTGCTCGCCGCCACGCGTTCGGCGACGAGAACCCGGGGTCAGAAAGCGATCGCCGCGGCTAACCCGAGACCGAAAATCAGAGCGGTGAAGCTCGTCAACTGCAACGACAGGATGAGCTCACGCGGGGTGGTCGCGAAGATCGTGATCACCGCTGCGGGCGCTGCCGCCAAGAGGGTGAAAAACACGAGCGGCGCGAGCTCGTAGAAGAATCCGAAACCGACGAGGATACCGAACGGCACGAGCAGGAACAGGACGAAGAGCGCGCGTGCCCGCCTGTCGCCCACTCGAACCGCCAGCGTGCGCTTGCCCGCGGCCGAGTCCTGCTCGATGTCACGGAGGTTGTTCACCATGAGCACCGCCGCGGCGAGGAATCCCACTGCGGCACCGCCGACCCAACTCTCGATTGGCACCGCGCCAATCTGAACGTAACTCGTGCCCGCTGTCGCAACGAGGCCGAAGAATAAGAACACGACGATCTCGCCGAACCCGGAGTATCCGTATGGCCGTTTGCCGCCGGTGTAGAACCAAGCGGCAACGAGCGCGAGCGCGCCGACCGCGAGTAACCAGTACTGCCCGCTCAGGATCACGAGGACGAGACCGGCGATCGCTCCTAGGCCGAAAAAGGCAAGCGCGACGCTGAGCACTGTACGCGGATTCGCGGCGCCGGAGCCGGTGAGCCTCGACGGGCCGACGCGGTGCGCGTCGGTGCCGCGGATGCCGTCGGAGTAGTCATTCGCGAAATTCACGCCGATCTGAAGCGAGGCGGCGACGACGAGAGCCAGAAGAGCGCGCACCCAGTGCCAGCCACCGCCACCGGCGACCACCGCGGCCGCTGTACCGATAGCGACAGGTGCAATCGCAAGGCTGAGGGTGCGCAGCCGTGCTCCGGCAACCCAGTCGCGCCAGGTGGCACGACGCGCTACGACGACCGGCTGTCGCAGGCGACCCCCCGGCCTGCCTCCGGTTCGCTTCGGCTGAGGACGGGCGGACTTGGAGCGCTGGTTCTTGGTTGCCACGTCGCCGATCTTAGCGATGTGCGTCAGTAGCGAGTTGCGCGCGGTCGGGCTTGCCGGAGTCGAGTGTGGGCAAGCTGTCGACCACGATCACCCGATCCGGGACGGCAGCGCGCCCGAGTCGGTCTGCCACAAGTGCGCGAAGGGTCGCCGCATCCACGTGTCTGGTCGTGAACACGACGGGCACTTCGCCCCACCGGTCGCTCTGCGACGCGACGACGACAGCGTCGCTGAGCTCGGGGATGCCGTGCAGCAACCGCTCGATCGCCCCCAGGGAGACCTTCTCCCCACCCGAGATGATCACGTCATCGAAACGCCCGGTCACCCGCAGTACACCGTCGACCATTTCTCCGCTGTCGCCCGTGCGGTACCAACGCTGACCGTCACGCAGCACGAACACTGCTTCGGTGCGAGCGGGATCATGGAGATAGCCGTCGGCAAGCATGGGACCCGCGAGTTGCACCTCGCCGTCGACGATCGTCGCGGCGGTCGTGCCGATTGGAACCCCGTCGTAGACACACCCCCCGCAGGTCTCACTCGAGCCGTAGGTGGTTGTCATGCGGATTCCTGCTGCGAGCGCTCGCTCGCGCACCGCGCTAGGTAATGATTGGCCACCAACGAGCACGCGATCGAATCGTCGAGCCGCGGCTGTCGCATCGCTGTCGTCGAGAATGCGGGCGAGCTGGGCTGGCACGAGAGACACGAAGCGCACGGGTTCGGACATCCGCCGCGTTGCGTCGCGGAACTTCTCGGCGGTGAACGCTCCGGATGCCACGACGATCGGGTCGACGCCGCTCGCGATCGAGCGAACGAGCACATTCAGGCCGGCGACGTAGGTCGTCGGCAACGCGAGCAGCCATTGTCCCGGCCCACCCAAGGCGGAGGCGGAGGCGGCCGCGCTCGCAAGCAGAGCATGGCGGCTGAGCACCACGCGTTTGGGGTGACCGGTCGATCCGCTTGTCTCGATCACGGCCGCAACGCCGACCTCGACCCGAGTGAGCCCCGTCTCCCCCGCTACGCCCGGCAGGATCGCGGGGCCGTCCCCCGACAGAGCAAGCCGGAGCGCCGGCAGCACATCAGCGCCGCTGACCGAGCGGAGCGCGCGCGTCATGCCGAGATCAATACTGCCACGGGAAGGGCCCCCAGTCGGGTTCGCGCTTCTCCAGGAAGGCGTCGCGCCCCTCGACCGCTTCGTCAGTACCGTAAGCGAGCCTGGTCGCCTCGCCGGCGAACACTTGCTGCCCGACGAGCCCGTCGTCGACCGCGTTGAATGCGAACTTCAGCATGCGGATCGCGGTCGGCGACTTCGTGAGGATCTCTGTGGCCCACTCGTAGCCAACGCGCTCCAGTTGCGCGTGCGGCACGACGGCGTTGACGGCTCCCGCAGCGAGTGCGCGCTCTGCGCTGTACTCGCGAGCGAGAAAGAACACCTCACGAGCGAATTTCTGGCCGACCTGGCGAGCGAAGTACGCGCTGCCGTAACCGGCGTCGAACGAGCCGACATCGGCATCCGTCTGTTTGAACTTGGCATGTTCTTCGCTCGCGATGCTGAGATCACACACGACGTGCAGCGAATGGCCCCCGCCGGCCGCCCAGCCGGGCACGAGCGCGATCACAATTTTCGGCATGAAGCGAATCAGTCGTTGCACCTCGAGAATGTGCAGCCGACCGGTGGCCGCTCGGTCGCTCAGCGGGTTCGGCCCGACCGCCGATTCGTCGTACTGATAGCCGGCACGCCCCCGGATGCGTTGGTCGCCTCCGGAGCAGAACGCCCAACCGCCATCTTTGGGGCTGGGTCCGTTTCCTGTCAGGAGCACGACGCCGAGGCGCGAGTTCTGCCTCGCGTGGTCGAGCGCGCGGTAGAGCTCATCGACCGTATGCGGACGAAAGGCATTGCGCACCTCGGGCCGATTGAAGGCGACGCGGGCGACGCGGCCCTCGCGATCGTGGTGGTAGGTGATGTCGGTGAGGTCATCGAAGCCGGGCACAGACTGCCACAGTTCTTCATCGAACAACTCGGAGACGGATTCGGCCATGCGACCAGCCTAGGTTGCGGCGAACAGCCACGGGGCTATCGCGAAAGCGGCGTCGGTCAGGTTCCGGCGATGCCGCTCGCCATGCCGAGTATCGCGGCGAGCAAGTAGGGGTTCACGGCAACGCTCAACGGCAGGGCCGCGACGCCCCACCAGCGTCCGCGCCGCGTGATCACCGCGACGAGCGCCAGCCCGAATGCGATCGTCGCAGTGCCGATGGCGGTGACCGCAAGAGCGATCGCCGTCGCGTAGTCGTTGGCGTAGGCCGTTCTGATTGCGATCGCGTCGACGACCGCGACGACGACAACAAGAGCGATGGAGCAAACGCCGAGCCACGGACGTCGGGGTCGAGGGGGAAGCGCGGTCATCAGAGTGTCATCGCGCGCTGCGAATATGCCGCTCAGGTCGTCCGTGCTCATCCGCTTCCCTCCGTTCCTTGCTGGCGCGCCGTCGGAAGTCTCAGACTATTGCGCCGAGCACGCCGACGACTGCGGCAGACTGGTCGCATGTCGTCGACGCCGCCGGTTCCGTCTCTGTCTGAGTTGCTGGACTCCGCTCGGGTCGTGTCGCTCCCGCTGACGAATCGTTTTCGCAGCATCGACGTACGCGAAGTCATGCTCTTGCGTGGCCCGCAGGGGTGGACGGAGTTCTCGCCGTTTCCGGAGTACGACGACGAGGAAGCCTCCTCGTGGCTCGCGGCGGCCATCGAATTCGGCTGGCACGAAACCGAAGCAGCGACCGATCGAGTGCGTGTCAACGCAACCCTCCCCGCGGTGCCCGTCGAGGCGGTAGCGGCGGTCCTCGCCCGCTTTACCGGCTGCCGTACCGTCAAAGTGAAGGTCGCTGAACCGGGTCAGACCCTCGCGGATGACGTGGCCCGGGTGGCCGAAGCCCGTCGCGTTCTTGGCGCAGAAGGCCGCATCCGCGTTGACGCGAACGGCGGGTGGAACGTAGACGAAGCGGAGCACGCCATCCACGCTCTCGCTCCGTTCGACCTGGAGTACGTGGAGCAACCGTGTGCGACCGTCCCAGAATTGGCGGAGATTCGGGAGCGGGTGAAGTACATGGGCATTCCGATCGCCGCCGACGAAAGCGTCCGGCGAGCGGCCGATCCGCTGGCCGTGGTCGACGCAGGGGCCGCCGACATTCTGGTGATAAAGGCGCAACCACTCGGCGGAATCCGAAGCGCCATCGCGCTCATCGAACGTGCCGGTCTGCCCGTTGTGGTCTCGAGCGCCCTGGAATCCTCAGTCGGATTGTCGATGGGCGCGCACCTTGCGGCTCGAGTGCAGGATCTCGAGTTCGACTGTGGGCTCGGCACGGCTGCTCTTCTGGCCGCAGACGTCACCGACGAACCATTGCTCCCCGTTGACGGTTTCATCCCGGTTCGCCGCATCGACGTCAGTGCTGGCCTCGTGACCGCACACGCCGCACCCGCAGACCGCGACTCGTGGTGGCACGCGCGGCTGACCCGGTGCTACGCGCTACTTGACTGAGGCTTCAAAGTCCGCTGTAGGCGTGCAGACCCTTGAAGAAAAGATTCACAACGGTGAAATTGAACACCACGGCACTGAAGCCGATAATCGCGAGAACCGCGCTGCGTGAACCGCGCCATCCGCGCGTCGCCCTCGCGTGGATGTAACCGGCGAAAATCACCCAGATGATGAACGTCCACACCTCTTTGGTGTCCCAGCCCCAGTACCTGCCCCACGCGCGCTCGGCCCAGATGGCGCCGGCCATCAGGGTGAACGTCCACAGCACGAAACCGACGAGATTCAGACGGTAGGCCAAGTTCTCGAGCCCGTCCGGCGCCGGCACCAGACGGAGCAGACCCTTCGTCGCCTCACGACGCGACTGGATGAGCTGCACGATCGACAGCGCAGCGCCCAGTCCGAAAAATCCGGTTGCGAGACTCGCCACGAAAACGTGGATCACGAGCCAGGCGGACTGTAGCGCCGGCGGCAACGGCACCACGTCGACGTAGAAGTTCACGGTCGCGACACCGAGGGCGAGCACCACGAAGCCGATGACGTACGAGCCGAGGAAACGCAGATCGTTCCACAGTTGCACGGCGAGAAACACGCCGACGATAAGCGCCGTGGCGGTGAGCGAGAACTCGAACATATTTGCCCACGGCACGCGGTTCGCCGCGAGCCCCCGGAAGACCGTGGCCGTGACGTGCAGAAGCCACGCGATAATCGTGAGCGCGAGCGCGACCTTTGCCCATCGTGAGGAATAGCCTCCGACCGAAGGGGCATCCGTGCGCTGCACGACGGTCGTGCCGGCGCCCCCACTCGTGCCAGAGCCCCCGCTCGCCGCCTCACTGCCTTCTACGACGCCCTTTTGGCGCGGATCTCGCGCTGCTCGACCGGCGAGATCGAGCGTGAACGCGACGAAAGCGAGCGCATAGATTGCCATCGCCGACCACACCGCGAGGAGGGAGTAGGAAACGAGGGTTGCGGTCACTCTCCCACCTTAATCCCCAGCCCTGCCGCGTGTTTCTGGGCGAATGCTGTGACGGCAGCCATCAGGGTGGGGTCGTCGCCGCGGGCGAGGCCCGCGTATTCGAGGGTGCTGGTGCCGTCCGCGCCAGCCACGAACTTGACCCACAGCCGCCGACGCGGAATGAACAGGCCGGTGAGAAGTCCCGCGAGCACGAGCACCGAGAAGATGAAGACCCAAGTCTGCGTTGGATCGTGATGGATGTCGAGCGAGACGAAGCGCTTCACCTCGCTGAGCTCGACGCTGCCCAGACCGTCGGGAAGCTCGACGGTGTCACCGATCTTCAGGGCGAGGGTAGGCGTCTCCGAGGTGCGGCCAGCGACTTGCGTCAGGGCGTCGGTGTCGAGGGAGTACGCGGAGCGGGGGATCCCGCCGTCGAGCCCCAAATCACCCCGGTACGCCTCCAAGGTGAGCGTTGGATCCCGAAGGTCGGGGTGGCTTGAACTGAACGCGCCGCTCGCGAGCGGGAGAGTGGTCGGGTAGAAGAACCCGATCATGCCGAGCTGATCGGTGAGCCCGTCGGGCACCTTGACGACGCCAAGGCTGGTGAGATTGCCATCCTGTGGCAGGAAGGGAACTGGCTGGGAGAACGCGATCTCACCATCGGCATCGCGCACCGTGATCCACGGCGCGTACCCGTTGCCGAGCAGGTAGACCTCGGTGCCACCGATGCGCAGCGGTTCGTTCACCTTGATCGATGCCGGCTGGCCGTCGGCACCGGGAATCGTCGTCGTCACGGAGGCGGTGAAGTCGATCGGCTGCCCGTAAGCGTCGATGTTCTCCTCCTCATACTCCGCGTCGAACCCGTCCAGCCGAATGGAATACGGTGCGAGCACGTCGTCGGAGAAATAGCGCCCAGGATTGAACGAGTCGTAATTACCGAGCACGTTGGAGAAAGCCTGCCCTTCGACGATGACTTTCTGACCCGTGTAGCTGAAACCGCCGCCAATAGCCACGGCCACAAGGATGCCGACGAGAGCCCCGTGGAAGACGAGATTGCCGGTCTCGCGCAGATAACCACGCTCCGCGCTGACGGATGCGCTGTCGACGCGCACTCGGTACCCGAGTCGGCGCAGCAGTCGTCGCGCCGATTCGACCGCATCCTTTTCGGTGATTCCCGGCGCATCAACGGCCAGGAAAGCGGGGAGTCGTTTCAACCGAGCCGGGGTGCGCGGAGGCGCGGCGCGAAGCGCGTCGAAGTGGTGACGGGTGCGCGGAATGACGCAGCCGATCAAGGAGATGAACAACAGCAGGTAGATGCTCGAGAACCAGACCGACGAATACGTGTCGAACACCTGCAGGGCGTCGAGCACGCGGTACAACTCGGGGTTATCGGTGCGGTACTGCACGACGCCATTGGGGTCGGCGCTTCTCTGCGGCACAAGCGAGCCCGGTACCGCGGCGAAGGCGAGGAGGAGGAGCAGGAACAAGGCGGTGCGCATGCTCGTGAGTTGGCGCCAGACGAACCGGGCGTAGCCGACGACGCCGAGTCGCGGTTGGGTGATGTCGTTCTCGGTGGGGTGACCTCTGCCGTCGACGTGATCAGAGGGCCGGGACGAATCCATCGATCACCGCCGCCAGAGCCGAGATGAGGTGGCGCCAGGCGCCCGTCAGCATGAGCACGCCAATGAGGATGAGCATCGAACCGCCAATGAGATTGACGACCCGAATGTGGCGCCTCAGGAAAGCAACAGAGCCCGAGAACCAGCTCACTCCGAGTGCGACCAGCAGGAACGGCGCGCCGAGACCGACGCAGTAGATGGCGGCGAGGAGCCCTCCTCGCCACGCGTCGCCCTCGTAGAAGGCGAGCGAATTCACAGCAGTCAGCACCGGGCCGAGACACGGGGTCCAGCCGATCGCAAAGACAATCCCGAGCACAGGAGCACCCGCGATTCCCGTTGCCACCTTCCAGCGCGGCTTGAACGATCGCTGCAAGAAGGTGAACTGCCCGATGAATATGAGCCCCATCACGATGATGACCACGCCCGCGATCGGCAGGATCACATCAAGCCACGAGCGCAGGATGAGCCCGGCGGTGCCGAACAAGACACCGGTAGCCACGAAGACAACGCTGAACCCGAGAATGAACAAGCCGACACCGAGGAGAAGTCGCTTACGGTCGCGCGTTGTGCCTTCACCCGCGAAGCCCCCGACGTAACCGAGGTAGCCCGGGACGAGCGGGAGAACGCACGGCGACGCGAAGCTCAGAAACCCGGCCAGCAGGGCGAGCGGAATCGCGAGCAGCAGATTGCCGCTGAAAACGATGCCGCCGATCGAATCCATCAGGATTCGCCCAGGACGCGGTCGATCATCGCGGCGAGAATGCTCTTCTCGATCTGACCCGAATAGCGGGCTGCCACGCGGCCTTCGCGATCCATGACGAGCGTTGTCGGGACTGCGTTGGGCGCGACCGTGCTCGCGAAGGCCAACTGAACGCGCACGTCGTTCGCATCGACGATCGACGGATAGCTCAGCGAGTAGGTGCGTGCGAAGGCCCGAGCCGTGTCCGCCTGGTCGTAAACGTTCACTCCGAGGAACGACACGCCACCGTCCGCATACTCCTGGGCCAACGCCTCGAGATCGGGTGCCTCGGCGCGGCAGGGTGGGCAACCGGCGTACCAGAAGTTGACCACGTACACGTCTCCGGCATAGTCGTTGCTCGCGATCGGTTCGCCGGTGTCGGAGACGCCCTCAAAGTCGACGGCCGCGCCCCGCTCGGCGGGCGCGATTTCTTCGTACACGCCGTTGCCCGATATGTAGTTCTCGGTCGTGCCGTCTCGGTAGGCCTCTGCGAGCGGATCGTTCGAGCATCCGGATACTGAGACGATCGTCGCGAGCGCGAGAGCGACCGTCACCGCGCGGGTGACCGGAGTGCGTCGGATCACACTGCTCCCAGGTCGATGGAGGCGGCGAGAAGTTCTCGGGCCGGGTCGCGGTAGGAGACCTCAACAAACCGCTCGCCGCGTTTGGCGAGAGTGGTGATGCTGGACAGATGGCACCGTCGTTTACGCGGGTCGTGGTAGAGCTTTTCGCCGGCGAGTGAGCGATGCACCATCCAGATCGGCAGCTGATGACTTACGAGCACTACCTCGCCGTGTGTCGTGCGCTCCCATGCTTCTTCTACGACGGCAAGCATGCGGGCCGCGATAGAAACGAAGGGCTCTCCCCAACTCGGCTTCAGGGGGTTGATCACCCACGGCCAGGCTTCTGGGCGCAATAGCACTTGGGGCCCGAACTCGAACGGGCGACCCTCGAACTTGTTGGTGGGCTCGATGAGTCGTTCGTCGGTGACGATGTCGAGCTCGAATCCGACCTGAAAAGGCTTCGCCGATTCCTGCGCCCGCTGCAGCGGTGACGCATACAAACGAGTGATGGGATGCCCGTGCAGCTGATCGGCGGCCGACTCGGCCATCCGGTGTCCGAGGGTACTCAAACCGAACCCGGGGATGCGTCCGTAGAGCACCTTGTCGGGATTGTGCACCTCGCCGTGGCGCACGAGGTGAATGAGGTCGGCTGGCACGGCATCCAGTCTAGATCGGCAGCGCTGGGCGTCTGCCGAAGAGGGCGCACGGCTCCGACACTAGAATCGACCCTTGTGACTGCTCGCACAACGATCCGCAACTTGGCCGCTCTCGACGACGGAGAGGTGCGCGTCTCCGGCTGGGTTGAGACCGTGCGCGATCAGAAGAAGGTGCAGTTCGTCGTACTGCGCGATGAATCCGGTGCAGTGCAGCTCGTGCACCCGCGCTCCCCCGAAGCCGACGAGGTTGCCGAGACGATTTCCGGGCTTGCCCAAGGCAGCTTCATTATCGTCACCGGCGCACTCAAGCATGACGAGCGCGTGAAGCTCGGAGGCATCGAAGTGAAAATCGACACGATCGACGTCGTCGCCGCGGCGAATCCCGAGACCCCGATCGCCGAGGACTCCAGCGGCGACAAGCGCATGGACTGGCGCTTCCTTGACCTGCGCGTGCCGAAGAACAACCTCATCTTCCGCGTGCAGACCACCTTCGAGCACGCAATGCGCTGCTATTGGATCGACAACGATTTCATCGAGTTGCACACGCCCAAGCTCATGGCCAGCGCGAGCGAATCACGCGCGGAGCTGTTTGAAGTCGAGTATTTCGACACCACCGCCTACCTCGCGCAAAGCCCGCAGTTCTTCAAGCAGATGGCGCAGCCGGCTGGCTTCGGCAAGATCTTCGAGATCGGCCCGGCCTTCCGCGCCGACCCGAGCTTCACGAGTCGCCACGCCACCGAGTTCACGAGTGTCGACGCCGAGATCAGTTGGGTCGACAGCCACGAAGACGTCATGAGGATGCACGAGGAACTGCTCGTGGCCGGCCTCACCGCGGTGAAAGAAAAGCACGGCACCGAGATCGAAGCCGCATTCGGCGTCGAGGTGCAGGTGCCTGCGACGCCGTTTCCGCGCATCCCGCTCGCCGAGGCGAAGCAGATCGTGGCCGATCAGGGTTACCTGATTCCTCGCGCCGACGACGACATGGATCCGGAAGGCGAGCGTCGCATCGCCGCCTATGTCAAAGAGCACTTCGGTCACGAGTTCGTCTTCATCACCGACTACGCGTCGAGCATTCGGCCGTTTTACCACATGCGCCACGAAGGCGACCCGACGCTCACGAACAGCTACGACCTGATTTTCAACGGCACCGAGATCTCGACCGGAGCCCAGCGCGAACACCGCGTCGAGGTGCTCATCGAGCAAGCGAAGGAGAAGGGTCTCGACCCCGAGGAGCTCGACTTTTACCTCGACTTCTTCCGATACGGTGTGCCGCCGCACGGCGGATTCGGAATGGGACTCAGTCGCGTGCTCATGCTCCTGCTCCACCTGCCAAACATCCGCGAGACGACGTACCTGTTCCGCGGTCCGACCCGGCTCACGCCGTAGCCATCGCGCCAGGCGGCCCACTCCCCGTTGTGCAGGACTTCGCACCCTGTCGCACCCTGTTGTGCACAACGCGAGCAGGGGTAGGCAGGCGCCCGGCAGGGCGTATTAGACGACGTCGAAGTCGATGGCGGTGCGTGACGCGGTGAGCCCGCGCACGACCGGAACAACCTTCTGGTGCTCCGGATGATCCTGATATGCCTGCAGAGCCTCAACGCTCTCAAAATCCGCAACGAGCACCACGTCGGCGTTGACGTCGTCATACGCGACGTTGTGCGCCACACGCAGGTGCAGAATCTCGGGGATGAGCGGCGGAAGCGAACCGAGCGCCGTGCAGATGCGATCGATCGCCGTCGCTTTCTCGTGTGCCTCGGTCGCCTTCAGCGTCCAGATGACGATGTGCCTGATCATGCGGTGACCTCCAGAAGAGCAGTGCGAAGGCGAACCGGGTCAATACGCCAGATGTCGTGCACAACGTTGTCAATCAGCAGCACAGGGATCTCCTCGGCGTATCGATGCACGAGCGCTGGGTCGTCAAGGATCGACCGCTCTTCGAGCGTCACGTCGGAGAACCCCTCGAGCACATCGAGAACGACCGCCCGTGCATCGTCGCACAGGTGGCAACCGGGTCGTCCGAGAAGGGTGAGGCGTGGCGACACACTCTTAGAATAAGCGGGATGTCCGACGCACCGCCGCCGCTCGACTCGGCTTCCCCCGTTATTGCGTTCTTCGATGTCGACAACACCCTCCTCCGCGGCGCGAGTGTCTATCATCTGGGCCGCGCCGCGTTTCGGCGGAGACACGTGCGCGTGCGCGACATGCTGAACTTCGCCTGGCAACAGGCAGTTTTTCTCGCCGTGGGAGAGACCCGCTCTCATTTCGCTCGAGCTCCCGAGCGCGTTCGGGAGCTCATCAGCGGTCACCGGGAATCGGAATTCATCGATCTGGCGAACGAGGTTTACGATCGCGCGATCGAGAGGCGACTATGGCCCGAGACGATAGCGCTCGCAAACGAGCACGTGCGCAAGGGACATGAGGTGTGGCTCGTTACCGCGACGCCCCATCTCGTGGCCAACGTGATCGCCAACCGTCTCGGCTTCGCGGGGGCGCTCGGCACTCGACTGGTCGCGGTGGATGGCGTGCTCACGGGCGAGCTGGCCGGACCGATCATGCATGGTGCAGCCAAGGCGAAAGCGGCGCACGACGTGGTCACGCGGAAGAAGGCCAATCTCGCCGATTGTTGGGCGTATTCGGATTCGCGCCACGACATCCCGTTGCTCACCCTCGTGGGAAACCGAATCGTCGTCAATCCCGATCGAACGCTCGCCGCTCACGCGAAAGAGATGGGCTGGGCCGTCATGAAGCTCAAGCGATCCAGCATTCGCGCCGCACAGCGCCGCGTGCGCCGAGACGCCCGTGCGGTGCGCCGGCTACCGGGAGCGACTGGTCAGACAAACGATTAACGCCGAAAAGCGCCAGGCCCACGTTCGGAACTGGCGCTCGACGCTTGGCGGCGTCTACTTCTTGTTGCGGCGCTGGTGACGCGTCTTGCGAAGGAGCTTGCGGTGCTTCTTCTTCGCCATACGCTTGCGGCGCTTCTTGATTACGGAACCCATAAGAACCTCGCTGGTGACTGAACGGACAACCCGGTCCGAACGGAACCGCGGAAAAACGTACTGGGATACCTTAGCACCGCCCGCATTCGTTAGAATCCGACGGTTTGTGACACCGGGCTCCCGCGCTCTACTGCTAACTCTCATTCACCCCGCGTCGGAGACAGGAATCTCGATCACCTTCGCGACCGCCGATTCCGGGATGCGAAAGGAGCGACCAAAGCGAATGGCGGGAAGATCGCCGGAGTGCACCATGCGGTAGACCGTCATGTTGGATACGCGCATCATCTCGGCGACCTCAGCAACGGTGAGAAAGCGCACGTCGGAGAGCCCCTGCGGCACTGATCCTCCTGCTGTCGGCGCGCCGGAGCTAATTCCCGGCAGACGCACCCCGTGGCGAATGTGACTGGAGTGCTAGAACGCAACAATAGAGCCTGATGTGACTGGCCGTCTATCCCCGTTTCGTGGGGCTAAAACTCGGCAGTGTCACCTTGGCGCTGCTTGCGGGACTTCGGAAGCACCTTTCCCACCGTCTCCGCCGCGCTGTGTATCGCTCCCGATGCACCCTGAATCACCTCGCGCACTTGGTGCGAGCGCTCGGCAACCACCCGACCAATGGATGAACCGACCTCGCTCCCCGCCCAAGCCGCGTAGCTGGTCGACCCGGTCTCGAGCGCGTAATCGGCGCTCACGAACGGAACGAGCCAGTCGTCGATCTCTTCGAGGGGAGCGGGTGCGATCTTGTAATAGCGGTGCTGGCCCTCTTCTCGCACGGTGACCAACTCATGATCCCTGAGCACCTTGAGGTGTTTGGAGACCGTCGGCTGGCTGAGCCCGAGCTTGTCCACCATCTCGCCAACGCTCAATTCGCCCGCCCGGGGGCTTGTGGATGAGCCGACGGAGGCGTCCAATAACGCCCCAAGCAGTTCACGACGGGTCGAATCCGCTACAACGTCGAAGATGTCAGCCATGGCAACAGGCTAGTCACCCCGGGCGGGGAGTACCATGGCGAGTCATGCACATGACGGAAACCGCATGAGTTCGCGGCGGCCTCGCGCGCCTCTCGTGCATGACGCGAATCGCGGCCCTTTCGCTCGCGTTCGCGGTTTCGTCGATTTCTTCGCGTCATCGTCGCCCGCCCGCTTCGCGATTCTGATTTTCACCACGCTGATCTTCGCGCTGACCGTGGTGCTCATGCTTCCCGCGGCGGCGAGCGATGGCAAGGCGACGCCGCTCGCCGACGCACTCTTCACCGCCGTCTCCACAATCTGCGTCACGGGCCTCACGACGGTGAATATGGCGACGCACTGGAGCACGTTCGGCAACTCAGCAGTTTTGCTCGGCATGCAGGTAGGCGGCATCGGAGTGATCACCCTCGCCAGCATCCTGGGTCTCGTGGTCTCGCGGCGCCTTGGTCTCCGAGAGAAACTCATGGCAGCGAGCGACACCAACCCGTCGCGCATTCACGCGGGTCCGGTGGCCGAGTCCCAAGCGATTCGGCTCGGCGAGATCGGCGGGCTGCTGTTCACCGTGATCGTGAGCGTGCTCGCAATCGAAGTCGCCCTCACGCTGCTGATCACTCCGCGCCTGCTTACGGCGGGCTTCGACGTGTGGCCCGCCATTTGGCAGGGCTTCTACTTCGCAACATCCGCGTTCACCAATACGGGCTTTGCTCCGAATGTCGAAGGACTGGCGCCGTTCGAAAACGACCCTTGGATGCTCACCGCCCTCGCCCTCGGCGTCTTCTTGGGAAGCGTCGGCTTTCCGGTGATCTTCGGTGTTGCTCGCTATTGGCGTCGTCGTTCGCGACTTTCCGTGCACGTGCGCCTCACTCTTGTAACGACGGCCATCCTGTTCGTCCTTGGCACCGTTGCGATCCTGGCGCTCGAATGGACGAATCCGGCCACGCTCGGCGGTCAAGACGGCGTCGTGCGACCGATGACCGCGAGCTTTCTGTCGATGATGACGCGATCGGGAGGATTCTCCACCGTCGACATCGGCCAGATGAATGGTTCAACACTCTTGGCGATGGACATGCTGATGTTTGTCGGTGGCGGCTCGGCATCGACCGCCGGCGGCATCAAGGTGACCACTCTCGCGGTGCTGTTCATCGCCGCTTTCGCGGAAGCTCGCGGTGACAACGACATGCAGGCGTTCGACCGCCGCATTCCCGTTGATGTGCTGCGCTTGGCGGTCAGCGTCACCCTGTGGGGGGCGACGATCGTCGCTACTTCATCGATCGTCATCCTCCAGCTCACGGGAGCGCCGCTGCATTACGTGCTCTTCGACGTAATCTCTGGGTTCGCCACCTGTGGGTTGAGCACCGGACTGACGGAAACGCTTCCCGATGCCGGTAAATACGTGCTGTCGGCCACGATGTGGGCAGGCCGCGTTGGTACAGTGACGCTGGCGGCGGCACTCGCCGCCAGCCAGCGCCGCCAGTTGTTCAGGAGAGCAGAAGAGAGGCCCATCGTTGGTTGAGAAGATCGCCCACAACGCCCCCGTGCTCGTTATTGGACTGGGCCGGTTCGGCGCGGCCGCTGCCGGCCAACTCGACCGCCTCGACCGTGAGGTGCTCGCGGTCGACGACGATCCTGCACTGGTGCAGAAGTGGGCCGAGCGAGTCACGCACGCCGTGCAGGCAGATGCCCGCAGTATTGACGCGCTCCGACAGATCGGCGCGCAAGACTTCGCCGTGGCCGTCGTTGCCGTTGGATCCTCGATCGAAGCAAGCGTGCTCATCACCGCCAATCTCGTGGATCTCAAGATCCCTCAGATCTGGGCGAAGGCGATCAGCCAGTCGCACGGCAAGATCCTGTCGCGCATCGGCGCGAATCACGTGATCTACCCCGAAGCAGAGGCTGGCGAGCGCATTGCGCATCTGGTATCGGGCCGGATGCTCGACTTCATCGAGTTCGACGGCGACTTCGCCATTGTGAAAATGTATCCGCCCAAGCCCATCCGCGGCATCACGCTCGCGGAGTCCGCGGTGCGCCGCAAATATGGCGTGACCGTGGTTGGAGTGAAGAGTCCGGGCAAGGTGTTCACCTATGCCACCCCGGACACCGTGATCTCCAACCACGATCTCGTGATCGTCAGCGGCAACTCGCGAGACATCGAGAAGTTCGCGATCCTCCAGAGCTAAGCGCCGGTGTCTGTCCCGGATTCTGTTTCCGTGTCGGTCTCGCTGTTGGATTCGGTTCCGTCCTGACCGTGATCGTGGTTCGGCGCGAAGCCATCGTGGTGGTTTGATCCGGGTCCGAACCGGTCGCCCGGTGTGCGGTCATCGTTCTGGACGATGCCCGCGAGCCGTGCTCCACGGTCGGGTATGTGCGCTCCGATGAAGACTCCGCCGCCGAAAAGTGCACCCGCAGCCACGACCCCACCAAGGGCCAGACCTACGATCGCGAGCGCCGGGAGGCCGCGACGCGCGGGCTGC
This sequence comes from Microbacteriaceae bacterium, assembly GCA_031428675.1. Classification (GTDB taxonomy): domain Bacteria; phylum Actinomycetota; class Actinomycetes; order Actinomycetales; family Microbacteriaceae; genus JANOYC01. Next base: position 9,447 of record JANOYC010000134.1, on the reverse strand, counting down.
GCCGGAGCAGGCGACTGCGCATCTGCCGCTGGCACCTGGCTCGTTGTCGCGAAATCCGCGGGATTGTCATCGTCGTTCTTATTGTCGCTTGCCATGATCCGCTCCTCGTGTAACCGCATCCCGTGATGCGTGGCTCCACGATCGCGACGAATCCTATGAGCGGGCTATGCACAACCCCGGCGGCGCCTTCGGGTTCAGGATGCTGAGCGTGACTGCGTTGCCTGTGACTGCATCGCCTGTCACTGCGTTTTCTGTCACTGCGTTGCCGCGAGCTCACGGGCTCGCGCGAGGGCCGCCGCCGTCGCCCGATCGAAAAGCGCCCCGAGGTCTGCGTCTTCGAGAACAGCGATGGCACGCTCGGTGGTTCCGTTCGGGCTCGTCACCCGCCGTCGCAATTCAGACGGGATCTCGCCCGAGCGCGCGAGCAATTCGGCCGCGCCAAGAAAGGTCTGAGTGACCATCGTGGCGGCTTCGTCGGCGCTGAATCCCATGCGTTCGGCGGTGGCGATCAGGTGTTCGATGATGAAAAAGACATAGGCGGGCCCAGAACCGCTGATCGTGCTCAGCGCGTCAATCTTCGACTCGGGCACCGGCACCACTACTCCGACAGTCTCGAACAACCGAGTGACCAGAGCACAATCGTCGTCACTCGACCGGTTACCGCGGCTGAGCCCGGTGACCGCTCGTCCGACGACCGCCGGTGTATTCGGCATTGCTCGCAGCACTGGCCCGGCGACGAGCGACTCCATGGTGGTAATCGGTACACCCGCGGCGACGCTCACCACGATCGCTCCAGGCTCCAGGTCAGCGCTGATCTCGCGCAGAAGATCGGGAACCATCGCGGGCTTCACGCCGATCACGACGATCCGCGCGCCGCGCACCGCGCTCCGGTTCGCGAGTGGATCAGACTCTGTTGCCAGCGACGTCACCCCGGGTCCGGAGATAGCAGACGCTTTCTCGACTGATCGGTTCGTCACTCGTATGCCGCCAGCGACATTAACTGCCGGCGCCGTCAGCCCGGAGAGAATGGCGCCGCCCATCGAACCAGCACCCAGAATCGCAATGGAAGGAAGTTCGACGTTCACCGCTCAAGTGTAAGTTGGAACAGTGAGTGCATCCGGTGGTGGCAAGGCAATAATCGCGGCACTGCTCGCGAATACGGGAATCGCGGTGACGAAATTCGTCGCGTTCATCTTCTCCGGATCGAGCTCCATGCTCGCCGAGTCGGTGCACTCGGTCGCCGACGCCGGCAACCAAGGCCTGCTGCTCCTCGGTGGCCGCAAAGCCCGCAAGAAAGCGACACCTCAGCATCCGTTCGGATATGGTCGCGAACGCTACGTCTACGCGTTCGTCGTCTCCATTGTTCTGTTCTCGGTCGGCGGCATGTTCTCCGTCTATGAGGGCATCGACAAACTCGCTCACCCGCATCAGCTCGAAGTGCCGTGGTTGCCGATCCTGGTGTTGAGCATTGCCATTGTGCTGGAGTCCTTCTCGCTCCGAACCGCCATCAAGGAGTCGAACGAAGTTCGCGGCACGCAGTCGTGGGTGAATTTCGTGCGGCACGCGAAGGCGCCGGAACTTCCGGTCGTACTCCTCGAAGACATCGCTGCGCTGCTCGGCCTCGTCTTCGCATTCATCGGCGTCGGGCTGACGATTCTCACGGGCGACCCATTGTGGGATGCCGTCGGCACCATCGCCATCGGCGCACTCCTCGTTGTGGTCGCCCTCATTCTCGGGATCGAGACGAAAAGCCTTCTCGTCGGCGAAGGAGCATCGCCGCAGCACACGACCGCAATCCGCGACGTCATCAACGCCCACCCCGACGTCGAGGCACTCATCCACCTGAAGACGCTGTACGTCGGTCCCGACGAATTGCTCGTCGGCGCCAAGGTTGCCTTCGCTCGCACCAAGCGGCTCGTCGATGTCGCGACCGCGATCGACTCACTCGAAACCACGATTCGCGAGAAGGTTCCGGTAGCCCGAATCATCTACGTCGAGCCCGACGTATACGGCCCGCAAGACGCCGTGACTCCGTCGACCGACGCCATCGTGATCAAAGCCGCCGATTAGCCCGGCGCGACCACCGGAGTAGCCATGGAAACGATCATCCTCGTCATCTTCGCTCTGCACATGCTCGGTCTCGCGGCCGTCATCGGCCCGTTCTTCCTGCAATTGCGCCGCAAGCATGGGTTCGAATTTGGCGTCATGCTCATCGGAGCGATCACCCAACTCGTCACCGGAGTGATGCTCGTCGGGCTCATCGAAGCAACGGGCGAGGGGGATCTCAACTACACCAAGATCGCCATCAAGTTCGTTTTCGCCGTGATCGTACTGGTAGCGGTCGTCCTCGCGAAGGTGCAGCAGCGCAAGGCCTCGGCAGCTGGCACGTCGGAGCGAATCGCCCTACCGTGGCTGCACATCACGGGTGCTGCCGCGATTGTCAATGTGTTCGTCGCGGCGCTTTGGCCCTAGGCGACACCAGATCCCGACACCAGATCCTTTGACCCGAACGCCTAGGCTTCGGCCCGGCGCTGATTGAAGAAATCGACGAGCAGTTCGACACACGCGGCCTCCTCCACTCCCGCGATCACCTCGACGCGGTGGGGAAGTCGCCGGTCGCGCAGCACGTCGTACATGCTTCCGACCGCGCCCGCCTTCTCATCCCACGCGCCGAAGATGACACGCGGAATCCGGGCCGCGAGAATTGCCCCGGCACACATCAGGCACGGCTCGAGGGTAACTACGAGCGTCAGCTTCTCGAGGTGCCACGAACCCAGCGATTCGGCCGCCCTTCGTATCGCGACGATCTCGGCGTGAGCGGTGGGATCGGCCGAGAATTCACGCTCGTTTCGTCCGATTGCCAGGCGATTCCCGTTTGCGTCAACGACGATGGCCGCGACCGGAACATCACCCGTCGAGAACGCGAGTCGAGCCTCGAGGATGGCCTCGCGCATCCACTCGACGTACGGCGGCATGGAGATTCCCCTCGACTAGATTGAGCCTATGCGAGTACACGTTGCCGATCATCCACTCGTCACCCACAAGCTGACTGTGCTTCGGGATGCGCGCACTCCGTCGCCGACGTTCCGAGCACTCACCGAAGAGCTTGTGACCCTGCTCGCCTACGAGGCCACCCGTCACGTTCGCGTGGAAACCGTCGACATCCACACGCCCGTCGCGCCAACCACCGGGCTCGCAATCAGCGATCCCCGGCCGATCGTCGTTCCCATTTTGCGCGCCGGCCTCGGAATGCTCGAAGGAATGGTCAAGCTCGTGCCCACTGCCGAGGTCGGTTTTCTCGGCATGGTGCGCAATGAGGAGACTCTCCAGCCCTCGGTCTACGCGGAGCGGCTTCCCGACGACCTCAGCGGACGCCAGTGCTTTGTGCTGGATCCCATGCTCGCGACCGGCGGATCGCTCATCGCCGCTATCCACTATCTTTTCGACCGCGGCGCCGAGGACGTGACCGCGGTATGCCTGATTGCGGCCCCCGAAGGACTCGCTGCGGTCGAGGCCGCGACGGCAGGACGCGACGTGACGATAGTGCTCGGCGGGCTCGATGAGCGACTGAACGAACACGGCTACATCGTGCCAGGGTTGGGCGACGCCGGAGACCGACTGTACGGGGTCGTCTGACCGAACGCTTGACTTTTGGATCCTGCGTACTCGAGGATTGCACGCATGACTGTTCTCGCGCACTCCCTGACCTCCGTTGAGGCCCATGGGACTGTCGGCATGATGATGCCGGCAGGCGACGCCGTCTGTTGTCGAATGTGCGCGTAATCGCTCACTCCGTCGCCGAATTCTGAAGGCCGCTCGATACGAGATGGACAGAGAGTTCCCGGATGGCACTCCTCATACCGAGTCCCGTCCCGCACCGTATGAAGTACCCAGAAGGATCACACCCTCATCATTAGAGGCCCTTCACCCGCACCAGGAAAATTCGACTCCCATGTCTATCGCATCCGTTGACCGCCTCAGCCCGTCTGCCTCTCCGACCGCACCAGCTGTTACCTCTTCCGCTCTGACTGCCGAGAATCCGGCAGCACGCATCCGCGCCGTGCCCGCTGGCACGGAGGCCCGTGGATTTGTGCTCTACGTCGGACTCGACGAAGCAAAAGCGGCGGCCGCCGGCACCGACCTGGGTGCCATCGTCGAGCAGCTCAAGGCGCTGACCGCCCGGCTCGCCCCCCAAGCAGAGACTCATGCGGCCGTTGCTCTCGCACCCCAGGGCGCCGGCGGTCGCGACGTAGACGTAGTTCGACTCGCCCTTCACGATCCGACCGCTCTCGCCAAGCACCGCCAAGCGGACGGGGTCGCACCGAAGAAGGCGCCTGGCGTGGTTATCGACATCTCCCGCAAACGCGTGCTCCTCGGTGGCGAGGTCGCACCGCTCACCTATAAGGAATTCGAACTCCTGCAGTACCTCGTGTTGCGCGAGGGGCGCACCGTAGATCGTTCGGAGATCATTAGCTCACTCTGGGCCGACGGCGACGACGAGATCCCCAACGAGCGCACAATCGATGTGCATGTTCGTCGACTGCGTTCGAAGCTTGATTCGTTCGAGGCGATCGTGCGCACCGTGCGGGGGGTCGGCTACCGATTCGACCGTCACGCTGACGTCTCCATTCGGCACGCGACGACGCCGTCGCCCGACTTCTTCTAGATCACCGTCTGCTCGAACACCGGCGAGCGCTTTCGGCCCTCTCGGTCAATTCTCAGATAAATAACGAATCGGTAACTAGACACTGTTACCTCTCCGTTATATATTTCAAGAGCGTTAGTTGTTTGCTGTGGCAGCTACCGCGGAATGTGATTGCAGGACACTCTTGGTGCAAGGGAGAGGGTCGGTTTCGTGCCTCTGAAACCGACCCTCAATCCTTTTATTGCCGTCACTGTCAATCATGCATGTGCCGGTCCAGTCGGATGCATAGAGTTGACACCGTGAGCGATACATCTTTGGCGATCGACGCGTGGGAATCCTTGTTTCGAGCTCAAGTCTCCGTGCTCCGTCACCTGCATCACGAGTTCCCCACCGACAAGATCTCGTTCAACGAATACGACGTGCTCTTCAACCTGTCGCGGCAGCCGGAGCGTCAATCTCGCATTCGTGACCTCAATCGGGTACTACTTCTCACGCAACCCAGTATCAGCCGCCTCGTCGACCGCCTCGCCGCCAAGGGGTACGTGCAGAAATCAGCAGACCCTGGCGACGGTCGTGGCACCATCGTCGCGCTGACCGCCGAGGGGCTCGCGCTGTTTCGGGAAGTTGCACTCGCGCACGGTCGGTCCATCAGCACCCGGGTTGGGCGCTGCCTGACGCCGGACGAGCTCCGTTCGCTCGCGAACCTCACCGCCAAGCTCCGCGCGGGCGAATACGGAGACTGACAGTGGCGAGGCCGTCTCTCGTCTGGCTCCGCGACGACCTGCGCATCGCCGACAACCCCGCGCTGCACGCAGCGATCGAACGCGGCGGTCCGATCGCCGTCGTCTACCTCCTCGACGAGGTGAGCGAGGGCATCCGACCCCTTGGTGGCGCGTCGAAGTGGTGGTTGCACCACAGCTTGCACTCTCTTGCCGACTCGCTGGCGACCATAGGCGGGCGGCTGGTGCTTCGCCGCGGCGCCGCGCTCGAGGTAATTCCCCAGATTGTCGACGCTATTGACGCGGGGTTTGTGACGTGGAACAGACGGTACGGAGCAGCACGGGAGGTGGATGCGCAACTCAAGACCTTGATGCGAAACCGCGGGGTCGAGGTCGCGAGTCATCAGGCGAACCTTCTGCACGAACCGTGGACCATCACCACGGGCGCCGGTGAGCCTTACAAAGTGTTCACCCCATTCTGGCGCGCCTGCCTTACCGCCGGTGAACCACGGATGCCGCTGGCCGCCCCCGGACGAATGGAATCGGTCGACCTGACCAGCGACGCGCTCAACGAATGGAACCTGCTTCCCGCGCATCCGGATTGGGCCGGAGGTCTACGGGACGCTTGGGAACCCGGCGAGGCTGCGGCCCATGATCGGCTCGACCATTTCGCGACCGAAATTGTGCAGAACTACCACCGACGCGACGAACCGGGGATTGAAGCTACTTCGCTCTTGTCACCACGACTTCGGTTCGGAGAGCTCAGCCCATTTCAGGTGTGGCATCGCTTGCGCGCGAACCTGCCCGATGGCGTACGCGCAAACGCGGCGAAGTTTCTCTCCGAAGTGGGCTGGCGCGAGTTCAACTGGAATATCCTGTTCCATTTTCCCGACCTCGCCACCCGCAATGTGCGCGCGGAGTTCGACGCTTTCCCGTGGGGCGAACCGTCTACGGAGGAGCTGGATGCGTGGCGAACGGGGAACACCGGGGTGCCGCTCGTCGACGCCGGGATGCGAGAACTGTGGCAGACCGGATATATGCACAACCGGGTACGCATGGTGACCGCGTCGTTTCTGATCAAGAATCTGCTCGTCGATTGGCGCGTGGGTGAGCGCTGGTTCTGGGACACCCTGGTCGATGCAGATGAAGCGAGCAACCCCGGCAACTGGCAGTGGGTAGCCGGCTCGGGCGCAGACGCAGCCCCGTACTTCCGCATCTTCAACCCCGCGTTGCAACAGAAGAAGTTCGACCCGAACGGCACGTACGTCAAGCGTTGGGTGCCGTCGTCGGAACTGACGACGGCACCCATCGTGGACCTCGCGGAGAGCCGCCGCGACGCCTTGGCCGCCTACGAGGCAATGCGTCACCGCGTCTGACGGCAACTGATGCCGCTCTCGGCGGCAACGAATGCTGCTCATTGAGTCAAGAGTGCCCGTTTGGGACAAGAGGCACCCGGCGCGCGAGCACTCTTGTCCCTGGCGCTCCCTCTCGCTGGCGCCGCACTCTCGGCAAACTCTCGAGTTAGCGATATATCGTTCAGCATCGTCGAGCGTCACGGTATCGACGCAGGGAGGACATCATGAACAGTTCATTCATGGGCGACGGCTTCACCGGTCGTGGGGACAGCGCAGGTCGGAATCGCGAAAAGTGGCCGGCATCAGCAGTGTGGGATGCGATGGAGCAGCTTCGCGGCCAGTTTGAACGCAAGGTCGGCCCGCGGATGGGACGCGGCGACGTTCGCGCCGCGGTGCTAGCTCTCCTCGCGGAGAAGCCGATGCACGGCTACCAGCTCATCCGCGAGATCGAAGAGCGCAGCGGTGGTTCCTGGAAGCCGAGCCCCGGCTCGGTGTACCCCACCCTCCAGTTGCTCGCCGACGAGGGTCTCATCAGCGCCGAAGAATCCAACGGACGCAAAACCTACTCGCTCACCCCTGAAGGACGCGACGTCGCGGATACCGCCGCCGACCGACCGGCACCGTGGGAGTCGCAGAACAGTCACGAGAGCGGTCGGGCCACCGCACTGCCTAAAGCGGGAATCGAGCTCGCCCAAGCGGCCGCACAGGTTGGGCGCTCCGGCAACCCGGAGCAGGTGGGTCAAGCTGTAGCCGTGCTCGAAGAGGCGCGCCGTAAGCTCTACTCCATCCTCGCCGCCGACTGAATCCTCGGCACCAACGGACTGCCCGCTTTCGCGGACGCGCGGCGACGAAGAAGAGACTTACGACTAGATGACAGACGTCGACCGGATGCGGGCCCGCTACCGCAGAATCCTGCGGTTCGCCGCGCGCAATCTGGTGCAGACGTGGTGGTTTGAGCTGGTTCTACCGCGCCTCGGATTCTCATGGATCGCCGCACGCACCAGACCCACGCGATTGCGCCGCATCGCCCAGAATTTTCACCTTTTGGCGGTGGATCTCGGCGGCCTGATGATCAAAGTCGGGCAATTCATGTCGTCGCGGCTCGACGTGTTGCCGCCCGAGATCACGAGAGAACTGGAGGGTCTGCAAGACGAGGTCCCCGCGGTGGAGTTTGCGGCGATTCGCGCGCTCGCCGAAGTCGAACTGGGAATGTCTCTCGAACGCGCCTTCGCTTTCGTGGACCAAACGCCGATTGCGGCGGCATCCCTCGGCCAGGCGTATCGGGCGCGGCTGGCAGAAGCCGATGCGGCCGACACGGCATTGCTGGATGTCGTGGTCAAGATCCAGAGGCCCGGCATCGGCGCCATTGTGGACATTGATCTGCTCGCCCTTCGACGGATTGCCCGCTGGCTCAGCCGTGTGCGCCTCGTGTCGGACCGAGTCGACATGCCGGCACTCGTCGAGGAGTTCGCTTTCACGAGCCTCGAGGAGATCGACTATCTGCACGAGGCGGCGAACGCCGAACGATTTGCAGACAACTTTGCTGACGATCACCGGGTGCGGGTTCCCGCGTTGGTGTGGGAGCGCACGACGCGGCGCGTGCTCACTCTGCAGGACGTCACCGCAATCAAGATCAACGATGTCGACGGGCTGCGCGCCGCCGGGATCGACCCGTCGGAGGTGGCCAACGAGTTCGCCGGGGTGATGTTCGACCAGCTCTTCATCCACGGCTACTTCCACGCCGATCCGCACCCCGGCAACATCTTCATCACGCCGCTGGGTGATCCTGAGATGGCCCGCGCTGACGGCGGCCGGGCGTGGGCGTTCACCTTCATCGATTTCGGCATGATGGGCGACGTACCCGCAGGGTTGCGTCGGGGCTTGAGAAAACTGCTCGTCGCGGCAGCCTCCCAAGACGGAAATGGAATGGTGGACGGCATCCGCGATCTGGGCGTGCTTCTCCCTTCGGCGGATACCGCAGATCTCGAGAGATCGATGACGAAGCTGTTCGCGCGGTTCGGGGGGATGGGCTTTGCCGAACTGCGCGATGTGGATCCGCGCGAGTTCCGGGCTTTTGCCCTCGAATTCAGCGACGTCATGCGGTCGTTGCCGGTGCAGCTGCCCGAGAATTTCCTTCTGATCGTGCGAGCGATGTCGCTGACCTCCGGGATGTGCAGTTCGCTCGACCCCGCGTTCAACATCTGGAATGCCGTCGAGCCGTACTCCGCGCAACTGATCAGGACCGAGGGCGGCAACCTAGTGCAGGAAGCGGGGAAACGCGCGCTATCGGTGGCCGGTGTGATCGCGAGGCTTCCCGAAAGAATTGATGGACTCGCCACACGAATCGAGCAGGGCCGGATCTCGGTGCACAACCCTCGCCTCGAGCAGCGCCTCACGAGCGTGGAAAGAACAATTCGCCGGCTGATCTCCGCCGTTCTGTTCGGCACTCTGCTGATCAGCGGCCTGCTTGTTCGCACCGATGACCCGACGTGGGGCGCGGTGCTGATGACCATTTCCGCACTCCCGCTGATGCACGCGCTGTTCGCCGGGGCCGTTTCCCGGCGCGGACCGTAGGCCGACCGACCGACGCGGTAGAATCGGGCGGAGATACTGCAACCGACTCAACAGCAGCTGCCAAGCCGGTCTGATCAAGGGGGGACCCATTGGCCCTCATCGATGCGCCGACCGCCAGCCGCATGAACACACGGCTCGACGCGCGGGGCCGACG
>JANOYC010000133.1:0-1675 GCA_031428675.1 Microbacteriaceae bacterium | reverse complement strand
CTTCGGAGGAGGCGCCGGGGGTCGCTTCCAGCCGAACCTCATCGCGCTCATTGCGGTGTCGATTCCTGCGACGGTCGTGCTCGGCAAATCACTGTCGATGATCATCCGGGCGCTGAAGAAGTAGCGCTACTCCGCGGGTCGGAGCCATTCCTCGATCGCAACGATCGGGTCATACCATCCCTGCGCGAGAATGAACGCTTGAGCGAGCTTGTCGAGACCGAAGACGACGGCCAACCCAACGGTGACAAAGAGAGCGCCGACAACGCGACGAAACACCCCGTCGGGATTGGCCAGCCATCCGAGCCGCGAAATGATGGTCTGTCCGAGGAACGAGACGACGAGCAAAGTGGCGGCCAGGCCGAACGCATAGACGGTGATGTAGAGCACACCTTCGGCGAATGAAACCGGCAGAATTGTCGCGAGAATCAAGGCGTACGTAGGACTGCAGCTACTGAAAACGGGCCCGAGGGCCGCTCCGAGGGCAATATCTCCCCAGACCGACCCTGATCGGTGCGCACGGCTCAGCGCTTCGTTGCTGCGGTTCTGAAGCCCGGTGAGGGCCATCATTTTCTCCCACACTTGGGGAAAAATCAGCGTGACGCCGAAGGCGATCACTATCGCCCCCGAAATCCCCTGCCAGACAGATCCCGGAATCCCGAGAAGTGCCGTCGAGGCCTTGAGGAGAACGGTGAACACCAGCACCGACCACGCCAACGACATCGCGATGGTGACGGGGTGAAGCCACTGGGAGCGCCCGTCGCTCGCGCCGCCGCGGACGATGCTGCCGCCAACGATGATCGGCAAGAGTGGCAGCACGCACGGCGCTGCGACGGTGAGCACCCCCGCCGCTAGAGAAAGCGCGAGCAGCGTGACCATGTCTACGGTGCGGCGGCGACGAGGGAGGCAAGGGTCGGTTCGTCGTAAACGATCTCCTTTGCGATCAGCTCGCCGTCGCTGTCGATGAAAACGACCGTGGTCTGTAACGTCACGCCATACTTCCGCTTGAGTTCGGTCGAGCTGTCGTAGTCGGCTTTGAGGATGGTCCACCCGTCGGGGGCGCCATTGGCAGTGATGTCGCGATCCAAGGCCACGCACTGCGGGCACCACGGTGCGTGGAAGAAAAGCACCGTTGTTCCGTTGGCGGCCGATACCGCGGCGGGGGAGTAGTCAGTGTAGACGCCCGTCCCGCCTGGGGCACCAGTACCGGTTTCGGCTCCGGAGTCGTCTGCGGGTGGGACGCCGGATTGTGATAGTCCGGGGGCGGAGTTGGACGCATAATCTCGCATGGCGGAGTTGCTCAGCCCGATGAACGCGAATGCACCGCCGATGAGAATAACAACAGCGACGACGATGGCGACGATCTTCGTGTTCACGTTTTTAAGCCTAGGTGAGCCAACTGGATGTCGTCTGGGCTTTTATCACCGCCCGGCGCCGCTGGCAACCCCGTGTCGCCAAGCGGTCGATGGTGCTGACATAGAACGAAGCGCGGCCACAATGAGCGTGCTCACCGAAGTCGAAAGGAGTCACGAAATGAGTGCTGGAGACGAAGCCAAGAACACTGGTCAGGACTTGGGCGGCAAGGTCAAGGAGGCAACCGGTAAGGTCACCGGAAACGAGCGCCTCGAGGCCGAGGGAAAGATGGACCAGGCAAAGGCATCGGTCAAAAATGCGGCGG
>JANOYC010000132.1:0-46034 GCA_031428675.1 Microbacteriaceae bacterium | reverse complement strand
CCATGCTTGCGCGGTCACGTCTTTGGTGTCGCCCTCACCGAGCCGCGCTTCCATTTCATCGCCCATGCGGGTTCGCCAGCGCATCTTGCCCGCATACGCCATGAAGATGATGGGGCGAACCACTCCGTCTGCCAGTGCGCGGGCATAACCGTAGTTGTAGTCCGTCAGCGAGGTGCGGATGCCCTGATCATCGGGCGCGTAGGTCACGAAGGGGATCGGCGCCGCGTCTGACCGGAACGGCGTGCCAGTGAGCGACAGCCGGCGCGTTGCCGGCTCGAACGCCTCGCGGATGGCATCGCCCCAACTGAGCGCATCTCCCCCGTGGTGGATTTCGTCGAGGATGACGAGGGTACGGCCGGACTCGGTTACCCGACGATGGATGTCGGGGCGCATAGCAACCTGGGCATAGGTGACGGCGCGTCCGTGGAACTGGCGGCCACCCCAGCCGTCGCCGTTGCGGAACTCGGGATTGAGCCGGAGACCGACTCGGTGCGCCGCTTCGGCCCATTGGTTCTTCAAGTGTTCCGTGGGAGCGACGACCGTGATGCGATCGACGACGCGACGGGCGATGAGTTCGGTAGCGAGCCGAAGCGCGAAGGTGGTCTTGCCAGCCCCAGGGGTCGCGGCGGCGAGAAAGTCGCGCGGTTCGCGCTCGAAGTACGCGTCGAGTGCTTCCGCCTGCCAGGCACGAAGCTTGCCCGCGGTTCCGCGAGCCGCGCGCTCGGGCCACGCCGGAGAAAGGTGTTCTGCCGCAAACGTGCCGACCGTGGGGCCGGGAAGCGTTGGACTGGTCACCTGATGAGATATTACCGGGAGCTAGGAACGGCCGCAGGCGTGTTGTTCATTACGTCACGACCTCTCGCCCCGCCCCGAGGGCTCGGGCTTCGCGGGAGGACGGGGTGGGCGGCGCACGAGCGTGGCGGGCTTCACCGCACCGCGACCGAACTTGGCCGCGACGGCGTCAATCGCCTTCTCGGCGTCCCGCCAGCCCTCGTCGTCATCCCAGAGCGCCTCAGCGCTGCCATCTCCGGGCAGGAGATTCTCGGCGCGCACGCCGATCAGCCGAACGCGAGCGCCCGGCTGAGCGACTGATGTGTGGGCTGTCCGCACCTCATCAAAGATTCGCCGCGCAACGTTCGTGGGTTCCGCTAGCGTGCGCGACCTCGTGATCGTCGTGAAATCGCCGAACCTCAGCTTGAGCACGACCGTGCGGGCGACCAAGCCGGCGCCTCGCAGTCGAACGGCGACGAGGTCGCTCATTCGCAGGAGTTCGCGTCGGAGTACCTCGTCGTCGGTGACGTCGTAGTCGAACGTGGTCTCGTGCCCGACACTCTTCTCTTCCGGGCGAGCAGAGACTGCGCGCGGGTCTTGACCCCACGCCAGGGCGTGCAGTTTGGATGCCGCAGCAGGCCCCAGCCACCGAGTGAGCGAGGCGATTGGCGTGTTTGCTACGTCGCCGATCGTGTGCAGTCCGTGACGGGAAAGCGACTCCTCGGTCTTCGCGCCTACGCCCCACAGTCCTGACACGGGGAGCGGGTGCAGAAAGTCAACGGTGCGGTTCGCGGGAACAACGAGGAGTCCGTCGGGCTTCGCACTGCTCGAAGCGAGTTTGGCAACGAATTTTGTCGCGGCAGCGCCGACCGAGCAGCGCAGCCCGGTGCTTTCGACCACGCGGGTGCGAATCGTTGTCGCGACGTCCCACGACGAGCCGAGGAGCCGACGCGCGCTGGCGACATCGAGAAACGCTTCGTCGATTCCGAGCACCTCCACGTGCGGGGTCACGCCGCGGAAGATGTCCATCACGATGCTCGAATAGTGCGTGTAACTGGCGAAGTGAGGCTCGATCACGATTGCTGATGGGCATCGCCGCAGCGCGATCGACATCGGCATGGCAGAGTTCACCCCGTATTGCCGTGCCTCGTAGCTGGCCGCGGTGACGACCGCGCGTGGGCCGTTGTGTCCCACAATCACGGGCTTTCCCACCAGATCCGGTCTCTCGAGCAACTCCACGGAAGCGTAGAACGCATCCATGTCGACATGCAGGATGTGAGCACCCGCGTCGTGCACCGGCGCAGCATTCACCTGGCGGCTTCGTCCGTCTTGCTTGCTCACCTGTTCAGTGTGTCACCGGGCACCGTCGCCACTGGCAGGCGCGCACCCGTGGAACACCCGTGGGCCCGGCTGACATTACTGTCGACCGGGCCCACCGAGCGGTTGTCGCCTTTAGGCCCGACGTCCCTTGCGGGTGAACATCCCGTAGATCAGCAGAACGATGATCGCTCCACCGATTGCCAGAAGCCAGGTCTGAATCGACCAGAACGTCTCGAGGCCGATGTTGAACAGCGCGCTCCCGAGAAATCCGCCGAGAAGCGCTCCAACGACGCCCAGGATGAGCGTGATGATCCACCCGCCGCCTTGCTTACCCGGGAGGATCGCTTTCGCGATCGCGCCCGCTAACAGGCCGAGCACTATCCATCCGATAATTCCCATTGTGACCACCTTCGCGTAATACGTGGCCCATCGTGAGCCACGCATTCTGAAGGTATCGCGCGCGTCGAACGATTGCCGTGAAGACACGTACCCCAATTTCCGTACCCTGATCTACGGCTACCGGACGTTCGCGATGAAGCGCCGCCCGGCAGGCCGAGTGATGGGGTCAGCGACCGAAACGACTCGCAGCGGGGCAATCGAACGGATCGCGGGCGGTGAGGCCGACGCGGTTGAGGTACCGCACGACGATGCCGTAGGACTCGAACAGCGTTGCCTCTGTGTAGAGGATGTTCTTCGACGCGCAGTACTCGCGCACGATTTCTCCAGCGCGACGCAAGTGCGGGCGCGGCATGCTCGGGAACAAGTGGTGCTCGATCTGGTAGTTGAGGCCGCCCATGAAGATGTTCATGCTGAAGCCGCCGCGGATGTTGCGGCTGGTGAGCACCTGGCGACGCAGGAAGTCGACCTTGCTGTCTTTCGGCAGGACCGGCATTCCCTTGTGGTTGGGGGCGAACGACGCGCCCATGTAAAGACCGAATACGGCCAATTGCACACCGACGAAGGCGAACGCCATGCCGAGGGGCAGGAAGGTGAACACCGCGCCGAGGAAGACTCCGTGGCGCACGGTGAGGAGAACGATCTCAAGAGCACGCTTGTCGACCTTGCCCGAGCCGAACACGGTGCGGAACGCCTGGACGTGGAGGTTGAGACCTTCGAGCAACAAAGCTGGGAAGAACAACCAGCCCTGACGGCGAGCGAGGAATGCGGCAACACCCGTCAGCTTGAATGCGTGCTGCTCTTGAAAGACGATGAAGTCCGGTTCGATGTCCGGGTCTCTGTCGACGGTGTTGGGGTTTGCGTGGTGTTTCGAGTGCTTCGACATCCACCACGAGTAGGAGATGCCGACGAACAGGTCGGCGAGGATGCGGCCGGCGGCGTCATTCGCTTTGCCCGATTCGAACACCTGGCGATGCGAAGCTTCGTGCGCGATGAAGGCGTACTGGGTAAACAGGATGCCCATCGCCGCGGCGATCAGGAGCTCGTACCAGGTGCCGGAAAGCAGCCAAAATCCGACCCAAGCGCCCGCCATGGCGAGAGTGATCGCGGCGAAGTTGAGGATGTAGAACGTGCGCGTGCGGTGCAGAAGTCCGGCATCGCGCACCGTGTGAAGGAGCGCCGAGAAGTCGGAAACCGGGTTGGCCACGCCACGCGGGCCGGTCCGGATGATCCGAGAAGAAGGCGAAGTGGACGCTGAACTCAAACGTGACCTCAAAATCTGGGCGAGTATCCCAGTGGTGACTTCCCAGTCGCGGTGTGGAGCGGATGCTCGCGCAGATACCTTTAGCCTACGGGCGGAATGCCGATTCTGACCCTACGGAGTGTCGGTTGGTGCGAGATTCCCAGAAACGTCCGACGCTCAGTTTGCGCTCGGCCAGAGTAATTCACCCGGATGCGTGATGCGCCACCAGAATCCAGGATCGTCGATCGCGTCATCCAGATCCACCGGGACCACGAAAGTTTTGTCCCCCGCGGTGAACGTGGCGGCTCCGACCTCAGCTCCGTCGTTCGCGGTCGTGAGGGGCTGCGCGGCAACGAGCATCGTGATGGGCGTGTCCGACCATGTCAGGGCGGTGAGCGAGTCTGCGGCGACCCCAACAGCGTGGTCTCCCCATTGCGTGGAATACGACACGAGTTCGTCGCCTTTACTCACGAGCGTGACTTCTTGGAACCCGTCCACGACTGTCGATAGCAGCGTTTTGACGTGTGATGCGAGCGTGGGATGATCCGGAGCGCCGAGCACCGCGCCGACGACGGTCACGGTGGACTGGCCCACGGTGAAGTCGGCGGAGAAGAGCAGACAAGCCCCAGCTTCGTCGAGGGTGCCGGTTTTTATGCCGTGTATCCCGTTCTTGCCGAGGAGCTTGTTGGTGTTCCTGAGCACGCCGATGCCCGGTGTTTCGGTAGCCGTCATCGCAGTGATCTCCGCGATGACCGGGTTCGCTAGGGCGAGCTTGCCGATGGCCACGAGGTCGGTGGCCGACGCGGTGTTCGACGGCGAGAGGCCGGTCGTGTCGACAATCGACACTGCCGGGAGTTCGTGTGAATCGAGGTAGGCGCGAGCGGCGGCGAGATAGCTGTCGATTGACCCGAACGCCCAGTTGGCGAGCGACATCGCGTAATTGTTCGCCGACGGGATAAGCACTGTTTCGAGCAGTTGACGCTGGGTCAGCACCTGGCCGCTCCGCACCGATTTGACCGAACCGTTCAGGGCGAGCGCGTCCTGGTAGAAGCCGACGTCTGCGGCGGTGAACGTGATTTCCGGTCCGGTCTCACCGAGGGCGATTGGCTTCGCTTCGAGAACAACCAGCGCGGTGACGATCTTGGTGATGGATGCGATCGGCCGCGGTTCCGCCGATCCGCTCGTTGCCAGCGGGTTGTCGAAACCTATCGCTCCGATGGCGCTGGAACCGTATTCCGGGAAGGCGAGCGCAGCCGGCTCGGTCGTCGGTGGATTGATAGTGGCAACGGTCGCGCGCACCGGAGCAAGCGGCGCAAACCCCATCATCGGCAGATAGATGGCCAGCGCGAGGGTGAGACCGATCGCGCCGAAGACCGTCACTCGGCGACGTCGGTAGATCTGGCGTCGACTTAGTGGCACTCGGATATGGTAGGCGATCGTTTGTCCGACGACCTGCCTATGCTGGATGCGTGCATTGCTCACCGTTCGAGTCAGCGGCGATTCTTGCGTATCCGTCGAAGGCATCGTGGGACGCACAATCCACTGAACTCGTCAAAACCATGCTGGATCGCTGGCACTTGCGCGCGCTGCAACCTCTCGGAGAGGGTTTCGCCGCTGCGGCGATGGAAGTCATCACCGCTGACGGAGCTCGTGGCGTGCTCAAGGTGGGTTTCCCCCACCCGGAGGCGACCTGGGAAGCGGTTGCCTTGGATGCGATGGGTCCGAGCCTCGCGCCGGAGGTGTTGCGCGAGGATCCGTGGACATGGTCCATGCTGCTCAGCGAGGTTTTCCCGGGAACCTCGCTCGACCTCCTGCCTGTCGACGACGCGCTCGAGGTCGCAAGCGGGCTGATACTTCGCCTCCGCACCGTCGATCCCCCGCCAGGAATGCCCACCCTGGTCGACTCCGTGCGCGAGTTCGTGACCGGCGCGAACGATCGTCGTGACAGCCAAAGGGCAAGGCTCGCCGACCTGGGGGCGACTGGCAGAGTGGATGCCGCCTTCGACCTGGCCGCAGCGCTCTGCGAGCGGCCAAGCGACGAGAGCTTTGTGCACGGTGATCTCAATCCGAGCAACGTGCTGTTCGACCATCGACGGGGTTGGTTGGCGATCGATCCGAAGCCCATGAGAGGAGACGCTGCCTACGACGCGTGGCCGTTCATCCGTCAACTGGGGCAAACGCACGCGTCTGATTTGAGCGCGACCGAGGTCTCGAGGCGCATCCGGATCGTCGCTGGCATCACCGGCATCCCGGAGCGCCGGCTGATCGAGTGGAGCACCGTGCGAGCGGCACTGTCGCTCACGTGGTATCTGGACGACAGGCTCGCCCGGCAAGCAGAGCGGGAGGCCTCAATGCTCGAGACGGTCAGCGCGGTTCTCGATGCTGTGAAGCACTCCGCCGGGCCGTGACCGGGATTCAGCGCTGGCGGGCAGGGACAGCCCGCTAGCGCTGACGGGCTGGTGTTCGAAGTGCCCACAGCGCCACAGCGGTTGCCGACGCAACGTTGAGAGAGTCGACTCCGCCCTGCATCGGAATCGTCACCACGTGATCGGCAGCGGCGAGAGCCGTGCGCGACAGGCCATCTCCTTCGGTTCCGACGAGCAACGCGATCCGATCCGGCGCCGCGGTGGCATAGTCGTCGAGGTCGATCGCGTCGTCTGCGAGTGCGAATGCCGCGATATCGAACCCCGCTGCGTGCAACACATCGGCGCCCTCTGGCCACTCCGGCAGGCGAGTCCAGGGCACCTGCAGCACGGTGCCCATGCTCACGCGCACGCTGCGTCGGTAGAGCGGATCGGCGCACCGCGGCGTTACCAGCACCGCGTCGGCGCCGAGGGCCGCAACCGATCGGAAGATCGCGCCGACGTTGGTGTGATCGACGATGTCTTCAAGCACGACGATGCGACGTGCATCGGCGATGAGCTGGGCAGCCGCCAGGAGTGCAGGGCGGTGCATGGAAGCGAGCGCACCGCGGTGCAAATTGAAGCCGGTCAGCCCCTCGATCACGGCTGAATCGCCGACATAGACAGGAATGTCGAACGGTCGGAGAACGGGTTCGAGGTCTTCGAGCCAACTTTCCTGCAGGAGCACCGAGCGGGGCCGGTGACCGGCGTTGATCGCGCGAATGATCACTTTGCTCGACTCAGCAATGTAGAGGCCCCCAGCCGGTTCGCTCTTGCGTCGGAGCACCACGTCGGTAAGCCCGGAGTAGTCGGTGAGGCGATTGTCGCGCGAGTCGACTATTCGCTCGATGCGCATCAAAAAGTCCCTTCGCCGCGCCCGAATAGGCACTGCCAGCAACCGGAAACATATCCGAAAACTCGACGGATTATGCTGTGGTCACGGCCAGCAGGGAGGAGCGTTCGATGTCGCACGCACCCGCCTTGCCCGCGCCAGCACCTCACTCGGCGATCACCGACGGCTACAACACTTTCGACGAGCGCATCGACGCGGCAGCGAGACTGTTGCGCGGAATGACCATCGCCGTGCTGACCGGCGCGGGCGTGAGCACCGACTCCGGGATCCCCGACTACCGGGGCGAAGGCGCGCCGGTTCGGGCACCGATGACTTTTCAGCAGTTTGTCGCCGATTCCGAGTACCGCAAGCGCTACTGGGCCGGCAGTCATCTCGGCTGGCGTCGGTTCAGCTCAGCTCGCCCCAATGACGGACACATTGCTCTCGCCGACCTCGAGGAAGCGGGTCGGGTCAATGGCGTGATCACCCAGAACGTCGACGGTCTGCACGTGCGTGCGGGGTCCCGCCGTGTGGTCGACCTACACGGCTCAATGGACCGGGTGTGCTGCCTCAACTGCGGCCAGAGTTACGCACGAGACGATATTGCCATTCGGATGACCGCGGACAACCCGTGGATCGACACGCCCGGGGCAGTCGAGCTCGCTCCCGACGGCGACGTTCACGTCTCGGATCTTGCGGGATTTGTCGTCCCCGATTGTTCCGTGTGCGGTGGCATCCTCAAGCCCGAGATCGTGTTCTTCGGCGAATACGTTCCCACCGAGAAATTCCACGAGGCCAAGGCGCTCGTGCGCACCGCCGACGCGCTCGTCGTCGCCGGATCCAGCCTCGTGGTCAATTCGGGCATCCGGCTTCTCGAC
Source organism: Microbacteriaceae bacterium (assembly GCA_031428675.1). Taxonomy (GTDB): domain Bacteria; phylum Actinomycetota; class Actinomycetes; order Actinomycetales; family Microbacteriaceae; genus JANOYC01. The sequence goes on along the minus strand of JANOYC010000132.1, from coordinate 38,192 downwards.
CAGGCCTGCCGAGCGCGCAAGCCCGTCATCGTCGTCAATCGCGGCGTCACTAAGGGCGATTCACGTGCCGCCCTTAAGATTGATGCCGGTGCGACGGAAACTCTCGTCGCCCTTCACGATCGCCTGGCGCGCTGAACGACGCCCGGCTGACCCGGGCGAAGGAAACATGACGCTGATCTATCTCGTGCGCCACGGAGAAACAGAGTGGAATCGCGCTCGCCGCGTGCAAGGCAGTACCGACATCCCCCTCAACGACACGGGCCGAGCCCAGGCTGCCACTACCGGTCGCCTTCTCGCGCGCATGCAGTGGACGGGTGTCGTCGCCAGCCCGCTTTCCCGCGCATATGAGACAGCGAGCATCATCGCGAGCGCACTGGGTCTGCCTGCCCCATCGACCCTCAACGCGATCGTCGAACGCAACTACGGCGAAGCCGAGGGCTTTACCGATGCGGAACTGCGCGTCAAGTTTCCCGACGACACGCCGGTTCCCGGTCGGGAGTCGCGTGAGGCGGTCGCCGAGCGCGCGATACCGGCGCTCATTGAGCTCGCGGAGAACCACCACGGCGGCGCGCTCGTAGTCGTCAGTCACGGAGGCGTGATCCGTTCGGTACTCGCGACTGTCGCGCCGGCGTCGTCGCACGAGCCGATCACGAACGGTTCGATCCACAGCTTTCGGCACCGTGATGGTTCGCTCGAACTGATTGCCTTCGACGATCCGATCGAGATCGAATCGCTCGCGTACTCGACCGGTGACCTGGAGGAGCAGAACCCCATCGAACGCCGAGACGAAGCGCACGCACTCTGAGCGCGGTCACCGATCGGGAGTGTGTCGACGCGCTGTTGACGCAAGCACCTCGAGGAGGCGTTGCGCCGAGGCGTCCCAGCTGAACTGGGCGGCCCGCGCCACGGCTAGAGCTGAGCGGCGATTCCACTCCCCCGCATCCTCGAGTTCGCGCACCCGTGCGGCCAGTTCCGAAGAGTGTGTCGCTTCGAAATACGCGGCGGCGTCGCCGCCCACCTCGCGAAAGATTGGCGTGTCGCTGACGACGATCGGCGTTCCTTGAGCCATTGCCTCCACGAGAGGCAACCCGAACCCTTCGTTGAGCGACGCGCTGACGAGCGCGCGCGCCTGCAGCAGGGCGCCGCGGTACTGCTCATCGGTGGCCCCGTCGAAGAACTCGAGCGATCCGGCCGGTGCGAGAGATTGCAACCGGGATCGATCGGCGGCGGTGATCCGGCTCATGAGTTGAAGCCGGTAGCCGGGCAGTTCGTGCATCGCTCGCGCGAGCGTCTCCACGTTCTTGTAGGGCATGAAGGTGCCCATATACACGAGTGTCTTTGTCTCCGGAGCTGTGCGCACGGGGTGCGGATGATCGTCGACCGCGTTGTACACCACCGCGATCGGCTTCTTCGTCAGTCGCTGAGCGACCATGAGTTGCTTGGTCGTCTCGGAGACTGTGACATGTGCATCCGCTTGACGAAGCAATAGCCTCTGCGGTGCCCACGACAAGTGATACAGGCGCCACACCACCCGGATCGGCCATGCCAAATTTCTGGGCGGGGTGCGATTCGTGTAGTAGATCAGGTCGTGAACCGTCGATACGAGACCGAAACGTCTGCCGAACGGCCCCATCGTCTGCATGGGGGTGTAGACGACATCCGGATGATGGCGGTTGAGCACGAGCGACGTCGTCGCTTCCGCAATGGATGTCGGAGACGGGCCCATGATCCATGGCAGGTCAGGGAGCATCGGCAACTGGCGACGGTCGCTGACCATCATGGTCACCGGATGCCGACGGCCGAGCGCCCCCACGAGGCCGGCGGTGAACCGGCTGATGCCATCGTGTCGATCTATCCGCGTGTAGCGGCAGTCGAAGATTATCTTCATCCGGGTGGACCAGCCACAGAGCCATTTCCGAGAAAATCGACGATGGCCGCGGCGGCCTCCGCCGGTCGTTCGTAGTGGATGAGGTGGCCGACGTCGGGCAGGATGTGCAGTCGGTGCTCCCCGGGCATGCCCTCGGCCAAAGACCGCAGTGCGTGCACGGTGGTGATCGGATCGTGCTCGGCACCGATGAGGAGCGTGGGCATGGTCAGGGACTTCCGGAATGCTTTCACATTCGCGCTGATCGAAGCCTGAAAGCCTTCGGCGAGCGTCGTCGCCGAACTGAACGAACTGAAATAGCGATCATGCTGGTCGTGCACCCAGCGTCGCAGTCGACGGTCTTTGGTTGTGGCCATTACCGAACTCATGAACCTCACGATCACCGGGCTCGCCAGTAAGGCGCGCCCGGCTCGTTCAGGCAGCGCTTGTGCTGCGCCGTAGTAGGCGACCGTCAACCAGGTCAGAATCGCTTTCGGACCGGCCAACGCTGGAGCCGCGATGGGATTGATCAGGATGAGCTGCGGCGCATCAAGGCCAGCGTCGACCGAGGCTGCCACAACGATCGAACCGAACGAATGCCCGAGGATCACCGGTGGCTGCGAAAGCCCGAGTGCGGTCACGAATTCGCGAAGCCACAGGGCGTATGAGTCGATGCTGTGCTTTCGGCCTTGAAACGGTGTCGACTCGCCGAACGCTGGCAGGTCGGGGGAAATGATTCGGATGCCCCGCAATTGCGCGACGACGGGCTCGAGCCCGTGATGGTCGCCACGGAACCCGTGCACGGCGATGATCGTGGTCGTCGCGTCTGGCGGACCATAACTCCAGTACCGGGTCTGGCTGCCGAGCACCTCGACGCGACCGTCGGTGACGGGAAGCGCCGCAATCAGTTCGGCATACGGGGAGTCGACGATCATCGGTTCAATACTACGAGCACGCCTCGCGGACGCTCGCTCGCCGACACCCTCCCCATACAATCGAACTGGCGCGCCCGTTACGGGTGCTGGACCACGACGTCGAAGGAGCCGCAGTGAGTTTTACCGCACCGATTCAGCTTCCCGGACTGGCACTCGACCCGCACTGGTACAAGAGCGCCGTCTTCTACGAGGTTATGGTGCGTTCGTTCGTCGACAGCAACGGCGACGGAGCGGGCGACCTGTCGGGCCTCATTTCCCGGCTCGACTACCTGCAGTGGCTGGGTATCGACGCGCTCTGGATTCCCCCGGTCTACGCCTCGCCTCTTCGCGATGGTGGATACGACGTGTCCGACTTCAAGGCAGTCCTCCCGGAGTTCGGCACGCTCGACGAGTTCAAAGACCTGGTCACGAAGGCACACGAGCGCAACATGCGCATCGTCATCGACTACCCGCTCAACCACACCTCCGACGCGCACGAGTGGTTTCAGCAGTCCCGCGAAGATCCGGATGGGCCGTACGGTGACTTCTACGTGTGGAGCGATACCGACAAAAAGTACCCGAACATCCGCATCATCTTCGTTGACACCGAGGAATCGAACTGGGCATTCGACCCCGTTCGGCGCCAGTTCTACTTCCACCGATTCTTCTCGCACCAACCCGATCTGAACTTCGAGAACCCCGCGGTGCGCGCGGCGACGATCGACACGATCCGGTTCTGGCTCGACATGGGCGTCGACGGCATCCGTCTTGACGCGATTCCGTACCTCTTCGAATCCGAAGAAGGCAACGGTGAGGGCGAACCGGAGACCCACGACTTCATCAAGGAGATCCGCGCAGTTCTCGACGAGGAATACCCCGGGCGCATCTTGATCGCTGAAGCCAACCAGTGGCCGCAAGAGGTAGTCGCTTTCTTCGGAACCGACGAAGAGCCGGAGTGCCACATGGCGTTCGACTTTCCGGTCATGCCGCGCATCTACTACTCGCTGCGTTCGCAGCAGGCGACCGAGTTGCGCCGACTGCTCACCGAGATCACTGAGATTCCATCGAGCGCCGCGTGGGGCGTTTTTCTGCGCAATCACGACGAGCTCACCTTGGAAATGGTCAGCGAGGAGTACCGGCAGGCGATGTACGGCTGGTACGCGTACGACCCTCGGATGCGTTCGAACATCGGTATTCGCCGTCGATTGGCGCCGCTTCTCGACAATTCGCGCGCTGAGCTCGAGCTCGTGCATGCGTTGCTGTTCTCTCTCAACGGAAGCCCCTTCCTGTACTACGGCGACGAAATCGGTATGGGTGACAACATCTGGTTGCCTGACCGCGACTCCTCTCGCACGCCGATGCAGTGGACGCCGGACCGCAATGCGGGTTTCTCCACGGCCGACCCGGGCAAGCTCTATCTACCCGTCGTGCAGTCTCTCGTCTACAACTACAACCTCGTGAACGTCGAATCGCAGCTTGCACAGTCGCGGTCGTTGCTGCACTGGATTCGCAATGTCATCCACGTGCGCAAGGCACACCCGACCTTCGGGCTCGGCACCTTCACGATGCTCGAGACCGACAACGAGTCCGTTCTCGCGTTCGTGCGTGAATATAAAGGATCCGGCACTCATTTCGGTGCGTCGGCCGAGCGCATCGTGTGCCTGTTCAGCTTCGCCCACAACCCCACTTCGGTGACGATCACCGCTCCCGACCTCGCGGGTTCGCCATTGTTTGATCTCTTCGGTGGGGCCGAGTTCCCATCGTTCAGCGAGGAAGGAACGGTGACGTTCACCATGAGCACGCAATCCTTCTTCTGGCTTCACGCCGGTGACACGCGCACGGGGCCGCGCTCCGGCTTGCGTCCCTGAACTGTCGGTGCACCGCTCTAGGGTGGAGCCATGAATTGGTTCACCACCCTGGGCGTGTTCGACTTGGAGACCACCGGAGTCGACATTGAGACCAGCCGCATCGTGTCGGCTCACGTCGGCGTCATCGACTCCGATGGCGTCGTCGTCGAGCGACGGGATTGGCTGGCCGATCCGGGTGTTGAGATTCCGCCGCAGGCCAGCGCTGTGCACGGCATCACCACTGAACGAGCGCGTGCAGAAGGTCGCCCGGCCGCCGATGTCGTTCGTGAGATCGTCGATTCGCTCCGAGCGATCTTCGCTCAGGGGCTTGCCGTCACTGCCTACAACGCTCCCTACGACTTCACCCTGCTCAATCGAGAAGCGCGCCGGTACGGCATTCCGCCTCTCGACACGCCCGCTCCGATCATCGATCCGCTCGTTCTCGACAAGGTCGTCGATCGCTATCGCCGCGGCAAGCGCACGCTCGAGGCGACAGCACGCTTCTACGGCGTCGATTTGACCGACGCCCACGACGCCGGTTCCGATGCCATTGCAGCCGGCCGGGTGGCGCAGGCACTCGCGCGCCGACACGAGGGCGAGCTCGCTATCGACGTTCGCGAATTGCACCACCGCCAGATCGGTTGGTGCGCCGACCAGGCAGCGAGCTTCCAGGACTACATGCGCCGCACGAAAGACCCGGCATTCACGACCTCCGGGTCGTGGCCCGTGCGGTGAAAGCCATCACCACTGATGCAACAACGATGGGCGCCCGGCCGAAGCCGAGCGCCCATCGTGGTGCAACAGGCCTAGACCCGTTGAGAAAAAACGGGGATTACTGGCCGAAACCCTTGTAGCGCGAGTTGAACTTCTCGACGCGGCCGGCCGAGTCCATGATGCGCTGCTTGCCGGTATAGAACGGGTGCGACTCCGACGAGATTTCGACATCGATCACCGGGTAGGTCTCGCCATCGAGCTCGATTGTCTTCGCGCTGCCCACCGTCGAGCGGGTGAGGAACGTCGCACCGGACGCGAGGTCGCGGAAGACAACGGCTTCGTACTTGGGGTGAATGTCAGACTTCATGGCGTTTCCTCGATGGTTTGAGACAGGGAAAGAAGATTGTGGGCCCGTGAGCCAGCTAGCTACGTTACCAGATAGGTCCGGCGGATTCGACTGGGCTACGCCGCTCGGGCGGAATAACGGCCGCCGTCTTCGGTGACGATCAGGTCGACGCCGAAAGTCGCGCCGAGGTGCTCGGCGGTGATCACCTCAGTCAGCGGTCCTTGAGCGCTGACCCGACCGTCAGCGAGCAGCAGGGCGTGGGTGAATCCGGCGGGGATCTCCTCCACGTGGTGAGTGACCATCACGATGCCTGGCGCTGACGGCGAACTCGCATAACCGCCAAGCAACTGCACGAGTTCTTCGCGCGCGCCGAGGTCGAGACTCGCCGCTGGCTCATCCAGAAGAAGCAGTTCAGGGTCGGTCATGACCGACCGGGCGATCTGCACGCGCTTCTGTTCGCCATCGCTCAGGCTGCCGAAGTGGCGTTCGGCGAGTGCGCCGAGCTTCCATTCATCGAGCACTCGCATCGCGCGACGCTCGTCAAGTTCGTCATAACTCTCGTTCCAACGACCGGTCACCGAATAGGCAGCCGTCATGACGACATCGAGCACACGTTCGTCGGACGGAAGTCGACGAGCCATCGCCGACGACGCGAATCCGATCCGCGGTCGGAGTTCGAAGACGTCGACAGAACCCAGAGTCTCGTCCAGGATCGATGTCGTGCCGCTCGAGGGGTGGATCAGTGCAGCCGCGATCTGAAGCAACGTGGTCTTTCCCGCGCCATTCGGCCCGAGAATCACCCACCGATCGTCGCTGGTGACCGACCAGGACACGGAATCGAGGATGCGGTTGCCGTCGCGAACGACGGACACGTCGGAAAGTTCTAAAACGCTGGCCATGATGCTCCAAGACTATGGGAGGTGGGAGGCTCCGGCCTCCCACCACACGCTAGACGAGGCTCTCGTAGATCTCCTTGGTGCGTTCGGCGATGCTCCCCCAGCTGAACTCGCGCTCTGCGCGCTGGCGGCCCGCCTCCCCCATTGCCTTCGCACGCTCGGGGTCGCTCACGACTTCCAGGAGCGTCGCGGCGAGATCGGCCACGAACTTGTCGGGATCGATCGGCGTGCCGGTGCCGTCATCCATCTGCTCGATGGGCACCAGTCGGCCGGTGACGCCGTCGTCGATGACCTCGGGGATTCCGCCAGTGGCCGTGCCGACCACCGGAGCTCCACACGCCATCGCCTCGAGGTTCACAATGCCGAGCGGCTCATACACCGACGGGCACACAAACGTCGTCGCTTGCGTGAGCACGGCCGACAGGTCGTGCTGGCTGAGCATCTGGTCGATCCAGACAACGCCCGAACGCTCGGTCTGCAATTGAGCGACACCGGCCTGCACCTCCGCGAGAATCTCCGGGGTATCGGGCGCGCCGGCGCAGAGGATCAACTGAACCTCGGGCGGAAGCAGCGCGGCAGCACGCAGGAGGTAGGGCAGCCCCTTCTGGCGCGTGATTCGTCCGACGAAGACCACCGACGGACGATCGGGGTCGATCCCGAGGGAACGCAGCAAATCGTTGTCTTCGACGGCGTGCCAACGCCCCAAGTCGATGCCGTTGTGCACGACGACGACCTTGTCTTCATCTAGAGCCGGGTAGGACTTCAGAATGTCGCGGCGCATGCCATGGCTCACCGCGATGATGCGCGCGGCGCCTTCGAACGCGGTCTTCTCGATCCAACTGGAGATGCGATACCCGCCCCCGAGCTGTTCCGACTTCCACGGGCGGAGCGGCTCGAGGCTGTGCGCTGTGACAACGTGAGGGATGCCATGCAGGAGCGAAGCGAGGTGACCCGCCCCGTTCGCGTACCAGGTGTGGGAGTGCACCACATCTGCTCCGGCCACATCCTGCGCAATCTGCAGATCGACGCCGAGCGTCGCCAGCGACGGATTCGCGCTGACTAGCTCCCCCGGGACGAGGTAGGAAAAGGTTCCCTCTTCTTCCCTGGGTAAGCCGAAGCAGCGCACGGCAACGTCGAGGTCGGTTCGGAGCGCCCGAACGAGCTCGGCGACATGCACGCCGGCCCCTCCGTATACCTCCGGTGGATATTCACGGCTTATCAGATCAACTCGCACGGTACGAACGCTAGTACAGCCTTGCTGTGTCGCCTACTGTGTAGCCATGGCATCGAAGAAGATATTTGGAATTGTTCTCGCTGGTGGAGAGGGCAAGCGGCTCATGCCATTGACCGCGGACCGCGCAAAACCGGCCGTTCCGTTCGCTGGCGGTTATCGATTGATCGATTTTGCTCTGAGCAATCTGATCAATTCGGGGCTCCACAAGATCGTTGTGCTCACGCAGTACAAGTCGCACAGCCTCGACCGACACGTGTCGCAGACCTGGCGGCTGTCCGGCATCCTTGACGCCTACGTTGCGTCGGTGCCAGCGCAGCAGCGACTGGGCAAACGGTGGTTCAGTGGTTCCGCCGACGCAATTCTGCAAAGCCTCAACCTCCTTCGAGACGAAAAGCCCGACATCGTCGTCGTGGTCGGGGCGGATCACGTTTACCGCATGGACTTCAGCCAGATGATTGACGCGCATATCGCATCCGGCATGGGAGCGACTGTCGCTGCCATCCGCCAGCCGATCTCGCTCGCTGACCAGTTCGGCGTCATCGACGTCGACAAGTCCGACCCCACGAAGATCTCCGAGTTCTTGGAGAAGCCGACGAACCCGGTCGGGTTGCCGGACTCGCCCGGTGAAGTGCTCGCGTCAATGGGCAACTACGTTTTTGATGCCGACAAGCTCATCGACGCAGTCATCCGTGACGGGGAAAAGACCGATTCCAAGCACGACATGGGTGGCGACATCATTCCCGACTTCGTGGGCATGGGTGACGCGGGCGTGTACGACTTGAACCGCAACGACGTTCCCGGCTCGAGCGACCGCGACAAGTTCTACTGGCGCGACGTCGGTACCATCGAGTCGTTCTTCGACGCGCACCAAGACCTCATTTCGGCGTTGCCGATCTTCAACTTGTATAACCGCGAGTGGCCGATCTTCAGCCAGCAATTGAATTCGCCGCCGGCGAAGTTCGTGCGTGATTCCCGCGGCTACCTCGGAACCACGATCGACTCGATCGTGTCGCTCGGTTCGCTCGTGTCCGGTGCCCACATCGAACGCAGCGTCCTCGGGCCATGGACGACGGTTGAGTCCGGCGCGATGGTGGTTGACGCCGTTGTGTTCGAACGCGCCCGCATCATGCCAAACGCTGTCATTCGCCGGGCTATTCTTGACAAGGACGTCGTTGTGGAAGCCGGCGCGACCGTCGGTGTCGATCACAACGCCGACCGGGCACGCGGCTTCACCGTGACCGAGACCGGCATCACCGTCGTCGGCAAGGGAGTGCGCGTCCAGTAGTCCTCCGTTTCGATAGTCGCCAGAAAGGCCCCTCACTATGGCTCGCTTTCTGGTGGTTCTCGATGTCGACTCGACGCTGATTGAGAACGAGGTCATCGAGTTGCTCGCCGCCGAGGCGGGCTCACTCGCCCAAGTCGCGGAGATCACGACGCGAGCGATGAACGGTGAACTCGACTTCGAGCAGAGCCTGCGCTCGCGCGTGGCGACGCTCGCGGGCCTTCCCGCGACCGTTTTTGCCACGGCTGGGGAGCGTGTCGAGGTGACCGCAGGGGTTCAGGAGTTGATCCGCACGGTTCAGGCGGCCGACGGTCGAGTCGGAGTGGTCTCCGGAGGGTTCCACGAGATCGTCGATCCCATCGCCGATCGGCTCGGACTTGACTACCGCAGAGCCAATCGGCTGGAAGTCGTGGATGGAGCCCTCACCGGCCGGGTCACCGGCCCAGTGATCGACGCGCAAGCGAAAGCGATGGCACTCGCCGAGTGGGCGGCGGACTGCGACGTTCCGCTGTCCCGCACGATCGCCGTGGGCGACGGCGCCAACGATCTCGCAATGATGGCGATCAGTGGGCTATCCGTGGGATTCGACGCGAAGGCGCCTGTTCGCGATGCGGCAGACGTCATCATCGACACGCGCGATCTATCGCTCGTTCTGCCGCTCCTCGGCCTCCGCGGCTGATGTCGTCGCTACTCGGCGAAGGCGGCTGACAAACGTTGTCAGTGTCCCATTCCGAGGCCGCCATCGACCGGGATGACGGCTCCCGAGATGTACGCCGCGTCGTCACTCGCCAGCCAACTGATGACTTTCGCCACTTCCGACGCCGACGCGAAGCGGCCTGCTGGAATGTTCTTCTTGTACTCGGCTTGCTGCGCCTCCGGCAACTCTGCAGTCATGTCCGTCTCGATGAAGCCGGGTGCGACGACGTTCGCCGTAATTCCGCGTGCTCCCAGCTCTCGGGTTACAGAGCGCGCGAGACCAACCAAGCCACTTTTCGACGCGGAGTAATTGACCTGTCCCGCTGAGCCGAGCAGTCCAACCACGCTTGACACCAGAATGATTCGCCCGAACCGAGCCTTGAGCATTGCTTTCGAGGCCCGCTTGACCACCCGGAATGCGCCGTTGAGGTTCGTGTCGATGACCGAGGTGAAATCGTCGTCCGACATGCGCATCAGGAGCATGTCACGGGTGATACCCGCGTTCGCGACGAGAACCTCGACCGCGCCGAGCTCGGCCTCGATGGCTGAGAAGGCGGCGTCGATAGATGCCGCATCAGTCACGTCAGCGCGCACGGTCATCGAGCCGGCGGGCCCCTCGCCTGACCTCGCTGTTACCGCGACGCGGTGCCCGGCCGCGATGAATTCTTCAGCGATGGCGAATCCGATTCCACGGTTTCCGCCGGTGACCAGAACGGTGCGAGTGGTGCTCATGAGCACTCAGCTTAGTCCGAGCCATCGGCGTAAACTGGGCGATACGACCATGAAGACCACTCAGTCGATCACCGAACTACCGCAGTCACCCAGTGACGAGCGGCGCACTCGCATGATTCGGTACTCGATCGCGATGAGCGTGCGTATGGTGTGTGTAATCGCCTGTTTCTTCGCCCCAGGTTGGTGGCTTCTTCTTCCGGCAATCGGGGCAATTGTGCTTCCCTACGTCGCCGTCGTGCTCGCCAACGCGCGCGGGTCGGCTTCGGGAGCGTCGGTGGAACGCCCCGGCGCGATCGTCCCATTCCCGCGTCCCCGCGACGTGCGGTGATCGGGGCCGCACTCGACTACCCCCAGTGCTCTCGGGAGGGGTGTCGTGCAGTCGCGACATGGAGAGTCGAATGGCGCAACCCGCGCATCCACGCTCTCGACCGGGTGAAGATCTGGCTCGCCTGCGACGAGCACGTGGAATACCTTCGCGAGTTCCTTGTGGCACGTGACTTTCCCGTTTCTGTGGTGTCGATTGCGGAGCATCAAGCGTGAAGGGCTGGCGGTTCGCCCTCAACCGGCGCTGGCTCGGCTATCTCGCGATGGCGGTCGTCTTCGCGATCGCGTGCGTCGCGTTATCCGCGTGGCAGCTCTCTCGCCGCGACGAGGCGGTGGCGGCAATGCAGAAGGTCGCGGCGAATTACGACGAGGCGCCAGTATCGGTGCACGAACTAGTGCCGGAGCGTGACCGTTTCTCTCGAGAATTTGAGTGGCGTCCAGTGCGCTTGACCGGCCGGTATCTCGCCGATGAACAACTTCTTGCGCGCAATCGACCGTTCTCGGGGCAGCCTGGATTCGAGGTGCTCACCCCTCTCCTGCTCGACGATGGCTCGATGTTCGTCGTCGACCGCGGTTGGTTACCCACGGGCGATCGTCAGGACGAACCGGATTCCGTGCCGGCACCACCATCAGGCCAGGTGAGCGTTGTCGTGCGCCTCAAAGCGAGTGAACCCGCCTTGCCCGGTCGTTCGGCGCCAGCGGGCCAGGTTGCTACCATCGAACTCCCCGCGATCGCACGGGCGTGGGATGCGCCCGCCTATACCGCCGCATACGGACTGATGGCGACAGAGAACCCTGCACCGCCGGAGCGGCCGAGCGCAGCGGTCCGACCCGATCTCACCGAGGGCAATCACCTCTCCTATGCGTTCCAGTGGCTGGTGTTCGCCATCATCGGATTCGCCGGACTGTGGTTCGCGATTCGTCAGGAATATCGAATTGTCAACGCCAACGACCCGGCTGAACAGAGCCGGGCACGGGCGCGAAGGATCAAAGCCGCGCGGCGCGAACCGAGCGACGCGGATGTCGAGGACTCGATCCTCGACGACTCGCCGTCGCGATAGTGGTGCGGATCACGCGAGACTGATGAGCTCCGCGTAATCCTTATTCCAGTGATCTTCGACACCGTCGGGGAGAATCAACACCCGCTCCGGATTGAGTGCCTCGACCGCCCCTTCGTCGTGGCTGACGAGCACGACGGCGCCCGTGTAGCCCGCGAGTGCTCCGAGAATCTCCTCGCGGCTGGCAGGGTCGAGGTTATTGGTGGGCTCGTCGAGGAGTAGCAGATTAGCGCCCGATACGACAATCATGGCGAGGGCAAGCCTCGTCTTCTCGCCGCCGGAGAGAACGCCGGCGGGCTTAGTGGCATCGTCGCCAGTGAAGAGGAACGACCCGAGTACGCGGCGCGCCTCGGTCTCTGTCAGTTGCGGCGATGACGAGACCATGTTTTCGAGCACCGATCTCTTCACGTCGATCGTTTCGTGCTCTTGCGCGTAATACCCGATGCGCAGTCCGTGACCAGGCTCGATGTGCCCGGTATCGGGCTTGTCGACTCCGGCGAGCATGCGCAGCAGCGTCGTCTTTCCGGCGCCGTTGAGACCGAGGATCACGACCTTCGATCCGCGGTCGATCGCCAGATCGACTGCGGTGAAGATCTCCAGCGAGCCGTAGCTCTTGCTCAGGTTGTGACCCATCAACGGAGTGCGTCCGCACGGCGCCGGGTCGGGAAAGCGCAGCTTCGCGACGCGGTCGCTCGCGCGAACCTCTTCGAGGCCAGACAGCATTTTCTCGGCGCGAGCCACCATCTGGTGTGCGGCGGCCGCCTTGCTTGCCTTGGCGCCGAAGCGAGCGGCCTGCAATTGCAGTGCGGTTGCCTTCTTCTCGACGTTGGTGCGCTCCTTCTTTCGGCGCTCCTCGTCGGCCTCGCGCTGGCGCAGGTAGTGCTTCCAGCCCATGTTGTAGATGTCGATGACTTCGCGGTTTGCATCGAGGTAGAAGACCTTGTTGACGGTCTCCCCCACCAGCTCGACGTCGTGGCTGATCACGATGAAGCCGCCGGCGTAGTTGCGCAAGAATTCACGCAGCCAGATCACCGAGTCGGCATCAAGGTGGTTTGTCGGCTCGTCGAGAATCATCACCCGTGCGTCGGAGAAGAGGATGCGCGCGAGTTCAATGCGACGTCGCTGGCCACCCGAGAGCGTCTTCAGGGGCTGGTCGAGAATTCGATCCGGCAAATTCAAGTTGCTTGCGATCGACGCGGCTTCGGCCTCCGCAGCGTATCCGCCGAGCGCTTCGAAGCGATCGGTGAGCGTCGCGTACTTTTTCATCGCCGCGTCACTGGTCGCCGGGATTGAACTGCCCATGTCGAGGCTGGCGTCCTGCATGCCGAGAAGCAACGACCCGAGCCCGCGGGCATTCAGAATTCGAGTGCGCGCGAGCTCGTCCGGGTCGCCCGAGCGCGGGTCTTGGGGCAGGTATCCGATGTCGCCGGAGCGTTCAATCTTGCCGCTGGTGGGGAGCGACTCCCCAGCGAGGGTTTTCGTGAGCGTGGTCTTGCCAGCGCCGTTCCGGCCGACAAGGCCGATCTTGTCGCCTCGGTCGACCCGGAAGTTGACGTCGGCCATGAGCGTGCGAGCGCCAACTCGAATCTCGAGATCGTGCACAGCAAGCACAGGCTAGTTCCAGTTTCTGTAGGGATGGGTGGTGCGACACCGTGCGCCACGGCACGACGACGCGCACGAAGCGATCACGGTGACCAGCCAGCAATACTACCGACCGGGATCCGGGCTACGGCACCCGGGACAACGTCAGATGGAGAAGCCGAGCGCGCGCATCATGTCGCGCCCGTCGTCGGTGATCTTCTCGGGACCCCACGGCGGCATCCACACCCAATTGATGCGGAACGCGTCGACCACGCCATCGAGAGACTGCGCGGTCTGCTCTTCGAGCACGTCGGTGAGTGGGCAACCCGCCGAGGTCAAGGTCATGCTGATGATGAGGGCATTGTTCTCGTCGTCCCACGACAAGTCGTAGATGAGCCCGAGGTCGACGATGTTGACCCCGAGTTCTGGGTCCATGACGTCTTTGAGCGCCTCTTCGACCTGATCGAAGAGCGCGGGAGCGAGGGCCGACGGCATGCGTCTAGCCTACGCTCGAGCCGGTCAGGTAACGATCGTAACCCTCGTTTTCGAGTCGGTCGGCGAGCTCCGGGCCGCCCTCTTCCGCGATCCGGCCGTCGACGAACACGTGCACGAAGTCGGGGTGGATGTAGCGCAGGATCCGCGTGTAGTGGGTGATCAGCAGGATTCCGAGATCGGTGTTCTGCTTTGCGCGATTGACCCCCTCAGACACGATCTTGAGCGCGTCGACATCGAGGCCGGAGTCGGTCTCGTCGAGAATCGCGAAACTCGGCTTCAGTAGTTCGAGTTGAAGGATTTCGTGGCGCTTCTTCTCGCCGCCCGAAAAGCCCTCGTTCACGTTGCGCTCGGCGAAGGTCTTGTCCATGCGCAGGGCATCCATTGACGAGCGGATGTCTTTCAGCCAGGCCCGCAGCGGCGGAGCTTCACCGTCGAGCGCGGTTTTGGCGGTGCGCAGGAAGTTCGACACGGTGACGCCGGGGATTTCCACCGGATACTGCATTGCCAAGAAGAGGCCTGCTCGCGCGCGCTCGTCGACGCTCATCGTGAGCACTTCTTCGCCGTCGAGCTTCACCGATCCGCTTTCGACGTGATACTTCGGGTGACCGGCAATCGAGTAGGCGAGCGTGGACTTTCCGGAGCCGTTCGGGCCCATGATCGCGTGGATTTCGCCCTTGTTGATGGTGAGGTCGACGCCCTTCAGAATCTGCTTCGTGCCCTGATCGGTCTCGACGCTGACGCGGAGATCCCGGATTTCGAGTGTTGACATGACGGTTGAGTTCCTTAAACGGCGACGGTGTCGGCCGGGTCAATGTACACGTCGCCGTCGGTGACGTTCACGACGTAGACGGGAACCGGCTCGTAGGCCGGGAGGGAGAGCGGCTTGCCACTCGTGAGCGAGAATTTGGAGCCGTGAGCCCAGCATTCGAGGGTGTCGTCTTCGACGAAACCTTCGGCGAGGGAGATGTCGCCATGGGTGCAGGTATCGCCGATGGCGTGCACAACGCCGGCCGAGTCAACGACGACGGCGATCGGGACGCCGTCGATGACAACACGGGTCGCTTGGCCGACCGCGAGGTCGGAAACGGTGCAAACTTTTTGAGCGGTCATCGTCCTGCTGTCAGTTCTTTCTCAATTGCGGCTTGGAGGTGTTCTTCGAGCGCTGGTTGGCCGATCTTCTGCACGACCTCCGACAGGAATCCCAGCACGACGAGGCGCCGTGCCTCGTCTTCGGTGATGCCCCGCGCCTGCAGGTAGAACAACTGTTCGTCGTCGAATCGGCCGGTCGCGCTCGCATGGCCCGCTCCAGCGATGTCGCCCGTCTCAATTTCCAGGTTGGGGATCGAGTCGGCACGAGTGCCCTCGCTGAGCACGAGGTTGCGGTTCTGCTCGTAGCTGTCGGTGCCAGCCGCGTCGGGGCCGATGAGCACATCGCCGATCCAGACGGTGCGAGCACCTGCGCCCTGGAGCGCGCCCTTGTAGTTCACTCGACTACGGGTGTGTGGCGCAACGTGGTGGGCGTAGACCCGTTGTTCGAGGTGCTGGCCGGCATCCGCGAAGTACACGCCGTACAGGTCGACGTTCGCACCATCGGCGACGAGGTGAGCCGATGGATTGACGCGAACGATCGATCCGCCGAGCGACACCACAAAGTGCTTGAGGTGAGCGTCGCGTCCGATCGACGCGAAATGACTAGCGAGGTGGGCTGCGTCATTGGCCCATTCCTGCACGGAGACCACAGTAACGTCTGCCCCGTCTTCGACTATGATTTCGACGTTTTCGCTCAGGCGGGCGTTGCCACTGTTACGCAACACGATAGTCCCGCGGCTGTTCGCCTTGGCGGTGATCACCGTGTGGGCGGCGCGCGCGACTGTGCCGAGACCCGACCGCGTCACGGTGACTTCGGATGGCTCTTCACCATCGATCGTGATCGACAGTGCCTTGTCGAACGCCGTCCACGCGTTGGCGGATGCTCGCTCCTCCGGGATCCCGGCACCGCCGATGCGAGCATCAGCGCGGTCTATCCACTCGACGGCACCGGGCGCGCTCGACTCGATGTCGTAGGTCGAGCCATCCAGAGCGCCGTCAATGAGATCGCGGATGCGGGCAACCGGGGTCTGCTTCCAGTCGACTTCGAGCCCGGTGACCGCCGGGAATGCATCGTGCGACGTTGAGGTGAAGCGACCCGACCGGCTCTGCACTGGAACCGGAGAACCGGGTCCGTGACTGTGGCGTTTCGCTCCCTGCTGGTCGGTCTGTGGTGCGGTGGATTCTGTTATGACGGCGGACATCTAGCCGACGGATCCTTCCATGCTCATCTCGATGAGCTTGTTGAGCTCGAGCGCGTATTCCATGGGTAGTTCACGCGCGATGGGCTCGATGAACCCGCGCACGATCATGGCCATGGCCTCGTCTTCCGGCATGCCGCGACTCTGCAAGTAGAACAGTTGCTCTTCGCTCACCCGCGACACGGTTGCTTCGTGGCCCAATTGAACGTCGTCAACGCGGATGTCGATGGCCGGGTAGGTGTCGGAGCGGGAGATCGTGTCGACCAGCAGCGCGTCGCACCGTACCGTGTTCGCGGAGTGATGAGCCTTCTCGTCAACGCGCACCTCACCACGGTAACCCGCTCGGCCTCCCCCGCGCGCAATCGACTTCGACACGATCGATGACGTCGTGTACGGAGCCATATGGATCATCTTCGCGCCGGCGTCCTGGTGCTGTCCTGGGCCGGCAAAGGCGACCGACAGCGTCTCACCCTTGGCGTGTTCGCCCACCAGATAGATCGACGGGTATTTCATCGTGACTTTCGACCCGATGTTGCCGTCGATCCACTCCATGGTGGCGCCCTCGTGAGCGACTGCACGCTTCGTGACGAGGTTGTAGACGTTGTTTGACCAGTTCTGGATTGTTGTATAGCGAACGCGAGCGTTCTTCTTCACGACGATCTCCACGACCGCGGAGTGCAACGAGTCCGAGGAATAGATCGGCGCCGTGCATCCCTCGATGTAGTGAACGTAGCTTCCTTCGTCGGCAATGATCAGGGTGCGCTCGAATTGCCCCATGTTCTCGGTGTTGATGCGGAAGTACGCCTGTAACGGGATCTCGACGTGGACACCCGGTGGCACGTAGACGAATGATCCGCCCGACCAGACCGCGGTATTGAGAGCGGCGAACTTGTTGTCTCCGGGCGGGATCACCGTGCCGAAATACTCGTCGAAGAATTCTGGGTGTTCGCGCAATGCGGTGTCGGTATCCATGAAGATGACGCCCTGAGCTTCAAGCTCGGAATTGATCGCGTGGTACACCACCTCGGACTCGTACTGTGCAGCGACACCGGCGACCAATCGCTGGCGCTCGGCCTCGGGGATCCCCAGCTTTTCGTAGGTGGCTTTGATGTCAGCGGGAAGGTCGTCCCACGTCTGCGCCTGCTTCTCTGTGGATCGTACGAAATATTTGATGTTGTCGAAATCGATGCCCGACAGGTCTGCGCCCCACGTCGGCATGGGCTTGCGTTCGAATAGTTGGAGCCCTTTGAGGCGCGTCTTCAACATCGATTCCGGCTCGCTTTTGAGGGCAGAGATGTTCTCGACGACGGCCGTGGATAGGCCGCGTTGGGCCGTGGCGCCAGCGACGTCGGTGTCCGACCATCCGAATTCGTATTGGCCCAGTGAATGGAGCTCGGGGCGGTTGATCAGCACATCTGACATGGATACCTTTCCTGTCGTGGGCAACCCGAGTGATTCCCGCGGCATTCCCGTACACATTGCTCACCGGGGAAATCTCTGGACGTGACCGTTCTGGGGCGTGCCTAGACTGAAACAGGATCTGGGGTACCGACCCCGCGTCAACGCTGACTCCCCGGCATGGGTTGTGTTCCTGAACCTGTCAATTCTACAGGGAGTCCGCGTCAATGACGGGAAAGAGCAGGAGATCAACAGTGGGCTCGACAATCAATGCCATCGTGCGGTGGCTGCCGACCGTCGTCGATCGTCGCGTGCGGGTCGCGGCCTGGTTGTCTCTCGTGAGTCAGATTCTTATCGTGGTCACGGGAGGCGCAGTGCGTCTGACCGGGTCGGGACTCGGTTGCCCCACGTGGCCGTCCTGCACCCCAGAGTCGCTCATCGCCACACCGGAGATGGGCATCCACGGCGTTATCGAGTTCGGTAACCGCCTGCTGACATTCGTGCTTGTCGTCATCGCGATCGCCATGTTCTTGCTGGTGATGCGCCTGCGTCGCGAGCGTCGCGATCTCTTTGCGCCAGCGCTCCTGCTCGGGCTGGGCATTCCTGCGCAGGCCATCATCGGGGGCATCACCGTGCTCACCGGGCTGAATCCGTGGGTCGTCGGCTTGCACTTCGTGCTTTCGATCGCTCTCGTTTCGATCGCGACCGTGCTTGTCTGGCGGGTGTATCGCGGCCGGGTCTGGAACGATCTCGAGCCGGCCCTCCTCAGGAGGCTCTCGCTCACGACGTCATTGTTCGTCATGCTCACGATTCTGGCCGGAATAGCCACGACCGGATCCGGCCCGCACGCCGGAGACCACGGGGCCGCGCGCAACGGACTCGACTCGGAGTTTCTGCAGCACGTGCACAGCTGGCCCGCCTACATCACGCTCGCGCTCACCGTCGCGCTGATCGCGCTCGCCCACACGCTCCGTCGTCCGCGAGTGCGAACGTTGGCAGTCGCCCTTCTCGGCGTGGAGCTTGTACAGGTCGCCGTCGGCATCGCGCAGTCGCGATTGGGACTGCCCGCGCTGCTGGTGGGCATCCATATGCTGCTCGCGTGCGTGCTTGCGTCGGTGATGACCGCGGTCGTGCTTGCAGCTAACGACCGCCAGCACGGCGCCTCAGCTGAACGGGCTAGAACGGAAGAAGGGGATCGATTCCGACGGCCAGAAAGACAAGCGTCAAGTAGCTGATCGAACTGTGGAAGACGCGCATCGGCTTCGGGTCTTCTTGGCGAATGGCGCGAGCGTACAAGCGGTGTGACTCGACGATGAACCACGCGCCCGAGCCGACTGCGACAACCGTGTAGAGCAGGCCCATCGGAGCAACCGGGATCAGCAACAGCGAACAGGCGACGGTCGCCCAGGAGTAAAGGATCACCTGCAGGCCGACTACGCTACGACCGCGAACCACCGCGAGCATGGGCACGTGCGCGTTCTCGTAGTCGTCGCGGTATTTCATCGACAGCGGCCAGTAGTGCGGCGGTGTCCACAGGAAGACGACGGCGAAGAGGATCACCGGAGTCCAGGTGAGCGAACCCGTGACGGCTGACCAGCCGATGAGCACCGGAAAACATCCCGCGATTCCGCCCCAGATGATGTTCTGCTCAGTGCGCCGCTTAAGCCACAGTGTGTAGACGAACACGTAGACGAGAATTGCGGCGAGCGACAGGGATGCAGCGAGCCAGTTGGTGAAAACTGCGAGCCACGCAATCGACGCGATCCCTATCGTCCATGCGAAGACCAGCGCCTCTTTATCGGAGAGCTCACCGGTGACCAACGGTCGGGTCTGGGTTCGCTTCATCAGTCGATCGATGTCGCGATCGATGTAGCAGTTGAACGCACTCGCCGATCCCGCGCTGAGAGCGCCGCCAGCGAGGGTTGCGAGCACGAGCCACAGGCTGGGGAGACCGTTCTGGGCGAGGATCATGACTGGAGCTGTTGTCACGAGAAGTAACTCAATGACACGTGGCTTGGTGAGGGCCACATACGCCTTGACCTTCCGCATCGGCCCGATTTGGCTCGGAACAACGCGGTTTTCCGCGGCAGTGTGCATGACTCCTCTTCGGCTGCAGGACTTTCCGCCCCGAGTCTAAGCGATTGCTGTGCGGCCGTACCGACGGCTCATAGCCGAATTGCTCTCGGAATACCGTTGGTTCCCTATACTGAGTGTGCTTGCCAGCCGCTGGTACCTCATAGTCCAGACCGCCACTCCTCGCGGTCTGCCTTGCCCGCGGTGTCGTGGCTGACGACAACGGCAGGCTAAACCGCGCGGGCGGATACTCGATTGAGCTCCGCTGGCGGGCAATGATCGAAGGGTTATTAATCCAAGTGGCAGCTCTCCAATGGGATTCCATTGACAACAAGGCCGTCAACACCGCGCGAGTTCTCGCGGCGGATGCTGTGGAGAAGGTCGGCAACGGCCATCCCGGCACGGCGATGAGCTTGGCGCCCGTCGCCTACCTCCTGTTCCAGAAGGTGATGCGACGCGACCCCAGTGACAACGAATGGATCGGTCGTGACCGATTCATTCTCTCCGTGGGTCACAGCTCACTGACTCAGTACGTGCAGTTGTACCTCGGCGGCTATGGCCTCGAGCTCGATGACCTCAAGGCGCTTCGAACCTGGGGCTCGAAGACTCCCGGTCACCCGGAGTACGGCCACACCGACGGCGTCGAGATCACCACCGGTCCGCTCGGACAGGGACTAGCGTCGGCCGTCGGCTTCGCGTACGCCTCGCGCTTTGAACGCGGCCTGTTCGACCCCGACACCGCCGCTGGCGAGAGCCCGTTCGACCACTTCGTCTACGTGATCGCCGGCGACGGCGACATGCAGGAGGGCGTCACGAGCGAAGCCGGTTCGCTCGCCGGCCACCAACAGCTCGGCAACCTCATTGCCATCTACGACAGCAACCAGATTTCCATCGAGGACGACACCAACATCGCCTTCACCGAAGACGTGGCCGCTCGCTACACCGCGTACGGCTGGGATGTGCAAACGGTCGACTGGAAGCAGACGGGCGAGTACGTAGAGGACATCCACGCGCTCAACGACGCGCTCGAGGCGGCCAAGGCCGAAACGTCCAAGCCGTCACTGATCATCCTGAAAACGATCATCGGCTGGCCGGCGCCGAAGAAGCAGAACACGGGCAAGATTCACGGTTCCGCTTTGGGTGCCGACGAACTCGCTGCGACCAAGGAGGTGCTCGGTTTCGATCCGGCCGAGAGCTTTGTCGTGGCGGACGAGGTCATCGCGCACACCCGGAAGGCCATCGAGCGCGGCGCCGAACAACACGCTGAATGGCGGACCGCCTTCGACGCGTGGGCCGCGGCCAACCCCGATCGAAAGTCGCTCCTCGAGCGCATTCTCTCTGGCGCTGCGCCGGCCGGTCTTGAGTCGGCGCTGCCGGAGTTCGAAGCGGGCAAAGACGTTTCCACTCGTGCCGCATCGGGCAAGGTGATCAACGCCATCGCCGCCGTCATGCCGGAACTGTGGGGAGGGTCATCCGACCTCGCCGAGTCGAACCTCACCACGATCAACGGCGGTGGCTCGTTCATCCCGAGCGAGCACTCGACGCACGAGTGGACCGGAAATCCCTATGGTCGCGTTTTGCACTTCGGCATTCGCGAACACGCCATGGGATCGATCCTCAACGGCATTGTGCTCCACGGAAACACTCGCCCCTTCGGCGGTACCTTCCTCATCTTCAGCGACTACATGCGCCCGGCGGTTCGGCTTGCCGCGCTCATGAAGTCGCCTGCGATTTACGTGTGGACCCACGACTCTGTGGCCCTCGGTGAAGACGGTCCGACGCACCAGCCGATCGAGCAGCTGGCGACACTGCGCGCCATCCCGGGCCTCGAGATCGTGCGGCCCGCGGATGCGAATGAGACCGCATGGGCGTGGAAGACCATCCTCGAGCGCCGTGAGGGCCCGGCGGGAATAGCCCTCAGCAGGCAGAATCTCCCGGTATTCGAACGTGGCGACGATGCGGCGTCGGGCGAGACCTTCGCCGCAGCCAAGCACGTCGCTCGCGGTGCGTACATTCTGGCCGAGGCACCGAACGGAACCCCAGACGTCATCTTCATCGCGACTGGTTCCGAGGTGCAGGTCGCGGTGGCAGCGCGCGAACAACTGAAGGCCGAGGGCGTGAACGCCCGCGTCGTGTCTGCACCGAGCCTCGAGTGGTTCGCCGAGCAGAGCGAGGAATACCGGGAATCGGTGCTCCCCGCATCCGTCGGCGCTCGCGTATCGATCGAGGCGGGGATCGACCTGAGCTGGCGTCCGATCGTTGGTGACAAGGGCCGCAGCGTATCCATTGAGCATTTCGGCGCATCCGCGGACTACCAGACGCTGTTCCGCGAGTTCGGCATCACCGCCGAAGCCGCGGCCGCCGCGGCCCGCGAATCCATCGCAGCACAGTAAATCCCTCGAGCAAGTAGGAAGAAACACATGACTACGTCAACTGAACAACTGTCCTCGCTCGGTGTGAGCATCTGGCTCGACGACCTCTCTCGCGAGCGGATCGCTTCCGGAGGACTCCAGAAGATCATTGCCGAACGCAACGTCGTCGGCGTCACCACCAACCCGACGATCTTCGCGAGCGCTCTCGCGAAAGGCGAGGCGTACGACGCTCAGGTCGCCGAACTCGCAGCTGCGGGTAAGAGCGTCACCGAAGCCGTGTTTGAAATCACGACGGACGACGTCGCGAACGCAAGCGACATCTTCCGTGACATCTACGACTCGACGCAGGGCTTCGACGGCCGCGTGTCGATCGAGGTCGAACCTGGGCTCGCGCACAACGCGGCCGCCACCATCGATCAGGCGAAGCAGTTGTGGGCTAAGGTCAACCGCCCGAACGCCATGATCAAGATTCCAGCAACGGTCGAGGGTCTTGAGGCGATCACCGAGGTCATCGGCTCGGGTATCAGCGTGAACGTGACCCTGATCTTCAGCCTCGAACGTTACCGCGCTGTCATCGATGCCTACCTCGCTGGGCTGGAGAAGGCGCACTCGGCTGGCATCGACCTGTCGACGATCCACTCTGTTGCATCGTTCTTCGTCTCGCGCGTCGACACCGAGTTCGACAAGCGACTCGACGCGATCGGCACGGATGAAGCTGTCGCGCTCAAGAGCAAGGCCGGCATTGCAAACGCCCGTCTGGCCTACGAGGCATACGAGTCAGAATTCGCTTCGGAGCGCGCGACGACCCTGCTGAACGCCGGTGCCAACAAGCAGCGGCCACTGTGGGCGTCGACTGGCGTCAAGGACCCGAGTCTCCCCGACACCCTGTACGTCACCGAGCTCGCGGTTGCCGAGACGGTGAACACCATGCCCGAGAAGACGCTGGAAGCGACCTTCGACCACGGCGTTATCGAGGGAGACCGGGTCACCGGTTTCTATGGCGACGCCAACGAGGTGCTCGATGCCATTGCCGCGCTCGGCGTGTCCTACGACGACGTGACGCAGTTGCTCGAGAAAGAGGGCGTTGAGAAGTTCATCGTCTCCTGGAACGAATTGCTCGACACTGTGACCGCGGCGCTCGAGGCCGCGAAGTGAGCCTGAAGGTCGCTGTCAGCGGAGCAGCGGCGGAAGCCGTCGACCGCGTAGTGCCTCAGCTCGTCAGCGACCTCGTCGCGAGCCGCATCACCAACCAGGACGAGACCCTGTGGGGACCAGACGCCGAAGAAGAATCGGCGAAACGTCTCGGCTGGACCGAATCCGTGTCGATCTCCACTCCCCTGGTTCCGGAAATCCTCGCCTTGCGCGACAAGCTCCGCTCCGAGGGCGTCAAGCACATCGTGCTCTGCGGAATGGGTGGATCGTCGCTTGCTCCCGAGGTCATCACGAGCACGTACGGGGTAGAACTCACCGTGCTTGACTCGACGGCGCCCGGGCAGGTCGCGGCCGCCCTCGCTGACCGCTTGGAAGATACGGCCGTCGTCGTGTCGTCGAAGTCTGGCGGCACTGTAGAGACTGACAGCCAGAAGCGTGCTTTCGAGGAGGCTTTCCACGCGATCGGCATCGACCCGGTTGAGCGAATCGTGATCGTCACCGACCCGGGATCGCCGCTCGACGTTGCCGCCCGCGAGGCCGGCTACCGCGTTTTCAACGCCGATCCCAATGTCGGCGGTCGCTTCTCGGCGCTCACCGCCTTCGGACTGGTCCCCTCCGGTCTCGCTGGAGTGGACATCGAGGAACTCCTCGATGAGGCGGAGGCAGAGCTCGTGGAGCTCGCGATCGACTCCCGGTCGAATCCGGGACTCGTTCTGGGTGCGGCGATTGCCGGAACGCGTCCGTTGAAGGACAAGCTTGCGATTGTCGCCGACGGTACTCACATCGTGGGCTTCGCGGATTGGGCCGAGCAGCTCATCGCGGAATCGACCGGCAAGCTGGGCCGCGGCCTGCTTCCCGTGGTTCTCGAGAAGAACGCTCCCGAATTGTCACTCAACCTGCCTGACGTGCAGGTTGTGCGGCTGGTCCGGGACTGGCACGACACGAAGCACGTCGCGGATGGTGAGATCGAGATCGCGGGCACGCTTGGTGCCCAGCTGATCACGTGGCAATACGCGGTCGCGGTCGCCGGTCGGCTGCTCGGAATCAACCCGTTCGACCAGCCGGACGTGGAATCGGCCAAGATCGCCGCGCGTAGCTTGCTCGATGCGCGACCCGAACCGGAGGCACCCGCCTTCGTCGACGATGGACTCGAAGTGCGCGGCACTGCCGATGTCGTCGGCGGCGTGTCGACGATCGGTGAGGCCGTTCGCGCACTCCTCGCGACTGTCCCCGAGAGCGGATACATCTCCATCCAGGCCTATGTCGATCGCGTGGCGCACGCCGAGCTCGCGCAGCTTCGCGACCTCGCGGCTGCCGCTTCTTCGCGTCCAGTGACTTTCGGTTGGGGACCGCGTTTCTTGCACTCCACCGGACAGTTCCACAAGGGCGGTCCTGCGATCGGCGTATTCCTGCAGATCACGCAGAACACCGCCGACGACGTCGAGATCCCAGGTCGACCGTTCACCTTCGGACAGCTCATCCAGGCCCAGGCCGCCGGCGACGCTGTCGTGCTCGCCGAACACGGCTGCCCGGTCCTCACCATTACCGTTGACGACGTGGCCACGGTACTTCCTGCGCTACGCAAGGCACTCGCTTCCTAGCGAGCCCTGCACGCCACGTCGAACTAGCACCAAGGAGTCGTATGTCCCCGGTGGATATCACGCCCGATTTCAATCCGTTGCGGTTGGCTTCCGACCGTCGCCTGAACCGCATTGCCGGACCGAGCGGCCTTATCATCTTCGGGGTGACGGGCGACCTGTCGCGGAAGAAGCTCATGCCGGCGGTCTACGACCTCGCCAATCGTGGGCTGCTGCCTCCGGGCTTCGCCCTCGTCGGGTTCGCCCGCCGCGAATGGGAAGACCAAGACTTCGAGAAAGTCGTTCACGATTCGGTCAAGAAGTACGCCCGCACGCCATTCCACGAGGATGTCTGGCGCCAACTCAGTCAGGGCGTGCGCTTCGTTCAGGGCGAATTCGACGATGCCGCGGCGTTCGAGAAATTGAAGGCAACGATCGCAGACCTCGACAAGAACCGCGGAACGATGGGCAACCACGCGTTCTACTTGTCGATCCCGCCGAAATCGTTCCCACAGGTGACCGAGCAGTTGCGCCGATCCGGTCTTGCCGAGCAAAAGAACGGTCAGTGGCGACGCGTGGTCATCGAGAAGCCCTTCGGCAGTGACCTGACCACCGCGCGTGAGTTGAACGACGTGGTGGAGTCGGTATTCCCGCCCGACAGCGTCTTCCGGATCGACCATTACCTGGGCAAGGAGACGGTTCAGAACATCCTGGCCCTCCGCTTCGCGAACCAGTTGTATGAACCGATCTGGAATTCGAAGTACGTCGACCACGTGCAGATCACGATGGCCGAAGACATCGGAGTCGGCGGTCGCGCGGGCTACTACGACGGCATCGGCGCTGCGCGCGACGTGATCCAAAACCACCTCCTGCAGTTGCTGGCGCTGACGGCGATGGAGGAACCCGTGTCGTTCGATGCGAGCGACCTCCGCGCGGAGAAGGAGAAGGTTCTCTCGGCGGTTCGACTTCCGAAAGACTTGTCGACCTCGACAGCACGCGGGCAGTACGCGGGCGGTTGGCAGGGCGGGCAGAAGGTACTCGGTTTCCTCGACGAGGACGGAATGGATCCGCAGTCGCTCACCGAGACCTACGCCGCAATGAGACTCGACATCGGCACTCGTCGGTGGGCCGGCGTGCCGTTCTACCTCCGGGCGGGAAAACGCCTCGGTCGCCGTGTGACCGAGATCGCGGTGGTATTCAAGCGTGCTCCGCAGTACCTCTTCGCGGAGAGCCAGATGTCAGCCCTCGGGCAGAACGCCCTGGTGATTCGCGTGCAGCCGGACGAAGGTGTCACCATTCGCTTCGGCTCGAAGGTTCCCGGTGCCGGAATGCAAGTGCGTGACGTGACCATGGACTTCGGGTACGGACACGCATTCACCGAGGCGAGCCCGGAAGCGTATGAGCGGCTCATCCTCGACGTTCTTCTCGGCGACCCGCCGCTGTTCCCCCGGCACGAAGAGGTCGAGCTCAGTTGGAAGATCCTCGACCCCATCGAGGAGTTCTGGGCGACACAAGGACAGCCGGAACAGTACAAGCCGGGCAGCTGGGGTCCGGATTCCGCCGATAAACTTCTGGCCCGCGACGGCCGCAAATGGAGGCGTCCATGATCGTCGACCTGCCTAACACCACAACGAGCGATATCTCGAAGACTCTGGTCAAGATCCGCGAGGAGGGAGGCGCCGTTGCGTTGGGGCGCGTGCTCACCTTGGTGATCTCGGCCTCACGAGCCGACGAAGAGGAGGCCATCGAGGCTGCGAACGAAGCGTCGCGGGAACACCCCATGCGCGTGATCGTGGTATCGACGTCGGCAGACGAGGTTACCGAACCGCGCATCGATGCACAGATCCGTGTCGGCGGAGACGCCGGCGCGAGCGAGGTCATCATCGTTCGCGCTCTCGGTGATGCGGCCTCCGACCAGGAGGGTCTCGTCATGGGGCTGCTGCTCCCCGACGCCCCCGTCGTAGCGTGGTGGCCGGGTGCGGCGCCTGACGTCGCAGCCCAATCCGAACTCGGCAAGATCGCGCAGCGTCGCATTACCGATGCGGCGTCGAGCGATGACCCGCTCGCGGCGTTAGAGCACCTTTCGTCGACATATCAACCGGGCGATTCCGACTTCGCGTGGACTCGACTCACCCTGTGGCGGGCACAATTGGCCGCAGTGCTGGATCAGCCGCCGTATCTTCCAGTGACCGGCATCGAGGTGCACGGTTCCATCGATTCCCCGTCGACGGTGCTTCTTGCAGCGTGGTTGCAACTGCAGCTCAAGGTGCCCGTGACGCTCGCGGTGTCGGGCATGTCTCATGGCTCGAGTGGTATCCAGGGTGTGGAGTTGACGCGTGAGAATGGGGTCATCGGGCTCGCGCGCACGATGGCCAATATCGCGACCCTCGTGCAGCCGGACCAGCCCACCCACGACATCGCACTTCCCCGCCGGAGTCTTCGTGACTGCCTTTCTGAGGAACTGCGTCGACTCGACCCGGATGACTTGTTCGGCGAAGTCATCCAGAATGGACTCGGGCAACTCGGTACCCGCTCCACCCTGTCGTCGGCGACCACGCCGACGAGCGCTGCCGGAACCACCGCTCTGACTCAGAAATAAGGCAACATACCCGTGACTAACGAACGCAGGGTGCTTCTTCACCCCGACAAGCCCGCCCTCGCCGGGGCGGTCGCCGCTCGCTACATCACGAAATTGGTGGATATTCTCGACGAGCGGGACGTGGCTCACGTCGTGCTGACCGGCGGATCCATGGGTATCGCCGTGCTCGAGGCGATCAACAACAGCGCCGCGCGCGACATGATCGACTGGACGCGGGTCGAGTTCTGGTGGGGAGACGAGCGGTGGGTTCCCGGTGGACACGCCGAACGCAACGATCAGCAGGCCCGCGATGCCCTGCTGAATCACATCTCCCTCGACGAATCGAGGGTGCACCCGTTTCCGGCGTCTGATGAGGGCATGTCGCTTGATGAGGCTGCCAGCGCCTACGCCGTTGAGCTCGCGGACCACGCCGAAGAAGGCGCGGTTCTGCCGCTGTTTGCTATCACTTTGCTCGGCGTGGGCCCTGACGGGCACGTCGCGTCACTCTTCCCTGAGATGGAAGGCGTGCGTGAGCGCGAGTTGCCGGTCATCGCCGTTCGTAACTCGCCGAAACCTCCTCCCGAACGACTCAGCCTCACCCTTCCGGCGATCAATTCGTCGGAGCGCGTATGGTTGATCCTCGCCGGTGTCGACAAGGCGTCCGCGCTGGGACTCGCTCTCGCTGGAGCGAGCCGAAATCAGGTCCCGGCATCCGGCGTGAAGGGCAGAAAGCGCACGGTGTTCTTCGTCGACAGTGAAGCCGCTGCTCAAGTGCCGGAGAACCTCACGACGCCCGGACTGTTCTGGACGTCGAGCGACGAATAGACGACAGTCGTCAGTGAGAAAGACCCCGAGCGAATCGCTCGGGGTCTTTCTTGCAGTGGGGACGCTATTGCGCGGTGGTTCCGCGGCGCGCCCGCAATTGCGTCAATGCTTCGTCGAGCAGAGTTGCCGCCTCTTCTTCGGTGCGGCGCTCCTTCACATATGCCAAGTGAGTCTTGTAGGGCTCAAGCTTTGCGACCGACGGTGGGTTGGCCTTGTCGCGACCAGCGGGCAGTCCAGTCGACGGGGAGTCGATCACCTCGGGGATCTCTTCGTCGGGCAGGTTCGCCGCGAAATACCGCACCGTCTCGTTGCCCATCTCATCCCAATAGGAGACCTGGATTCGGTCGGCGTGGAAGCCTCGATCCTGTTCGCCCATGGGACCTGCGCCAACACGCGAACCACGGATTGCACTACCGCCTGATGCCACGAGAATGTACCTTCTTGTTCTGCCGCCTGATGGCGGGTGACGACTGCTGGACCGCTGAAACTAGATGCCGGCGAACTTCGTGATCAGACCGAGAACCACGATGCAGCTGATCCAGATCACTCCGAGGAGCACTGTGATGCGGTTGAGGTTGCGCTCTGCGACGCCCGACGCGCCAAGGTTGGAGGTCACTCCCCCGCCGAACATGTCGGAGAGGCCTCCACCGCGACCGCGGTGGAGCAGGATGAGCAGTGTGAGCAGCAGGCTCGTAATTCCAAGGAGAACCTGCAGCACGACCTGGAGAATTTCCACGGGAGTACCTTTCGACAGCGTGTAAGCCGTGTACTAGTGTAATGGCGCGACGGCGCCTGGGAGTCAGGTTCCGACGTGCTTCGGGAACTGAACGATGCGGGAGAACTCCTCGAGGTCGAGACTCGCACCGCCGACAAGGGCTCCATCGACATTGGGCTGGCGCATGAAGCCGGCGATGTTGCCTGACTTCACCGAGCCGCCGTAGAGGATGCGCGTCGCAGCGGCCACGTCCGGTCCGAGGATGTCATCGAGCACGATGCGCAACTGTGCGCAGACCTGTTCGGCTTGCTCCGGCGTCGCGGCCTGCCCCGAGCCGATCGCCCACACTGGCTCGTAGGCAACGACGATATCGGTGGCCCCTTGTGCGCTGGCGAGCGCGGCACGCAACTGGGCGACCGGAACGGCGCTCGGTCCATGCTTTTCCAGATCTTCCGCGGTTTCGCCCACGCAGATCACCGGAACGACGCCGTGCTTCAGAGCTTGCGCCGTTTTCGCGGCGATGACGTCGTCGGTTTCGTTGTGCAGGGTGCGTCGCTCAGAGTGCCCAATGATCACGTAATCGCAATCGAGCGCCGCGAGGAATGCCGCGGAGATTTCGCCGGTGTAGGCGCCCGATTCCTGCGTGGACACGTCCTGGGCTCCGAACTTCAGGTCCAGCTTGTCAGCCGAGATCAACGTCTGCACCGAACGCAGGTCGGTGAACGGCGGGAATACCGCCACTTCGACCGCACTCGCGTCGTACTTCGCATCCTTCAGGCTCCACGCGAGCTTCTGCACGAAGGCGATAGCCTGCAAATGGTCGAGGTTCATCTTCCAGTTGCCGGCAATGAGCGGGGTGCGTGCGGTCAGTTCCATCCGAGAATCTCCAGTCCAGGGAGACGCTTACCCTCGAGGAATTCGAGGCTTGCACCGCCGCCCGTCGATATGTGGCCGAATTGGTCGTCGCGGAAGCCAAGCGCTCGCACGGCGGCGGCGGAGTCGCCCCCGCCGACCACGCCGAGTCCGGATACTTGGGTCAAGGCGCCAGCAACAGCCTTCGTGCCGGCGGCGAACGGTGCGAGCTCGAAGACGCCCATGGGGCCGTTCCAGAACACTGTCTTCGACGCCGCGACGATCTCGGCGAACGCCACAGCGGTGTCGGGACCGATGTCCAGGCCGAGCCCCGACGATCCGTACGGGGTGTTTTCAATTCCCTCGGCAGAGGTGACCACGTGTTCAGCGTCCGCACCGAACTTCGACGCGACCACGACATCCGTGGGGAGAACGATTTTCACTCCGAGGCGCTCGGCCTCGCTGAGATAGTGCAGCACCGTGGGGATCTGATCTGCCTCGAGAAGGCTCGATCCAACCGTGTGCCCCTGCGCTGCGAGGAAGGTGAACACCATCCCCCCGCCGATCAGCAACGAGTCGACGCGCGGGAGAAGGTGCTGAATGACGCCGAGCTTGTCGGACACCTTCGATCCGCCGAGAACGACCGTGTAAGGCCGTTCCGGCGTCTCGGTGAGTCTGTCGAGTACTTCCAGCTCACTCGCGATGAGTGTTCCGGCGGCGCTCGGCAGAAGCGTCGCGAGCTCGTAGACGCTTGCCTGCTTTCGGTGCACGACACCGAAACCATCCGACACGAACGCGTCACCGAATTCGGCGAGTTTGGTGGCGAACGCACGGCGTTCGTCTTCGGATTTCGCCGTCTCCCCCGCGTTGAAGCGCAGGTTTTCGAGAAGGGCGACGCCGCCGTTCTTCAATCCGCTGACGGCTTCCTTCGCCGCGCTGCCAACCGTGTCTGCGGCGAACACCACGGGCGAGCCGAGGAGTTCACTCAACCGTTGGGCAACTGGCGCGAGGCTGTACTTCGCGTCGGGAGACCCGTCGGGCCGCCCGAGGTGCGACACGACAACGACGCGTGCCCCCGCATTGATGAGCAGATTGAGCGTGGGCAACGAGGCACGGACACGGCCATCGTCCGTGATCTTGCCGTCCGTCAGGGGGACGTTGAGATCGCAACGGACGATGACCGTTTTGCCCGCGAGAGTCCCGAGGGACTCGATGGTGCGAAGCGTCATGAAGTGCGTGCCGACTAGAGACGAGCCGCGACGTACTCGGTGAGGTCGACGAGACGGTTGGAGTAGCCCCACTCGTTGTCGTACCACGACGCCACCTTGACCTGCGTGCCGATGACCTTGGTAAGGCCGGCGTCGAAGATCGACGAGTGCGGGTCGGTGACGATGTCGCTGGAAACAATCGGGTCTTCGGTGTACTTCAGGATGCCTTTGAGCGGACCTTCGGCGGCAGCCTTGTAGGCCGCATTGACCTCGGCGACGGTTGGGGTGCCGGACACCTCAACGGTGAGGTCGGTGATCGAACCGGTCGGGACCGGAACCCGCAGTGCGTAGCCATCGAGCTTGCCGACGAGTTCGGGGATCACGAGACCGAGCGCCTTCGCTGCGCCGGTCGAGGTCGGGATGATGTTCGCCGCAGCAGCGCGCGCACGGCGCAAGTCGCTGTGCGGGCCGTCCTGGAGGTTCTGGTCGGCGGTGTACGCGTGAACCGTGGTCATCAGACCCCGCTCGATGCCGAAGTTGTCCATGAGCACCTTGGCGAGTGGCGCGAGGCAGTTCGTCGTGCAGGACGCGTTGGAAATGACATCGTGGATGCTCGGGTCGTAGCTGTCTTCGTTGACGCCGAGAACAATCGTCGCGACGTCGTCTCCGGTAGCGGGAGCGGAAACCAGAACCTTCTTGGCGCCAGCTTCGATGTGCTTGCGGGCATCTTTCGACGCGGTGAATCGACCGGTGGACTCGATGACGATGTCGACACCGAGCTCGCCCCACGGGAGATTGGCGGGGTCGCGCTCTTCGAGAACGATGATGGGCTTGCCGTTGACGATGATCTTGTCGCCCTCGAGCTCGACGGTGGCGTCAAGACGACCGGTGATGGTGTCGTACTTCAGCAAATGCGCGAGCGCCTTGTTGTCGGTGAGGTCGTTGACAGCAACGATCTCAATGTCGCTGCCCTTGGCAAGTGCCGCACGGAAGTAGTTGCGGCCGATGCGGCCGAACCCGTTGATACCGATCTTGACGGTCAATGGAACTCCAGGTGTTTTGGCGTCACGAGACGCACGTGGTGGTGGGTGGTGGTTTCGGGCCGCGGCCCAGAGCGCTACGAGAGTAGCAGGAGGCCAGCGGTCTTCTCGCGGGCCGTCTCGAACCGCTGCTGGACATTAGACCAGTCAACGATGTTCCAGAAGGCCTTCACGTAGTCGGCGCGGACATTCTTGTAGTCGAGGTAGTACGCGTGCTCCCAGACATCCAGCATGAGCACCGGAACCGTTCCGGCCGCGTGGTTGGCTTGTTGGTCGAAGAACTGCTGAATGATCAGTCGCTGCCCGATGGAGTCCCACGACAGCACTGCCCAGCCGGAACCCTGCACGCCCATTGCTGTTGCGGTGAAGTGCGCAGTGAACTTATCGAATGAGCCGAAGTTGTCGTCGATCGCCGATGCCAGCTCGCCGGTCGGCTTGTCGCCACCGTCTGGCGACATGTTCGTCCAGAAGATCGAGTGGTTGACGTGACCGCCGAGGTTGAACGCGAGGTCCTTCTCCAGTTTGTTGACCGCCGCGAGGTTCTCAGAGTCACGAGCCTCGGCGAGCTGCGCCAGGGCGGTGTTCGCGCCGGTCACGTAAGCCTGGTGGTGCTTGCTGTGGTGTAGCTCCATAATGGTCGCGCTGATGCTCGGTGCTAATGCCGAGTAGTCGTAGGCGAGTTCGGGAAGGGTGTAGTCAGCCATCGAAATCTCCTTGAACATGATTCAGGTTCGCCGCCTCGGGCGACCCACGGAACGGTTGTCAGTCTAGCGGGATGCCTGAGACGCTCGTCAGTCGTCGTCCAGATCGGGAGGGAGGTTGGCATCCGTGCCCGGAATTCCGAGATCGGATGCTTTTTTGTCAGCCATCGCGAGCAGTCGTCGGATGCGCCCGGCAACGGCATCTTTCGTCATCGGCGGATCGGCGTGGTGTCCGAGCTCGTCCAGGCTCGCATCGCGGAAGCTCAAGCGGAGGTCACCGGCGTATTTCAAGTGGGCCGGTACGTCGCCGTCGAGGATCTCGAGTGCACGTTCGACGCGGGCGCAGGCGGCCACGGCGGCTTGAGCTGACCGGCGGAGATTCGCATCGTCGAAGTTCACGAGACGGTTGGCTGTGGCTCGCACCTCCCGGCGCTGACGCATGGCTTCCCACGCCGCCACGCTCTCGGTCGCGCCCATGATGCGCAACATCGCTCCAATGGCCTCGCCGTCGCGGATGACCACGCGGTGCACACCACGTACTTCTTTGGCCTTCGCCGAGATCTGGAGACGACCAGCGGCGCCGACCAGCGCCATCGCGGCCTCGTTGCCGGGGCAGGTGACTTCCAGCGCCGCGGAGCGTCCGGGGTCTGTCAGAGTGCCTTGCGCCAGAAAGGCACCGCGCCAGACGGCGGCGAGCTCATCCCGGGCACCGGTGGTCAGTTTGTTCGGGAGTCCGCGAATCGGACGGCGTCGAGCATCCAGTAATCCGGTCTGGCGGGCGAGGGTCTCGCCGCCGTCGACGACCCGCACGAGGTAGTGGTTCGTGCGTCGGGTGCCCGACGGTGAGAGCACGGCGGCCTCGCTGCGCACGCCGTAGAGTTCGGCGAGATCTTTGCGCACCCGGCGCGCCAAATTGGCGCTGTCCAATTCGGATTCGACCGCGATCCGGCTCGAGATCATGTGCAGCCCACCAGAGAATCGCAGGATTGTCGCGAGTTCCGCGGCTCGAATCGTGGTCTTCTGCACCTCGACGTTCGTGAGTTCGTCTTTGACGTCGGCCGTAAGGGGCACGGTTTTCCTTATCTGGTTCTGGCCCGACCTGTTTCGGGCGAGGCGATCGGAGGGTGGTTATTCCCGTCCCAGATCGCGGTGCTTCACGTTGACTGCCACGCCGGGTAGATTCCGCAACGCCGTGGCGAGCTCCTCGACGACGGCGACCGATCGGTGCTTGCCGCCAGTACAGCCAATGGCGATCGTAGCGTGTCTCTTGTTTTCCCGCTGATACCCCTCAAGCACAGGAGCCAAGGCGGCGCCATAGCTGCCGATGAACTCGAGGGCCCCGCGCTGGCCCAGAACGAAGTCGCGCACGTCGCCATCAAGTCCCGTCGACGATCGGAGCGACGGTACCCAGAAGGGATTGGGAAGAAATCGGGCGTCTGCGACGATATCGGCATCGGGAGGGAGGCCGTATTTATAGCCAAAGCTCACCAGGGTCACGCGCACGCCGGGAGTATCAGCGGCGGCGAAGCGCTCCGCGATCGTCGTCGCGAGTTGGTGGATGTTGAGTTCCGAGGTGTCCACGATGATGTCGCTGCTCTCGCGGAGCTCCCCCATGAGGGAGCGCTCGGCGACGATTCCATCAAGGATCGTTCCCTCGCCCTGCAGCGGGTGCGGGCGCCTAACCTGCTCGAATCGCCGGATCAGCGCGGCATCGGTTGCTTCGAGGAACAACACGCGCACCCTCGCCTTGTCGCGGAGATCGGCGACCACGTCGCGGATATCGGAGAACAATCGCCCACCGCGAACGTCGACGACCGCAGCAATGTGCGGGATTGACTCCCCCGCGCGTCCGGCGAGATCCACGAGCGTTCGCAACATTTGCGGGGGAAGATTGTCGACCACGTACCACCCGAGGTCTTCGAGAGCGTTGCCGACCGTGGAACGACCGGCCCCGGACATGCCGGTGACGATCAGGAGGTCTTGGTGGTTCTCGGGCGC
The DNA here is from genome assembly GCA_031428675.1 of Microbacteriaceae bacterium. Classification (GTDB taxonomy): domain Bacteria; phylum Actinomycetota; class Actinomycetes; order Actinomycetales; family Microbacteriaceae; genus JANOYC01. Next base: position 3,432 of record JANOYC010000132.1, on the reverse strand, counting down.
CATGGGTAGTGTCCTCGGTGCTCGCGGCTCACGGGTGAACCCTCAGCTTACCGAGTCGACGTTGCGTCGCTCAGGCGTTCAGCGATCGTGGCAGCGAGCACCGGGCCGATCCCTGCCACCTCGGTAATCGCAACGACATCTGCGGACTTGAGTTTCGCAACTGATCCGAAGTGTCGCAGCAGCGCGCGCACTCTCGCAGGTCCGAGCCCCGGAATCTCGGCGAGTACAGACGCGATGTCGCTCGAGCGCTTCTGCCGTTGGTAGCTGATCGCGAAGCGATGAGCTTCATCGCGCAGACGTTGGAAGAGAAACAACGCGTCGCTGTTGCGAGGGAGGATGACCGGATAGTCGGAGTCAGGCATCCAGATCTCTTCGAGTCGCTTGGCGATTCCGCACAACGCGATGTTCCGCACCCCCGACTCGCGAAGAGCGCGGCGAGCTGCCGCCACCTGGGGCTCGCCCCCATCGACGACGAGGAGATTCGGACGGTAGGCGAACTTCTTGCGGTTGACCGCCGGGCTCTCCGCGTCGTCGGCATCCTTGCCGTCGGCTCGCAGATAGGCCAGACGTCTGGACAACGTCTGGTATATCGATTCGGTGTCGTCGGAGGATTGCGGAATGCTGAATCGGCGGTACTGATCCTTGCGCGGAAGACCATCCTCGAAGACGACCATTGAGGCAACGATGTTGGTGCCGCTCAGGTGCGAGACGTCGTAGCACTCCATCCGAAGTGGCGCCTCTTCGAGGCCCAGCGCTTCCTGGATGTCCGCAAGCGCTTGCGAACGGGACACGAAGTCGCCGCTACGGCGGGTCTTGTAGAGCACCAGAGCATTGGCGGCGTTGGTTGCCGCCGTCTGGGCGAGCGACGCCTTGTCACCGCGCTGCGCCACCCGGAGCGCCACTTTGCCGCGTTGCCGGATGCCGGCGAGCCATATTTCGAGCTCGATGGCATCGTCGGGGAGCGCGGGAACCAGCACCTCCCGGGGGGGCGCGAGCGCCTCGCGATCCGGGCCGTCGACGTCGTAAGCGTTCTGCAACACCGTCTCGACAAGTTCAGGCAACGCGAGGTCGAGCTCCTTGTCGACGACCCACCCGCGAACGCCGCGAATGCGCCCGCCGCGCACGATGAATTGTTGCACCGCAGCCGCGAGCTCATCGTGGGCGATGCCGAACACGTCGGTATCGACATCGTCGGCGAGCACCACTGTAGAGCGGGCGAGCACGGATTCGAGCGCAGCGAGTTGGTCGCGATAACGAGCGGCCGACTCGTAGTCGAGATCAGCGGATGCCTGTTGCATCCGTTTCGTGAGGTCACCGGTGTATCGGCGATCGTTTCCGGCCATGAACGACGCGAGATCGAGCGCGATGGACTTATGCTCCTCCGGGCTGATCCGGCCGACGCACGGAGCGGCGCACTTTCCGATATCCCCCAGCAGACAGGGTCGGCCGGTCTGCGCCGCGCGCTTGTACGTCCCGTCGCTGCAGCTGCGCATCGGGAACGCCTTGAGCATCGTGTCGAGGGTTTCGCGAATGGCCCAGGCCTTCGTGTAGGGGCCGAAGTAGCGGGCGCCGGTGATTGCACGATTGCGGGTGACGAGCGCGCGCGGCACCGACTCGCCCAGAGTGATGGCTAGGTAGGGGTAGGACTTGTCGTCGCGGAACTTCACGTTGAACGGAGGATCGAACTCTTTGATCCAAGTGAATTCGAGTTGCAGCGCCTCGAATTCGTTCGACACCACTGTCCACTCGACGGATGCCGCGCTCAGGACCATGCGTCGGGTGCGTTCGTGCAACCCGCTGAGCGGCGCGAAATAATTGCTGAGGCGTGCCCGAAGGTTGTTGGCTTTGCCTACGTACAGCACCCGCTGAGTGTCGTCGCGAAACCGATACACGCCCGGATTGGTAGGGATGTCGCTGGCGGGTGGACGCCACCTGACGGTATCGGACACGTCAGTGCCGAGCTCCGATAAGGGCTTCCCGGAGGAAGCTCCCGGTGTGGCTGTCGGGGTTTTTGGCTACGTGATCCGGTGTTCCGGTTGCAACCACCTGGCCGCCGCCCGAGCCACCTTCCGGGCCGAGATCGATCACCCAGTCGGCTGATTTGATGACATCGAGATTGTGTTCGATCACGATCACCGTGTTGCCCTTGTCGACAAGCCCATTGAGCACGAGGAGCAGCTTCCGCACGTCTTCGAAGTGCAGCCCGGTCGTTGGCTCATCCAGAACGTACACGCTTCGCCCAGCCGATCGGCGCTGCAATTCGGTCGCGAGCTTCACCCGCTGTGCTTCACCGCCGGACAGCGTCGTTGCGCTCTGGCCGAGGCGCACAGACCCGAGCCCGACGTCGACGAGGGTGCGCAGAAAACGATGGATCGCCGCGATCGGCTCGAAGAAGTCGGCAGCCTCACTGATGGGCATGTCGAGCACTTCGGCGATGTTCTTGCCCTTGTAGTGCACGGCGAGCGTGTCGCGGTTGTAGCGGGCTCCCCCGCACACCTCACACGCAACGTAAACGTCGGGCAGGAAGTTCATCTCGATCTTGATCGTGCCGTCGCCCGAGCAGTTCTCGCAGCGCCCGCCTTTCACGTTGAAGCTGAACCGGCCGGGAAGGTAGCCGCGCGCCTTCGCTTCCGCAGTCTCGGAGAAGAGCGTGCGGATGCGGTCGAAGACTCCCGTGTAGGTTGCCGGGTTCGAGCGCGGCGTGCGGCCGATCGGGGCCTGGTCGACGTGGACGACCTTGTCGAGGTTGTCGAGTCCGGTGACGCGCGTGTGCTTCGCCGGCACATGGCGGGCGCCATTGAGGGTGTTGGCGAGCACCCGATACAGAATGTCGTTCACGAGAGAGGACTTGCCCGAGCCGCTCACCCCGGTGACGGCAGTGAAGAGCCCGAGCGGAAATTCGACCGTCACGTTTTTCAGGTTGTTCGCGCGGGCGCCCTCGACGCGCAACTGGCGGGACTTGTCACGTGTCCGTCGCGAGGCGGGTGCTGAGATCATTCGGCGCCCAGCGAGATAGTCGCCGGTCACCGACGTCACATTGTCGATGAGGTCCTGGTAGGAGCCCGAGTGCACGACGGCTCCCCCGTGCTCGCCCGCGCCCGGCCCGATGTCGACGATCCAGTCGGCCGCTCGAATTGTGTCTTCGTCGTGCTCGACCACGATGAGCGTATTTCCGAGATTCTTGAGCTTGACCAGCGTTTCAATGAGACGCCGGTTGTCACGCTGGTGCAATCCGATGCTCGGCTCATCGAGCACGTAAAGAACACCAGTGAGCCCGGAACCGATCTGGGTTGCCAACCGGATGCGCTGCGCCTCGCCGCCGCTCAGCGTGCCGGCAGCCCGTGCCAGGTCGAGGTAGCTCAGCCCCACCTGGATGAGGAACTCGAGACGGAGCCGGATCTCGCGAAGCACTTGCGCCGCGATCTTCGCCTC